>JBJXFK010000221.1:0-13360 GCA_046155505.1 Phycisphaerae bacterium
TGTCGATCGCGGCGACCGTCTGGATGGCGATGCTCTGGCAACGCGCGATCGCCGCCGAGCGACTCGCGGCCGATCGGCTGGCGGCAGTCGAGACGGCTCGCAGCGCCGAGAAACTCGCGCACGAGGCCACCGCTGCCGAAGCCGAGCGAGCCAAGCGCACCGTGGCGTTTCTCAATTCGACGCTGCGTTTCGTCGATCCGTGGAAGCACCCCGGCCGCGACATCACGCCCATGCGCGAAATGCTCGACGCGGCCCTCGCGCGCCTCGACACCGCGTTCGCCGATCAGCCGATTGTGCAAGCGTCACTCGCTAACACGCTTGGCTACGACTATTGGACGCTCGGTTTGTTCGATGCCGCAGAGCCGGTACTGCGGCGGGCGTACGAGCAATCACTGCAACACCTCGGCGAGGAGCACGAGCAGACACTCGCGGCGCAATTCGATCTCGGCAGTCTGCTCACCGAGCGCGGCAAGCACCCGGAAGCCGAAGCGCTGTTTCGACAGATGCTCGACGTGCAGTGCCGCATTCTCGGCCCGGACGATCGGCGAACGCTGAACACCATGAACAACCTCGGCTACGACATCGACTGGCAGGGTCGCGTCGCCGAGGCCGCGGAGTATTATCGCGCGGCGTACGAGGGCTTGAAGCGCATCGTGGGACCGCATTCGGTTGACGCGTTACATAGCGCCAACAACCTGGCGATCGCGATGCAAACGCTGGGGCAACCCGCCGAGGCCGAGCGACTTCTGGGCGAAGTGATTGCCGGTCGCTGGCTCGAGCTTGGTCCGCTTCATCCGGAATCGCTGCAGGCGCGAATGAATCTGGCCAAGATGATCGGCGACAACGGGCGCGTGGCCGAGTCGCTCGTGCTGCTCGAACAGGTGGTCGACGACATCGACGCGACGCTCGAAGCCGGGCATCCGCTTGCGCTCTCGGCCAAGGGCAATCTGGCCGACACGCTCGGCTATCTTGGCCGCGGCGAGGATGCGCTGCGCATGAATCAGGAGGTTTACGAATTACAGGTCGCGTTCGCCGGGCCGCACAGCCCATCGGCGCTATTGCGACTGAATCAGGTGATGTGCAGCATGATCGACCTGAAACAGCTCGAGCCGGCGGCGGAAATCGGGCGGACGCTTCGCCAGGATTTGATCCGCGTGGTCGGCGCGGGCGACATGCGCACGCTGATCATGGCCGGAAATCTGGCGTTCGTGCTAAACGAGCTGAAACGCTCGGACGAGGCGGTCGCGATCTGGCTGGATGTAATTCGCGACGGGGCCGCAGCACTCGGCGAAAACGCGCAGCCGGTCATTTTGGCGCGAACCAACCTTGGCGGCTATCACGCCGACCGCGGCGAGTGGGCAGAGGCGGAGCGCAACTATCGAGCCGCGCTGGCGTCGATAGAGCAGTTGCAGCAGCTATCGCACTGGCGGGCGGCGGTCATGCTGGGCGGCCTGGGGCGCGTACTCACCGAAACGGGTCGATTCGACGAGGCGCAAACGACGCTCGATCGCGCGTATGCGATTTTGCACGAGACGTTTGGCGACGATCACGAACGCACGCAGCGCGTCGTTACGCTGCTGATCGCGCTGCATGAGAAGACCCGGAATCCGGCGAAAGCCGACGAGTTTCGCGCGAAACAACGACCGGCGTCGCTGCCCGTGCCCGTGTGACGTCCTCGCGCTCTACAGTTTCGCCTTGGCGGTGTCGACGTTGTCGAAGATCGTGAACAGCTTGTCGAGATTGGTGAGTTGAAAGACGCGCATCAGGTCCGGGCGTATGCCGCACAGTGCCACTTTGCGTCCCGCCTTGTCGGCTTTGGACCGCAGGCCGATCAGCACGCGCAGCGCTTCGGACGAGAGAAAGCGAATGCCGTCGAAATTCACCACGACTTTCTTGGTCGTCGCCGTCTCGATGAGCTCGCTCAGTTCCTTGCCGATGCGCTGAATCGCCAGCGCGTCGAGCATCGACGGATCCTTGAAACGCATCGCCGTCACTTCGTCTTCGATCTCGACAATCAAGCTCTCGGGCATTTCTCAAGCTGCCTTGTATCGCGGGTTCTCGCATCTGGACATCGACAATGATATCGCCCTGCGGTTTGGGTGTGGCTACGGAATTTGGCATCAATCCGAGCCCGGCGCGCAAGCTAGGATTTCTCCCACGCACCCGAGAAGACCTGGCTTGCGCGTCGGGCTCGGTTTGCGACGTCGAACCGAGCCCGTGTCAAAATCCGTGTCCACTCGCTCGCACGATTGAAGTTGCCCATCTGGCCGCACGCCCCGGCACCGCGTAATATTCTGTAATACCCGCCGTCGCGGCGGATATCAACAATGAGGAGCGTCATGGCCACGCCGGACAAAGCACAGGAAAAAGGGCAGGAGATCATCACCTTCAAGGCTGATCCCTCATTGCTCGCGGCCCTCGGCGGAATTCGCAACCGATCCGAGTTCATCCGCAACGCCGTCCTCGCCGCACTCGAGAATGTCTGCCCGCTCTGTCGCGGGCGCGGCATTCTCACACCCAATCAAAAGCAGCATTGGTCGGCCTTCATCGCCGACCACGGTCTCGCCGAATGCGACGATTGCCATGAGTGGCATCTTGTCTGTGCCACGCGACCCGAGCCGGCGGTCCACGGCCGGCAACCGTTGCCCGCCGATCACGAGTGCGGCCCCGGATGCGATCACACGCACGCTGCGCGACCACGAAAGTCAAAATTCCCGAGCGACAAAGGAGCACGGCGCTAATGTTGCGGCTCGTATCAATCATCATCGCGTTGACGTTTGTCACGGCCTGCTCGCCAACCGCGCCGCCGCCGGCCGCACCGCCCGCCGACACGAGCGCAAAAGCGACAGTATCGGCCGAGCGGCCCAGCGTGTTCGTCAGCCTGATTCCGCAAAAGTTTTTTGTCGATCGCGTCGCGGGCGGGTTGGTCGATGTGCATGTGCTCATCGGCGCCGGGCAGTCCGAGCACGTCTTCGAACCGACCTCGCGACAGATGACCGACTTGGCTGAGTCAAAGCTCTACTTCGCGATTGGCTCGTCGCCCGAAAAAGCAATGCTCGCCAAAATGCTGCCGAACATGAAGCGCGTGCGGCTTGTGAACACGCGCGACGGCGTGAAGACGCGGGTCATGGGCCACAGCGAAACCTGTACCGCTCACGATCACGATCACGACCATGATCATGGCGGCGAGCCTGACCCGCACATCTGGCTCGATCCGACGCTGGTGAAAACTCAGGCCGCCACGGTCGCCCGCGCGCTGAGCGAATTGCTGCCGCAGCACAAAGCCGCGTTCGACGCGAATCTGGCCAAGTTCCACGCCGAACTCGACGCACTCGACGAGCACCTTGCCGCCGCGCTCGCGCCGCTGAGGGGCCAAACGCTGTTCGCCTATCACCCGTCGTTCGGCTATTTCGCCGACCGCTACGGCCTCAAACAGGTCGCGATCGAGGTCAGTGGCCGCGAACCCAGCCCCAAAGAGGCCGCGACGATCATCGAGCGGGCCAAGAAAGACAACGTGCGGTTGATCATTACCCAGCCGCAATTTCCGACGAGCGCCGCGGAGGTGATCGCCAAGGAAATCGGCGGTGCGGTGCTGTCGATCGACCCGCTCGCGCCCGATTACATCGAGAATCTCGAACGCATGGCCGCCGCGGTTTCCAAGGCTTTTCAAGGGAGCGCCGGCGGTTGAGCCACGAACCTGTGATCGAACTGCAAGGCGTTACATTCGCGTATGACGCGACGCCCGTGTTGCGCGGCGCGTCGCTGCTGATTCCCGGCGGCGACTTTGCCTGCTTCGTCGGTCCCAACGGCGGCGGCAAGACCACTTTGCTCAAACTCGTGCTCGGCCTGATCGAGCCGCGCGAGGGAAGCGTGCGCGTGCTGGGCGTCGAGCCGAAAGCCGCCCGGCGACGCATCGGCTATATGCCGCAACATGCACACCTCGACCCGAGTTTCCCCGTGACCGCGATGGATGTCGTGCTCATGGGGCGGCTCGGTTGCGGCTTGCCGTTTGGCCGATATGGCAAGCGCGATCGCGAGATCGCCGCCAAGGCGCTCGCCGACGTGAATCTGTCGGACATGCACGCCCGTTCCTATGCCGCCATGTCCGGCGGACAGCGGCAGCGCGTGCTCATCGCGCGGGCACTTGCCAGCGAGCCGGACCTGCTGCTGCTCGACGAGCCGACCGCGAATCTCGATATCAATGTCGAGGAGCAGCTTTACGCGCTCTTGCGCGAGTTGAATCAGCGGCTGACGATCGTCATGGTGTCACACGATCTCGGCTTTGTATCGAAACATGTGAAAACGGCAGTCTGCGTGAACCGAACCGTTCATACGCATGCGGTGGGCGACTTGACCGGCGACGTGATTCAGAACCTCTACGGTCGCGAGATCAAACTCGTGCAACACGAAGCGCCGTCGATGGTGCAACTGACGCGCCGCGGCGGTACGTAACGTGCGCGGCGGTCTTCGCGATCAACCCGCCTTCGCCGGCGTCTTACCCTCACCCGCTGCGGGCAGCGATGCACCGAACAGTCGCTTGCAGAGCCGCTGCGCCGTCTCCTCGGCGTGCGGCACCTTGGCCGATTTCGTCGCCAGCGCCACCGCGCGGGCCAGATTCATCGGCGACAGCAGCATCGACGCCGGCTGCTCCAGTCCCGCGCGCGATGCGATGCGAATCAGTGTGCGTCGGTCTGTCTCGCTGATGCCCAGCACATCGACCGCGACCGTCAGGTAGTCGACCCGCTTGACTCGCCGCACGGTAGTCTTCTTGCGATTCATCAGCCGCGCGATCAGCACCGCAGCGCCGACGCACGCCAGAAACCCGAGCACCCACGCCCAGAAGTAAAGCTGTTCGCCTCCGCTCGGTCGCGAGAGAAAACCCTCGCGCAGTTTTTCCAGATCCTCACGCGACGACTCGAACGCGAGCAGCGAGAAAATGTGCTGACCCAGCATCATCATGCGCCCGCTCCCGCCGGCTCGGGTTCGTGCCGTGCGTTCGGATAGACGCGCGAGATCAGATCACGCACGCGATGCACCGCGGCGTCGTCCTCGATGGTCTTTTCGGTGTGCACCATCTCTTCGAGCAAGTCGCGCAGTTGCCGACGGGCACCCTCGTCCCCGCCGTCCGCGCGCGCATCACCCGCATCGGCTTCGCGCGGCGTCGGTGCGGCCCCGCGCTGCACGCTCTTTAGCAGCGCAGCGGCCAGACGCGCAATGCCCTCGACCGAATCCTTGGCCAGCTCAGACAGTTCGTGGCGATAGCGCAGCGCGAGCGACGGCGTGCTGATGATTTGCAGCGCCATCGTGCGATCACGCGGATCGGGACAGTTCAGGTGCATCTTGATCCGCGCCGCCCACACGTCGGCGTTGCTGCGAAACGATTGAATCAAATCTCCGCGACGGCTCGGATCGGTGCGGCGACACACCTGCCACAGCAGGATGAAATCGCGATCCGACTCGGTCGCAGGCGGCGTCTCCCAGCGCGCCTGCCGCGCATTCTGTTGCTGCGATGCGAACGACTCGGCCGAGCGCACCAGGCCGGCGTCGCGCCCCAGCGTACACCAGCGCGCGAACGCGGCGAGCGGCGACGCGCTATCGGCAATCTGCCGCACCATGTCACGCGCGTCGTTCGTCGACAGGTCGGCCAGTGCATAGACGGCGGCCCGATGAACGGGCAGCTCGTCCGCGCCCACCAGGTGATTGAGCAGCGCCACGCGTTCGCCGTCCTGCATGCCGACGTGCCGTACCCAGCGCGGGATGGCTGCGCGCTGCTCGTCAGTCAGAAGCGAGTCCTTGCCGATGTGATTGAACCACGCCCGACCGCGCACGGCCGACAGGTGTCGCGCGGTTTCGACATCATCGAGCAGATACGACACCCTCATCAGCTCGACCGTGTGCCCTTGCGTGTTCCAGCCCGACAACACTTCCGCCGCCTTTGCCCGCCACGCATCGCGCCGCAGCGCGGAAATGAGAAACGCGGCCAGTCGCGGCGAATTCCATTCGTGCAGATGCTCATTCACCACGATGTTCGTGCGCGAGCGATGGTTGTCGATGTGCTGCCATATCTCGGCCGATGCATCGGTCGCGAACCAGAGCGCGATCTCGGCCGTTTCGACGCGGTGGTGTACGTCCAGCGTGTGAAACGCGCGCATGGTCGTCTGCACCACTTCGCGGCGATCTTCGCGACGGCGCTCGCGCTCTTCGGCCGACTCGTTCGGGCCTGGCTCGCGTGCGATCACCATCTCGGCCAATTTGCGCAGCAGCTTGGCCGCTTCGGCGCGGATCTCGCTGGACGGATCACGTAACGCATCGGGAATCAGATAACCCATTCGCGGCGTCAGCTCTTCCTCGATCGCGACGAAGGCGTTGCGACGAACCGTGACGCTCGGGTTGCCGGCGGCGGCGGCGATCGCGGCGCGGCGCTTCTCGCCGTCGGCGGCGAGGCGCAACCTCTGCGTCTCGCTCAGTCGCGGATATTGGCCGATTACCTCGGCCCAGCACTCGTCGGTGCCGCGCTCCAGCAACGCCTCGATCATGTGACCGAACCACGGGTCTTCGGCATGCTCGAGCGCCGCCCCAATGACGCGCGAGCTGCCGGCGACCTTGGCCATCGTGAACCACTTGTATAATTTGTGTACCTCGACCATCGCGCGAGTCGACTCCCGAAAAGCGTGTACGCACCACTCCGCCGGTTCATCGGCCAAGCGATTCGGGGACGTGAGTAAGGTCTGCGCGTCGGTCGCGGCTGCGGTATGAACAGGGATCGAACAGGATATGCAGGATGGGCAGCATGGACGGCGCACCCGGCCTTCCGCATGTGCCACGCGAACCGCCGCGCGGTATGGTTTGCGCATGGAGTCGGGCATGTCACACTCGCGAGGAACACCATGTTGAAACCGGACAACCAGTTGATGAGTCGCCGCGACATGCTTCGCGCGACTGCGGCAGGAGTTGCGCTGATGAGCACGGGGTCGATGCCGGCGCTCGGGCAGGATGCGGCGAAAGAGCCACTGTTCAAAATCTCGCTGGCCGAGTGGTCGCTGCACAACACGCTGTTCGGCAAAAAACTCGCACACGAGGACTTCGCGCCAAGCACCAAAAAGGATTATGGCATCGACGCGGTCGAGTTCGTGAACATCTTCATGAAGGACAAGGCCAAGGACGAGGCCTACCTGAAGCTGGTCAAGACGAAGGCCAACGACGCGGGCGTGAAAGTCCTGCTGATCATGTGCGACGGCGAGGGTGCTCTCGGCGATGCAGACGACGCGAAGCGCAAGCTGGCTGTCGAGAACCATTACAAGTGGGTCGACGCAGCCAAGTTCTTCGGCTGCCACAGCATTCGCGTCAACGCCCAAAGCAGCGGCGAACGCGACGAGCAGGAAAAACTCGCCGCCGACGGCCTGCGCCGCCTGACCGAATTCGCCGCCAAGCAGGACATCAACGTCATCGTCGAGAACCACGGCGGCCTCTCATCGCATGGCGACTGGCTCGCGGCGGTGATGAAGCGGGTCGGTCATCCGCGTTGCGGGACACTGCCGGACTTCGGCAATTTCTACGAGTACGACCGCTACCAGGGCGTCACCGATCTGATGCCGTTCGCCAAGGCGGTGAGTGCCAAAAGTCACGCGTTCGATGACAAGGGCAACGAGACCAAGACCGATTATCGGCGGATGATGAAGATCGTGCTCGATGCCGGCTATCGCGGGTACGTCGGTATTGAATATGAGGGCAAGCCACTTCCCGAGCCGGACGGCGTGCGCGCGACGCAGAAGCTGCTGGAGACCGTGCGAAGCGAGCTGACGAAAGCGTAAGGCACTGTCAGTATTGATTTTACGTGACTACCCCGACAGCCGCGATCGCGCGGTTGCCGGGGTATTGTGCATTGTGCATACAACGTTGCGGTCGGGTTACCCGCAAAATTTGCTGAAAATCTTGTCAGAAGATTACGAAATGACGCTTGTACACAAGGAAGGTCTCAGCCGATGATGTACGACCAAAGCCGTATTTGGTTCATCGTGGCTGTGTACACATGCGTCGCAGGCGCGTCCTAACGGCGGCTGCGAACCAATGCCAAATGGGCGGAAAGGGTGGCCGATGGGCGCGGCTCCCCCGAATCGCAAGGTGAATGTCACACTCAAACAAATTGCCGAGCGTCTGGAAATCTCCCAGGCGACCGTGTCGCGCGTACTGAATCGACGCGGCCTCGGCTTTATCTCTCTCGCGACCCGCGAGCGAGTCGAACTGACCGCGGCCGAAATGGGCTATCGGCCGAATCAGATCGCTCGCGGGCTGAGCACAGGGCGGACCAACATCGTTGCGCTCTGGATTCGCAACCCGACGGCACCGTACTACGCTGCCATCGTGGAACAGATGGCCGAGCATGCCGCGTTGAACGGCTATGAGATGATCCTGCGTGCGTTCCGCGATCGCGGCGACGATCACGGAACGCCGGCGGCGATCGACCCGCTCGCGGTCTGGCCGGTCGACGGCTTGTTCGCGGTCGACGTGCGTGCCCCGGTTGATGGGTTCCTGCACGCCGTCGGTCGGGCGATTCCATTCGTGGGAATGGGCAACGACTTTCCCGCCGAGCGCGACCACGTCTCGTTCGACGCCGAAGCCGGTGTGCGCGATGCGGTCGAGCACCTGCTCGAATCGGGCTGCCGTAAGATCGTGCATCTGTCCGCCGGCTGTTCGATTCGAAAGGTGCGGCTCGCGCGAGCGGATATTTTCGAGCGGGTCATCACCGATGCCGGCATGACGCCGATCGTGATCAAATCGCCGAACGAAACGCGAATCGCCGCGCGGCACACGATCGCCCAACATGTGCGCGAGCACGGCTGCCCGGACGGCGTGTTTTGCATCAACGATGACGTCGCGATCGGAGCGCATCGCGGGTTGCTGGATTTGGGCAAGCGTGTGCCGCAGGACGTAAAGCTGGTCGGCTTCGACGCGATCGCCGACGGCGAGCTGCTCGCGACGCCGCTGACCAGTGTCAATCAGCCGGTCGATGAACTGGTGACGAACGCGTGGGAGTTCATGAAACGTCGCATGCAATCGGCGACCGTTCCGCAGCAAACACACGTCGTTCGCCCGCGGCTGCTGATTCGCGAATCGACGACCGCGCGACACCCTCCGCCATCAATGGTGAGCGCAGGCGTTTCGCCGATCGTCGCCATCGGTGCATAGGCGACGCGCGAAGCGCGTGAATCGGGCGTACAGAACGCCCGTCCCACCCCGCACCGCGATAAACTACGCCGGTCGCGATCAACTGATCGCGCCGCGGCGGAGATCGACTTTGCGAGTGCGGGTGTTACTCTTCGGACCGGCGGCTCGCGCGGTCGGCGCATCGTCGATCGAGTTGAATGTCCAAGCGTTGCCGACGCTCGCGCTCATTCGCTCGCGTTTGTCGGTCGAGTCGCCCGCGCTCGAACCGTTTCTGTCCGCCGGCCGATTTGCCGTGAATCAACGCTACGTGAGCGACGAGACCGAAGTGTCCGAGTGTGACGAGATCGCGCTCATCGCGATGGTGTCCGGCGGATGATCGTCGAAGCCACCATCATCGACGGGCCGATTCCGCCGCTCGCGGCGCTCGATACGCCACTCCGCGACGAGGTCGGCGCGGCGCTCGTGTTCGACGGCATTGTTCGCCACACAGAAGACGGTCGGCCCCTGGTCGCGCTCGACTATGAAGCCTACGACGGCATGGCGAAACGCGAGTTGCTCGCCGTTGCCGTGTCGGTCGCCGCGGCGCATGGCGTGCTGAGTTTTCGCGTGTGGCACAGTCGCGGTCGTGTACCGGTCGGTGCGGCTTCGCTGCGCGTCGTGATTCACAGCCGCCATCGCAAGGAGTCGCTCGCCGCGATGGATGAGTTCATCGATCGGTTGAAACGCGACGTGCCGATTTGGAAGCATGCGGTCTTCGCCGCGGACGGGCCGACATGAGCTCATCAACCAACACGCCGCCGCCGAAGTTTGCCGGCCCGCAGGCTGCGATTGATGCCATGCTGCCGCGCACTCGGCGAGTGACCGAGAGCGAGATCTTGCCGATCGCCGACGCGGATGGACGCGTTCTCGCCGATCCGCTGACCACGGATCGTGACAGTCCGCCGTGCGACGTGACCGCGATGGATGGCTACGCCGTGCGCAGCGCCGAGATGTCGCGCGGCGTGTTGCCGGTGCGAGGCGAGGTGGAGATTGGACGCGAACCGCCGCCGCTGCCCGTCGGTGCCGCGCTGCGCATTTTCACTGGCGGAGCGATTCCGCCCGGCTGCGATGCGGTGATTCAGCGCGAGCACGTCGAAGAATCCGCGAACGAAATTCGCCTGCGCCCTGGCTGCGATGCGCCGCCTATCGGTGCGAATATTCGCCGTCGCGGCGAAAATTTGAGCGCGGGCGCGAGTGTGCTGCGCGCGGGCGCGTGCGTGACGCCGGCGGTTGTCGGTGGCTTCGCGAGTTTTGGCGTGCCGCGGGTGCGCGTGTGGCGGCGCGTACGGGTTGCGATCATCGTGACCGGAAATGAGCTGCTGCCGATCGATGCGCCGGCGAGCGACTGGCAAATTCGTGACTCCAATGGCCCGCTGCTCGCCGCGCTGCTGCGCCGACACGCTTTCGTCGAAATCGTTTCGCAAGAGCGTATCGCAGACGATCCGGCGGCGATCGAATCGGCGCTCGCGAGCGCGTTGCAGCGCGCAGACTCGGTGCTGCTCACCGGCGGCGTTTCGGCCGGCGATCACGACTATGTGCCGGATGTCGTGCGGCGTGTCGGCGGCGAGGTGTTATTCCATCGTTTGCCGATGCGGCCCGGCGGACCCGTACTCGGCGCGATTACCGCAACCGGTCAGGCGATCTTTGGCCTGCCGGGAAATCCGCTTTCGACGGCGGTTACGGCACGGCGAATCGCATTGCCGATGCTGCGACACATCGCCGGCATGCACACGCCGCTGGATCAAGCAACAATGGTCACGTTCGACCCTTATGATGGCAAGTCGCTCCACTTATGGTGGTATCGGCTTGCCCGGCTCAGCGGTGACGGCGAGGCCGAAATCGTCGTGACCAAAGGCAGCGGCGACGTGGTATCGCTCGCCCGCAGCGACGGCTTTGTCGAAATTCCACCAGAGTGCGACGAAGCCGGGCCGTGGGCGTATTTTGGTTGGTGAATCGCGATCGCAGCCGCGAATAATCTTCTCAAGAGGCGTCAGTCATCGCACCGCAATCGGGTCGATCGCTTGCGGCGATTCGGCGTGAATGTCCGTCGCGACGTGCCCGTTCACGCCCGGCTTGCCCGCTCGATCAGCGATGCGGTTGATTCGCGCCGCGTGAATCGCCGCTCCGAATCCGTTATCGATGTTGCACACCGTCACGCCCGCCGCACAGCTATTGAGCATCGCCAGCAGCGCCGCAACGCCGCCCAGACTCGCGCCATAGCCGACGCTGGTCGGCACGGCGACGATCGGAATGTCCACCAAGCCGCCGACGACGCTTGGCAACGCGCCTTCCATGCCGGCGACGACGATCAGCACGCTCGCCGCGCGAATGCGATCGGTTTGTGCGAGCAAGCGGTGCAGCCCCGCGACACCGACATCGCAAATCAGATCGATGCGCTGGTCCATCAACTCGGCAGTCACGCGCGCCTCTTCCGCAACCGGCAAATCGCTCGTGCCGGCGGCGATGATGCCGATGTGCGTCTGCGACCACTGCGCCGGTTTCTGACGCAGTGTGAGCAGGCGGCAGCGACGGTGATACTCGGCGTCGGCAAATCGGCTCAGCACGCGGTCGGCGGCCTTGCGCGAAACGCGCGTCGCCAGCACGTTGCCGCCCGCGTCGGCGAGCCGTGCGAACAGTTCGTCGATTTGCTTGGCGGTTTTGCCCTGGCCAAAGATCACTTCCGGAAAGCCGCAGCGCAGCGCGCGGTGATGATCGAGATGCGCGTGGTCCAGCGTCTCAAACGGCAAATCGCGCAGGCGCGCGAGTGCATCGTCGACGCCGGTCGTTCCGGCGGCGAGCGAGTCGAGCAACTTTCGCAGCAGGTCGGGATGCAATACAGTTCTCCGCGGCGAAACGTCCGCCGATCGCTAGCCACATGCAGCGACAGGCGCTGAGCGACGCGAGTGATTAAGTATAAACGAGGGATGGCATGAGCCAAACCAGCCCGGGCCGCACGCTTGAGACCGTCGAACCGGTTGGCAAGCGCGTGTTGATTCGCAAAGACGCTGACAAGAAGACCACCAAGGGCGGCATTCAGCTTCCGGGTAATCTCGAAATTCCGACCATCACCGGTCGCGTGGTCGCCGTCAGTGCGCACGTTGAACGCGACGAAGACTATCCGATCCGCCAGTACGACAAGGTGCTGTTCAATCCCAAGAACGCGGTCCCCGTGGATTTCGAGGGCGATAACCGCTTGTTCGTTGTGCCGGTCGAAGATCTGGTCGCGGTGTTTCGCAAGGGCGCGGAAAAAGCCGATTAGTCTTGGATCGTGCGCCGCGCGCGCGATTGATGGCTACGCGTGCGAATTGCACGATTGCCCCAAGCGACAAAATTCTCTTGATCGGCGCTCCTGCTGCACGACTTTAGCGGCAAACCCGCTATCTCAAGTCTCCCTTTCAAATCGTCGATACAGCCCCGTCGCGCGCGCCATTGCGCCCGGTTGCGGGGCCAGCGCGGGCGTATTTCGGGGCCGCAGCGGAGTTCCTGCAAATGCTAATTCAATCGAAGTTTGGGACGATCGCGATCGGGGCGTTACTCACGACGTGTTTGCTTTTCGCGGGCGATCCGCCGACCAGCAGCGGCGGTGCCGATGCCGGAGCTGAGGCGCTGCGCCAATTGCAAATCGGACATGCACGATTTCTTTGCGGAAAGCCCGATCATCCGCGGGCCGGCAGCGACCGACGCGAAGACACGTTCAAGGGTGGCCAGCACCCGTTCGCGATTTTTCTCTCGTGTGCCGACTCGCGCGTGCCGGTCGAGGTGATCTTTGACCAGGGCGTGGGCGATGTCTTCGTCGTGCGCGTTGCGGGAAATGTCACGGACAAGCATCAGGCCGGCTCGATCGAGTACGGCGTCGAGCATCTGCACGCGCCGCTGGTCGTCGTCATGGGCCATCGCGGCTGCGGCGCGGTCGCGGCTGCGGCTAGCAACGGCCACATCGAGGGCAACGTCGGCTCAATCGTTGACTCGATCAAGCCGGCGGTCGAACGTGCCGAGCGGGCCAATCCCGGTTTGAAGGGCGACGGCCTCCTCGCCGAGGCGGTGAAGGCGAACGTTTTCCTGAGCGTCGAAAATCTGCTGAAGTCGAGCCCGATGCTGTCGCAGCTCGTGAAGTCCAAGAAGCTGACGATTGTCGGCGCGGTCTATGACATCGAGA
>JBJXFK010000226.1:0-19041 GCA_046155505.1 Phycisphaerae bacterium
TGCTGCGATGAACAACGTGGTGATTGAGCCGGTTTGGAAGTGTTTGGACATGGAATCGCCCTCGTGTATTCGGCGCGTGGCGGCTGTGACGACCTTTGATGATATCGAATTGGGGCGAACATCCGGATGAAAAATTGGAAATAGTGAAGCACGTAAAGAGAGAACGGTCAGAAACCGGCCGCGCAGCGTGGCGGTTACTTGTTGCAATAATCGATCATCGGAGCGACTTCGCTACGCAGGTCCGTGCGATCGACGATGCGGTCCATGTAGCCGTGTTCGAGCGGAAAATCGGCGGTTCGCCGGCTAATTCGACAGTCTATCGCGGTCCGGACCCGGTTTCGCTTCGCTTGCGCTCGACGAATCTCCTGAGCCAACGCCTGATATGCACCGCCGCTCCCAACTCAAGATTTCCGTGGTACCCCGCTTCACCCGCCGTTATCATTGCGGACTAGCGGCATCGGGCCATTTCACTCACTCAACCGCTTTGAGAAGGAGGGCGTCTCTTGGGTACCATCGTCCAATCACTATTCGACCGTTCCACGCGCATCGTCGCGCTATCCGGCGTTCTGGCATCGAGCACCCTGCTCGCCGCCCTCCCGCCGCAGACCACGTTCAGCCGTGACTATCTGCTCATCGGGATGGGCCCGGTCAACGAGAGCAACGGTCGCCCCGGCGTCGGCCAAGCGGTCAACGTCAACAACTTCGAACTCGGCGCCAACAAGGCTCCCGTTCCGTCCACGTCCGGCTTCCTCACGGGCGGGAGCAGCGGCGGCCCCGGCCTGCTGGGCAACGTGCCCAACATCCCGCTCATCGCGCGGCCCGTCTCGTCTGGCGTCTGCTATGACGGCAACATCGCTATCACTCACTTCGACGGCGTGTTCAACCTGCAAGACGTGGGCGTCTATGCCGATCTCGGCATTCGCGTCGCGCGCAGCCGCAGCGCCGCCGACGTCGGCACATCCAACTCATTCTACAACGACCCGTTCTTCTTCCCCAATACGTTCACGTCCAGCGGCTTTACGAACCCCGGCGTTAACAACAACACCGGGGGTAACGGCGTCGACGTGAACCCTAACGAGGCCGATCAGAACACGCGCATCGATAAGCCGCGCCAGACCGGCGTGGTCGGCAACTACAACTTTGCCCCGCTACTCGCCGAACTGGTCAGCGCCCGCGGCGCGATCAACGCCCTTTTGCGAACCGGCACGCTCGACCTGCGCAGCAGCGGCGGCCAGATTCAGTCGCAGACGCGTGTCATCAATCTCGCCCCCGGCCTCAACGTCATCGACGTGCTCACGAACGGCAACGATTTCCTGCTCGACAATTCGAACCTGATTCTCAATGGACCGGCCGACGCCGTCGCCATCGTGCGCATTCCGGACAATGCCAAGTTCAACATCTCGAATGGCAACGTGCTCGTCGGCAACGGCGGCATCGGCCTGAATAGCGTGCTGTTCTACACCGATCGACCTGACAACGCCGGCCATTACAACTTCAACAACGCCGTGCTCAACGGCGTCGCGTTTTGGTCGCTTGGCGCGAGCGGCGGCGAGATCGTGATCAACAATTCGCAGGGTTGCACGCAACTCGTGGCCGACAAGATCAACCTCAATGACGTGCGTTTCTGCCGCTGCGCGTTTGCTCCGCCGGCGCCGACGCTTTCGATCAGCATCGTCGGCGGCGGTTCGTGCGCCTCGGGCGGTTCAGCCGAATTCACAATCGTCGTTACGAATGACGGCAACGTCGATCTGACCGACGTGTCGGTCATCAGCTCGGCCGATTCGGGCTGTTCGATCGACATCGGCGAACTCGACGCCGGCCAGAGCTACACCTACACCTGCGTCGTGCCGAATGTCGCCGCAGACGTGACGAACGAAGTTTGCGCGACCGGCGATTTTGGGAGCGCGACGGCGACGGCTTGCGACGAAGCGACGGTCGAAATCGCACCCGCTTCGGTGCGGCTGCGCATTCAGAACGACGGCGGCGATGTGCGCACCGTTATGCCGGGCGACGATGTTGATTTCGAATTCGTCGTGACCAACACCGGCGAAACGACACTCGAAAACATCGAGATCAACAGCAGCATCCCGCTTTGCTCGCGCACATTCGCGACGCTCGCGCCGGGCGAGAGCATCACGTTTGTCTGCACGTTCCTCGATGTGCAGGAAAAATTCACGCTCGACGCGTGCGCGACCGCCGAGTCCTGCGGCGTGTCGGTCACCGAGTGCGACAAGTCGTCGATCTTCGTCGGCGGCTGCCGCTCGGACTGCCCGGCGGACGTGAACGGCGATGAGCAGGTCGATCTGGTTGACCTCTCGACGCTGCTGGCGAACTTTGGCCAGACCAACGGCGCATTGCCGGAGAACGGCGACCTGAATTGTGACGGCGATGTCGATCTCAGCGACCTCGCCGCACTCCTGCCGAGCTTCGGTCGGGCGTGCGTGCAGTAGGCTGCCGATCGATGAGTCGAATGAAGTAGCGATCGGGCCTCCGCGCCCGACGGCGAGCGTGCAACGCACGCAAAAATCGCTGTCGCGCGCGGAGGTCGTATTTCAGGGAACGTGCCTCACGAGCCGAACGCGACGCGCAAGCGAGTGATCGGCGAAGCGCAGCGAGCCGAAACCGAGCCGCGCGCGTCAGGACGCGACTCTTCTCTTCCGAACCCGAGCGCGCGCGCTTGGGGTGTCGTGCCTACTGCAAACGCGTGCCACTCAATCGCGCATTCGCCATTCGCGAACGCCGGCGTCGCCACATGACGATAGACTCGCTCGAAGGCGCATCGCCTGCCGCGATCACAACCGACGGCGCATGTGGAGTCCCGGAATCATCGCCCCGTTCGCCGTCGCATGCCTGATCTGCTTGAGAAATTCGAAGCCAAGCCGTTCGTAAAAACTCCGCGCGTTGAGCGTTGCGACCAGTTCGACAGACTCGATTCCCAGCGTGTGGGCCAGCTTCAACAGCTCAGTCGCGAGCGCCGATCCTATGCCGCGCCCGACGCAGTCCGCATCGACAAACACGCCCCGCACGAGCGCCTCAGTGGCGGACTCGATCTGCAACCGGCCGAATCCGACGACGCGTCCTTCAAGCTCGGCGACAAGATAATTTCCTTGCTCGATGAACGCCTGGACGTGCTGGGCCGAAAAATTCGACGCCCACGCTTCGATTTCGTCCGCGCTGTACTGGTTCAGCGGCGCGACGATGGTTCGGATCGTTCGTTCACGAATGTCGGCGATCGCAACAGCATCCTTGTTTTCGGCCGTTCGAATTCGCATAACAACTCCGCGTTGTGTGTTCGGTATCGCCCCTATGATAACGTCGCCGACCGATCATCACGCGGGGTTGCTTGCTGGATGTGCCCCCCCAAGTGCCGACTGATTCGCGGCTCGCCGACGGCGATATACTCGCCACGATGAGACTTCGAATCGCCATTCAGCTGCTCCTCAGCGCGCTGCTACCCTGTGCTTCATGCCTCGCACAAGGCGTCGCTCCGCCGCCGCCGCACGGTGCCTGCCCGTCGCCGGTGCAGCTCGCGTGGCACGACCTGGAGTTCTACGGCTTCATCCACTTCACGACCAACACGTTCACTGACAGGGAATGGGGCCTGGGTGACGAATCGCCCGCTATCTTCAATCCGACGGCGCTCGACACGACGCAATGGGCCCGCGTCGCCAGAGACGCCGGCATGCGCGGGCTCATCCTGACCGCCAAGCATCACGACGGCTTTTGCCTATGGCCGAGCAAGCACACCGAGCACAGCGTCAAAGCCTCGCCGTGGAAGAACGGCAACGGCGACGTGATCGGCGAATTCGTCGCGGCGTGCCGCGCGGCCGACCTGAAAGTCGGCCTCTATCTTTCGCCTTGGGATCGCAATCACGCCGAATATGGCCGCCCGGCGTACGTTCAGTACTACCGAGCACAGTGGCGCGAACTGATCCAGACATACGGCCCGCTGTTCGAAGTTTGGCAGGACGGTGCCAACGGCGGCGACGGCTACTACGGCGGCGCCAGGGACAGTCGCATAATTGATCGACAGTCCTATTACGGCTGGGCCGAAACCAACGCGCAGCTTCTCAAGCTCGACCAGAGCATCATCATCTTCTCCGACGCCGGCCCGGGGTGTCGCTGGGTCGGCAACGAGGCGGGCCACAGTGATCGCGAAAGCTGGCAGACGATCAACCTCGTCGGCATGTATCCCGGCGTGTCGCATGACCACCTGGCGCGCGGCGACAAGAACGGCACGCACTGGGTGGGCGTCGAGGTGGATGTCTCAATCCGGCCCGGCTGGTTTTATCACGCCGCCGAAGATGCCAACGTGAAAACCGGCGCGCAACTTGTCGAGATTTGGTACAACTCGGTCGGGCGCGGTGCGAATTTGCTGCTCAACGTGCCGCCCGATCGGCGCGGCCTGATTCACAACAAGGACATTGCGTCTCTTCGCGACATGCGACGCACGCTCGACGCGACCTTCGCAAACGACCTCGCACGCGGCAAACCCGCAACCGGCCCCGCGCGCGGCGATGACAAACGCTTTGCGCCGACCGCGCTCACCGATGGCGATCCGGCGACTTTTTGGGCGCTCGACGACGGCACGACGAGCGGCGCGGCGGACATCGACCTCGGAGCGCCGGTGACGTTCGACGTCATCAGGCTGCGCGAGCATGTCGCTCTCGGTCAGCGGGTCGAGAAATTCGCAATCGATGTCCGCGCTGATGGCAAGTGGCGCGAGATTGCGGCCGAGACGACCATCGGCCCACGCCGCATATTGCGCGTCGAGCCGTTGACCGCCGACGCCGTGCGACTACGCATCGTCGAGTCGCTCGCCTGTCCGTCCATCAGCGAGCTGTCGCTGTTCAAACAACCGACGCCATGATTCGACAGGAACGAAGCATGACGCCAACCGGTTCGCCGCTCGTGATCGCCGCTGCGCAAGGCCGCGCTATGCCCGGCCCCGGCGATTTGACGATCCTGAACCTCGCCGCAGCCGACACCGGCAATCAACTCTCGCTGGCCGACTACACGCTCGACCCCGGCGTCGGCCCGCCGCTGCATCGCCACGCGCGCGAGGACGAGACATTCTGGATTCTCGAAGGCGAGGTGACATTCGTCGTCGAAGACGTCGAGCACATCGCCGGCGTCGGCACCTGTGTTTTCGCGCCGCGCGGCACCGCGCACACATTCAAGAACCGTGGTGATCGCCCCGCTCGAATGCTCGTCATCGTCACGCCACCGCGCAATTTCGAGGAGTTCTACGCCGCGTTTCTGGCGATTATCAGGCAGCCGTTCGTACCCGACGAAGCCATGCGGCAGATCGCCGCGCTCGGCGGTCGGCACGGGCTGGAGATTCTCGGTCCAAATCCACTGTAAACGGGCCATTCACAGTCTGTGAACGCGCCCGCCGGGCACGTCCGATGCAAGCATCGGTGCGAATCGAAGCCGCTTACCCGCGCTGCGGCGATTCGCTTACCATTCGCCCCGCTTCGGAGGCCGAGAATGCCCGACTTACAGACGATTTCGACATCCATCCGCGATCTCTACATGACCTATCCATTCCCGCAGACGACGCGCGACGAGCGGCTCGGCTATCTCGTTTTCCAAGTCGCCAAGTACAAGTTTCTCGGCCTCGACGAGGTCATTCGCGACGGGCGCATTCTCGATGTCGGCTGCGGCACGGGCCGCAACATCATGATCGCCAAACACGTCGGAGCGCGCGAGTACGTGGGGCTTGACTATTCCGCCGCGTCGATCGAGATCGCCAAAAGGGTCGCCGCCGAAGACGGCATGGCGAGCGCCTCATTCGTCGAAGGCGACCTATTCAAGATGCCGTTTCCGGACAACTCGTTCGACGCTGCATGCTGCTGGGGCGTCCTGCATCACACGGGTGATCCGCTGCGCGGCCTGCGCGAAATGTGCCGCGTCGTGCGGCCCGGCGGGCTGGTCGCGTTTTACGTCTACAACAAGGCCAATCACTGGCGTCACAATATCCAATACAACAAGATCATCCGCCGTGCGGGTGGCGATCTCGAACGTCGCTTCGAAGTGGCCCATCAGCTCTACGGCACCAAGCCGATCGAGCAAATGTCGATGACCGACAAGGTCGGGTTCTATGATCGCTATTGCGTACCGTTCAAGACGGAACACTCATTTGGCGAAATTCTCGGCTGGTTCGACACGCTGAAGGTCGATTTCCACGGCACATCACGCCCGGCCCGCTTCCGCGATTTCATCCGCTATTTGCAGTTCATCAACCAGGTACTGCCCACGCTGCCCAAGCCGGTGAGTGTCGGCACGGCTCGAACTGCGGGCCGATTGGTGAAGCTCGGATCGCTGCTTCCGAAACTCAGCGCGGGCAGCGCCCCATTCAAGCGCCCGTCGTTCATGCACCGGCTTTTCTGGGAAGGCGTGCTCGCTTTGCAAGGGCTTGATCCGCGCCAATCGCATAGCACGTCATTTAGCGGGCGCGTAACCGATGCGACCAAGCGTGTCATGCGCGCCGCGGCGCACTAAAGCAGAGGCATCGCACCCGTCGGTGCGATACCCTTACTCACATCGGTTCATCGGTCGCAGGACTGACCGAACCGCGCGGATCAGCGCCGTCGAAGCAGCGCGAGCATTCCGGCGGCCAGCAGCGACACGCTCGCCGGCTCCGGCACGCTGCAACCCCACTGCACATGGTCCATCTCGAAGTTATGGCTGCTGCTCATCGTCAGTGAAATCGACAGGATTCCGCCCGCGTTAGATATCCCGAAGAATTGATCCTCGGCTGTGCCGCCGGTGAACAGACCATCACCTACCAACGTCGGACCGATCGTGCCGAGCGAGGTGTTTGAGCCGTCAAACGCCTCAAACGTCACGAAGTCAACTTCGGGCTGGAACGAGTCGGTCCAGACAATTCCCGCCACGCTCGGCAGATTCGAGAATGTGAACGTGATTGTCTGCTGACCGTTGGGAAAACCCGACCACCACGAATGCCCCGCATTGCCCGAGCCGTTGATGC
Organism: Phycisphaerae bacterium; assembly: GCA_046155505.1. Taxonomy (GTDB): domain Bacteria; phylum Planctomycetota; class Phycisphaerae; order UBA1845; family Fen-1342; genus JBJXFK01. Next base: position 6,995 of record JBJXFK010000226.1, read on the forward strand.
CGTCCGCGTCGATATCGACCGAATCGGTGCTCGGTCCGGGAAACAGCACGGTTCCGGAAGAAGCCGTGAGCCCCGCTACGCTGATTCCGCCGCGCTCGAAATCCTCGATCACGAAGTCGGGACAGATCGCACCGCTGGCCAGGAGCGGGCTGTCGGACGGGCCGAGATACGGCGAAGGGCCGTAGAAAACGGGGTTCGCCAGTGCGACCACGCAACCGAGAGTCGTTGTGAGCGATGCGGATGAAATGAGCTTGCGAAACATGGTACGTTCCTTTTTGTGTAAGTTTCTCATGGATGCAACACAACATCCTGTTCAACAGACATTCCGTTCGGCGGACACACAATCTCCAGGCGCGCGGCAGGTAATCGCTTCAGATTCCGAAAGGGAATTCCGGGCGCGTCGCCCTGCGAGCGGAGCGGATCAAGACCCGTTGTTGGTGTCGCGCGCCGGCGGCGGCGGCTCGGGCGGTTTCGAACGGTTGATCTCTCGAGCGCACGCGTCCGCTTCGGCCATGTACGCGCGAAACAGCGAAAACGTCGAGATCGCCACCTTGCCGTCGTCGAGTTCGATCGCCAGTGCCTTGCGCAACACGTCGTGCTCGGCTCGCCGCACGCGCCGCCACTCGTATCGATCCCAACAATCGCGACCGTGATAAATCGCGACGCCATCGGCGCTGATGACCACAAACTTGCGCGGCGAGCTGCAAAGCGTCGCAACCAAGAAACTCATGACGGCCAGCGGAATCAGCGGCAAGTACCACTTGCCGAGATACACCGCGAGCGTGCAAAAGATGACGAACATCGGCATGAGCAGCGCGACCCACATTGCGTTGGCTTGCAGAAATTGCTTGCGATCCGCCGCCAGCTTTCGCCCGCCGAACACGCGCCACGAGCGATCGACGTCGAGTCCGCATTCCGGGCAGCGATGAACCGTCGGCAAGCCGCGCAGCGAGTAGACGCAGCGCGGGCAACGCTCCAGCAGGCCGGCATCGGTCGCATACTCCATCGTTGGCTCACATCGATCCGCGACGCCGTAGCGATCGGCCCTCCGAGGCCGACGGCGGTTCGCATTGCGAGACCGACAACGATCGAACCAAGGACATCGACAGAAATCACAAAAGTCACGCGCAGATACGGCGTCGGCCACAGAGGGCCGATCGCTACTGCCGCATCACCGACGCGGTGCTCGATTGCCACATCTCCGCGACCGCCGTCGCGACCCGCACGACCACCCGGTCGATCTGCTCGCGCGTCGTCGAAGTGCCCAGGCTCCAGCGCACCGCGCCCATGCCATATTCCGGATCAACGCGCATCGCCGCCAGCGTGTGTGAGAGCGATACCTGCCCATCGTGACACGCCGAGCCGGTCGTGGCCGCGATGCCGTCGAGCCGCGTCAGCAGGTCGGCTCCGATGATTCCGCGAAAACCGACGTTCAGCGTGTTCGGCAGTCGCTCACGCTCGGGTCCGTGCAGCCGAACGTCATCCCCGAACTGCTCGCGCAGCCGCGACCAGAAATAATCGCGCAGCTCGCGCACACTGTGGCTGCTGCGCCGCGCGGCCAGCTCGCACGCCATGCCGAACCCGACGATCCACTCGACGTTCTCCGTCCCGCTGCGCAATCCGAATTCCTGACCCGCACCATGCAACAGCGGGTCGATCTTCACGCCGTCGCGAATGTAGAGCGCTCCCACGCCCTTTGGCGCATACAACTTGTGCCCGGCGACGCTCAGCAAATCGCAATTCAATTCATCGACGCGCACTGGAATCTTCCCGAGCGACTGCGCCGCGTCGCAATGCAGCAGCACGCCACGCTCGCGCAGCGCCGCGCCGATCTCGCCCACCGGCTGAATCGCGCCGACCTCGTTGTTGGCGTGCATGACGCACACCATCAACGTCCGCGGCGTCACCGCTGCCAGCACATCCGCCGCCGCCACGCGCCCCGTCGAATCCACATCGACGTATGTAACTTTGCAGCCAAACCGCTCGCGCAGCCACTCCAGCGGCAAGCGCACCGCCGGGTGTTCAACCGTCGTGGTGACAAAATGGTCGCGAGATTCGTCGCGCGGCTCGCGATTCGCGAAGTACACGCCTTTGATCGCGTGGTTGTTCGATTCGCTCGCGCCGCTGGTGAAGATCACCTCGCGAGGTTCGCAACCGATGCACGCCGCCACCTGTTTGCGGGCTGCGACGATCGCCTCGCCGGCCGGCTTGCCGGCCCAGTGTCGCGTGTGCGGATTGCCGAATCGGTCGCGCACGAACGGCTGCATCGCCGCGAGCACCGCTTCATCAAGCGGCGTGCTGGCGTTGTGGTCGAGGTAGATGCGATCGGGTTGTTCGTCGCTGCTGTTCATGCGTTGCTGCGTGCGCTCGACATTGAGGAGCATCGGCCTCCGGCCGGTGCCTACGAGATTCGCACCGACCGGAGGCCGATGCTCCCCGCGCGTATGAGCGTTTCCTACAGGCCCTTTTGCACTTTCAAAATGACCTTGCCGCCGGTTATCGTCACGATGATGCGTTTCTCGCCATCCTTCCAGATCATGACCCGTCCGCCGGCGTCGAAGTCACCCAGCGAAAACCCGCCGCCCTCGCTCTTGTTCGGCTTGCCGAGAATCGACTCGACCTCGGCTTGCGACATACCGTCGTTGACCCGTTCGTAATTTTCGATCGTGACGCGGCTCGGGGCGCAGCCGAAGAGCAGAGCGGCGCTGGCAACAACGGCGGCAAGCAGGCGGCGATGCGACATGCGGTTCTCCATGAGTTGTGCGCATCGTATCGAGAATGCGGCGAGTGGTCAGGCAGGCAGCCGGCAGCCGGTAGGTTGGGCATCGCCCAACATTCGCCGCGGCGCGCGAAACGCATCAAATTGTGGGCAATGCCCACCCTACGGCTCGCATGCGCTCCCAAAACCCGCGAGCAACATCGCCAGGTCGGTCAAATCCGTATCGCGGTCGTTGTCAAAATCGCCATACGTTCGCCCGACCTCCGGGCCGCTGCGGCCGATGTTGCTGATCGTGAACGCCAGATCGGTGACGTTGACGAGACCATCGAAATTGGTGTCCAAATCGCATTGACAGTCGTCCATCGCGCCGTCGCCGTCATCATCACGGCTGATGTGAAACGCATACGCCCCGCCGGCGTCTTCGAAGCCGGCTTCGTCGCGAAAGAGCGCGCCGACGATCGCGGTATCGCCTGAGATGGCGACCTGATTGCCGAACCAATCGCCGTCCTGACCATCGGGAGCCATGAGCAAGCCGGTCTGGCGATACATGCCGTCCGGCTGTCGCTGAAAGATGAACGCGCCGCCGTTGCCGAACATCGGGCCGTTCCAGTGGTCGGCACCGGCGATAAGCAGGTCGCCATCGACGGCGATGGAGTAGCCGAAGTTCGCGCTGCGCTCGTGGCTCGGACAGACGATTCTCTGGCGATATTCGAACGAACCGTTCTTGGTTGGCGAGTACACATGAACGATGCCGCTCGATTCGCCGTCCGTCGCACCGTTGTATTCGCCGACCAGCAGGTTTTGCTGGTCATCAATCGCGACGCTGAAGCCGAAGTTGCCGATGAACGACGGCGGGCTCGGCAGCAACTTCTGAGTCGTTACCCACTCGCCCTTTTCGGTGCGTCGCAGCACATACGCCGAGCCGGCCCAACTGCCGACGTGGAAATCCTGCGGCGCGCCGATGACGGCCAGATCGCCGGAAAGGGCGATCGAGCGGCCATAGAAGTAGCCGCGTCCGTCGTTCGGCAGGAGTTGCTGGGTTTGCATCCACTGACCGTCGAGTTGGCGCTCGAAGGCGAAGGCGACACTGAGGTTGTACGCGCCGACAACGAGCGTATCACCGTCCAACGCAATGCCGCCGCCGAAGAACTCGGCCCGATCGGGATCGGGATCAGCCATCGTCGCAGTGACTAGCGTGCCTTCCGACCATGTGCCGTCGTCGCTGCGTTCGTAAACGAAAACGGCACCATCGATCGTCGTTAGATTGACCCACGTAATCGCGCCAAGTACGGCTGTATACCCTTTGATAATCGCTGGGTAGCCAAAGGACACAGGACCGACGGCGGGTGCGCGAAAGATCGACTCGCGCGTCCAACCGGCGTCCGTGCGCCGAAAGACCGCGCACCCGCCAGCCAGCGCTGGATCACCGATGATGCCCACGAGAGCAGTATCTGCGTCAACACTGACGCTGACCCCTGCTCTTTGCTGCACATCGGGCTCAACTAGCAGACGCCAGGCGACGCAATCGGCGTACACACAATCAACAACACCGAGCGCAAGCGGCATGGCGAGCACCACACGGCTCGGGAGCTTTGACAAGCGCATGGTGGATCCTCAGTTGCGCGAAATTCGCGTCGAGAAGATCACCGATTTGTCCGGATTGGCGGTGTCATCGTCCGTGATACCCATAAAGCTCGTCCAGACCTCATTTTCGCCGACAGCGATCCCGGTGTAGTCGCGGAGAAAGTCGATGTCGGTATGCGGAAGCGCACTGTCGATTGCTGGATCCGGGTCTGGACCAACGCACGGCGTCGGCTCGCCGGCATATTCGCACAGCTCTTGTAAGAGCCAGTTATCGCCGCCGTCATCGCTGTACGCGTACCAAACATCGAATCTTGCCAGTGACGGTCCATCCTCCTGTATTGGGTAGTTTACGTCTGAGTAGAAAATGACGTGGATGTGGCCCCGGCCATCCACGACGACTTGCGGCATGAATTGATCGGTTTCCTCAACAAGGCCGTCATCTGCAACGAGAATTTGCGGCCCGACCGACCAGCGACTTCCTGTGACGTGAGTCAACACGCGCATGTAGATGTTCACATCCCCGTCATCTACTTGAAGATCGTCGCTGCAGGTGCCGGCCGTGTCGTGGTACACCAGATACAGCTTTGCTTCATTCGCCGGATCAACCGCAAAGTCGACCCCGACACCCTGCCCAGAGCCACTTTGGTAAAGGTTGAGACCGGCGAGACGGAACAACATATTGTCCGAACCGGCATTCAGGTCGATCCGAATGGTGATGCCGGTCGCATCATCGACCAGATTCGAAAACTGAACCTCGCCAAGATGCGCGAAGTCCGTGCGGTCGTCTCCGCGCAGCACCCGGACGTAACGCGTGCAATATCCCCCACCAGTCAAGGGCGCGTCTACATGGGCAACGTACAACGGACGATCTTCATGCACGCGGGGAAGCGGCCACCCGCGTGTGCTGAGTGCGCGCGAGGCCGGGTCGTTTACGTTGCCAAGCACGTCCCCTCCGATCCAAGTGTGTCCATCGTCTGTCGATCGGAGGTATCCCAATCCGAATGGTCGGTTGTCCGTCTGATCATGCCAGACAATGTAGAACTCAGTCTGCGCCCACTGGCCGAACGACATCGACATTTGTCCGAACGGCAAGCTCGCCACCTCGTTCGGGTTGCCGCGCACAATCCACGGCTTGTCCACCTCGGTCGGCAGAGTCGTTAGTTCTTCCCAAGGGCTGAGGGCTGAAGTGAGCGGATTCCAGCGCGAAAGCAGCAACGTCCAACCGTAAACGGTCTGATCGTCCGTTCCCATGGCGACGACGAGAAACTCACCAGTGTTCGGATTGTAAGCGGCGACAGGGTCAGTGAACTTGAGGTAAGCGCTCGGGTCGATCAGGCCCTCGTCCTGCCACTCCCAAAACGTTCCCGCGCGCTTGGCGACTGCAAACCCGATCTTGTTCGATCCGACCGGATCGACATGAAAGACCGTCATCACATGCTGGTCGCCGACCGCGATTGCCGTTTCTTGCGTCGATGAGTTGGTATTCACAGTCGATCGCGCCGCGAGTTCGCGATTCTCCGGGAACTGAGCGAGCGCGACAGACGATCCACCCAGCACAAACACCGTGATGCAGACCACATCGAATCGGCGGCGCATCACTGGATCCTTGTGAATTTGTGAGTCGAAACCGGAAGGATTCAATAACATGCTACCGCGACACCAAGTGGCTGCTCAAGAAAAATCCGTCGCGGCAGGAACATAAAGACCGCGTGAACTGACCCAGCCGGACGCAGGCACATGCAGGCAAAACCACTTCCACTCCAACTCGCTCCTCGCTCCTCGCTATTCGCTACTCGCCCCTCACTCATGCTTCGCCGCCGCCGCACAATGATGCCGCTCGCTCCGTCGCACTTGCCAATGCTCGCGCAGCCGATCGAGCGCCCGTTCCGGCGGCAGCACGCGAAATTCGTCACGATCATTCCACAGCCGCAGCCGTTCGAGCGTATGCACCGCGTCCGCCGTGTCGAAATTGACGGTCACCTGAAACCGCCGCCGCAGAAAATCGCCCGCGCGTGTCGCAAGTTGCGCTTCGCTCGTCGGCCGATCGGCGACGCAGCACATCGCATACGCCAGCACCGCTTCCTTCACCTCCTCGGCGGCGATCATCGTCACCAGCATGTGCAGCGTGCCCGTGTTGTTCGACAGATTTTGATAATACAGATGCTGCGTGCGTTGCGAATTGCGATTCGCCTTCGCCCGGCGATAACCGATGAACAGTCGGTATGCCATCACACACAGACCGAATGAGAGCATCCAGATGAGTTGCGTCAGCGCGACAAACGTCAGTGCGACGCTGGTTGTGATCACTTTCCACGCCGTGCCGCCCAGCGCGCTGAACCCGCCGCCGAGCGTCGTCACATGATCAAGCCAGCTCATCTTCACTTCGGCATGCGGCAGCAGCGCCTCGACATCATCCTCGGGAATGTCCTTGAACACCTTGAGGATCACGCTCGATTCGTCACGCATGCGGGCCGCGATCGCCAGCCGTCGAAACACCGGCACAATGTCCAGTTCGCCGCGAATCGGATGTCGCCACGACCAGCGTCGCCGCGTCACCCTGCCCCGCCCGCGAACCCAGATTTGCAAGTCGGCGATGCGCTCCGGATTGAGCCGCACACGCAGGCCGCGCGTCCGCGCAATGCGCATGACCTGATCAAGCTGCAACTCGCTCAGCTTCGCAAAATTCGCCTTCTCGAACAGATACGCCAACCAGCGATTCAAGACCGCATAATGCTCCGGCGTGCGAGCCGCGAGTTGCCGCGCCGTCACGGTGTCAATGTCGGGATTGCACGGGGCATAACGATCGTCGAGCTCGCGTTCAAAACACGCCGACTCCTGCTCGAGGATGTCGCGAATCGCTGCGGCCACCGCGCGAAACTCCAGCACACTGCCGCCGCGCTGCTCAATTTCATCGCCGAGCGCGTCGATCAAATCGCTCGGCCGCAGTGGCACGTAGCGATCTTCCCGGAGCAGCGGCGCGACCGGCGACGGCGAATCCGCATCGCCGCTCGACGGTGTGGATACATAGGGCGGATCGGAAAAGTGTTCCATGCGCTCGCGATGCTAACCGACGCGCCGATTTCGGCAAAAGACGCCCGAGCGCAAACGCACGCCGCGCCGCCGCGCATCGACTAATATGCGTCCGTGCTCGCGCTACAAACCGCCATGCGACCGATCCTGCTGCCGCTCAGCTTCCTCTATGCGGCGGCGATCCAGATTCGCAACGCTCGCTATCAGAGCGGCAGCGGCGTGCTGCGCGCTCCGATCCCCGTTATCAGCGTCGGCAATATTTCCGTCGGCGGCACAGGCAAAACGCCGCTGGTCATCGAAATCGCACGCCGCCTGATCGCCGCCGGCCGCCGCCCGGCAATCCTCTCCCGCGGCTATGGCGGCACCGCGACGCACGAGGCTGACGAGGTGCTCGAATTTCGCGCTGCGCTGCCCGATACACTCGTTGTCGTCAATCCGGATCGCGCTTACGGGGCCGAAAGCGCCGCGAAGCTCGGTGCCGATTGCGCGATCCTCGACGACGGCTTTCAGCATCGCCGCCTTTTTCGCGAGCTGGATCTCGTGCTGATCGACGCCATCAACCCGTGGGCCGGCAACTGGGTCTTGCCCGCAGGCCGCTTGCGTGAGCCGCTGGGCAATCTCGCGCGAGCCGGCGCGCTGATCATTACGCGCAGCAATCAGGTAACGCTTGACGAAGTTGATCGCATTCGCCGCCGTCTGTTTCAACTCTCGCCCGGAGCGACGATCTTTCGCGCCTCGGTCGATCCGATCGCCATTGTTCGCGAAGATGGATCGCGCGAGTCGCCAGAAAATCTCGGCCTGTCGAACGTGCTGCCCGTCTGCGGCATCGGCAATCCGCGTTCGTTTCTGCGCATGATCGACTTGCTCGCCGGGCACGTCGCGCCACCGTGCATCTATCGCGATCACCACGAATACACTGCCGCCGACGTTGCCGCGATCATCCGCCGAGCCCGCGAAGAGGGCAGCGACATTGTGCTGACGACGCGCAAGGACTGGGTCAAGCTGCTGCCGCTCTGGAAACGCGGCGGTCCGTCGCGTCCGTCGCTTGCGTGGCTCGAGGCGCGCACGTCGCTCGGGGCAGATGCTGTCGCCCTGCACGAACGAATTCTGAAAGCCGTGGAGAAACGCACGTGAGCGACCTTCCGCCGCCCGCCGGCCGCAAACTCGATTTTTCGAAGCTCTGCCTGAAGACCCGCGAACAGCGCTCGCACAAAGTGCGGCTCGACCTGCTCGGCAAACCGACGCCGCGCGGCTGTTCGTTCGCCGAGTGGCTCGACTCGCTGCCGGGGTTTTTGGGGGCGAACGAATTTCGCGCGACCGTGCGGGCGATCGTCGCCGCCCGCCGCGCCGGGCGACCCGTGCTCTTTGGCTTCGGCGGGCATGTCGTCAAGACCGGCTGCTCGCCGCTGATCATCGACATGATGCAACGCGGCATCTTCACCGGTATTTGCACCAACGGCTCGGGCGCGATTCACGATTTGGAACTGGCCGAGACCGGCGAGACGAGTGAAGAAGTGGCCGAGACGATCCGCGACGGCACGTTCGGTATGGTGGTCGAGACGTGCGAACGCATGAACGCGGCGGCGACGCGCGGCGCGACTGGCAGCGGCCTCGGGCGCGCGCTGGGCGAATTGCTGCTCGAAGGCAAAGCGCCGCACGCTGACCTCAGTTTGTTCGCGGCCGCCGCCCGGCTGAATCTGCCCGCGACGATTCACGTCGCGCTCGGCACCGACACGGTACACATGCACCCGCTCGCCGACGGCGGGGCGATCGGGCAAGCGACGATGCACGATTTTCGCACGTTTTGCTCGGTCGTCGCCGACATGACGGCGGTTGCATCGGACGCCCGCAGCGTCGCCGACGCGCCGGGCGGCGTGTACCTCAACGTGGGCTCGGCGGTGGTGCTGCCCGAGGTGTTTCTGAAGGCGGTATCCGTCGCACGCAATTTGGGGCATTCGCTGGCGGGCATGCACACGGCGAATTTCGACATGCTGCGGCACTATCGCCCCGCACAAAACGTGGTCGGGCGGCCGGTAGCACCGGGGTGTGGGCATAGCGTGACGGGGCAGCATGAGATACTGCTGCCGATGCTACGGCAGGCGGTGATTGAGCAACTGTAGGGTGGGCATCGCCCACCAATTTCGCACATGTCTCGAAACCTGGACAAATGGTGGGCGATGCCCACCCTAAGGTTACGCAACCCCGCGCAGCCGAAGCAGCAAATCACTCAACGCATCGCGCGCCGCCGCGTGCTCCGGAAGCCGGCTATCACGCTGCGCCGCCTCCAGCTCGCCCGTGAGCCGCAAATATTCGCGCTCGTAACACGCCACATCACCACCGGGCAACGCTGCCTTTTCCGCGCCCGTACGCTTGGCGGCGACAAGTTCGTCCACATACGACAATCGAAATACCTCGTTCAGCGTCACGATGTTCGCTTCTACCCGCCCCGTCCGCATCAGGTGAATCCCGGTAAGCAGCACCCGGAACACGTAAAGCAGCGGCTTCGTGCGCGGTTCTTTCTCAAACAACTTCCACTGCGTCTTCACGAAGCCGAGATAGTGGAAGGCATGGTGTCGCGTGACGCACTGGCCGCCGAGACGTTTCAACTCCTGAAACTCCGGCCCCGCGTAAACAACCAGCGGTGAGAAAAGCTGTTCGAGCACATAGCCGTTCGGCTTCAGCATCAGCGAGAAGAACTTCCGCGCATCGTGCGTGACGATGTCCATCTCTCGACCCTGCTCGACGCACGATTGCTCGTTCGTCTCACGCGGCGGAAACAGCCCCAGCACCTCGCGCGCGGGCAAAACGTGAACCCCACGCAGGTCAAAGTCCGAATCCGGCGACGGAAAGCCGTACAGATGCGCGCCGCTGATCGTCGCGAAAAGCAGCGGATATGGCTGACGTGCGGCGAGCGAACGAAGTAGGTCATCCACCATGATCGACGCTCCACCGTCGGGCACGAATCAGAAACGCATCTACAGTCGCATAGTCCGGCCGCTCGGGTAGCTCCGTTCGTCGCGCGGCTTCATCGAACTCCTGGTGGAGCGCGATTCGCCACCGGTTCACCTCATCCCATGAAACAACGCCGCGCTTGATGTCGAGCAGCCGCTCGCGATGCGCGCCGACGCGGACGGGAATCTCGCCGGTCTGCAAGCCATGCACGCCGGCCAGCAGCAATCGAATCAAATGCATCGCGTGCTTCCAGCGCAGTTCGCCGCGCACGCGCAGATCTTGTTCGAGTTTCTTGAACTGTGACAGCACGTATCCGTTGTACGTCTGATAGATCAGCCGCGACACGAACGCACGCCGCATTGCGAGCAGTTCGCGTCCCAGCTCACTCGCGAACATCACGAGCGGCGAGTGCAGGCATTCCAGAATGTTCGGATTCGCCTTGAGCGCGAGCACGAGGAACTTTTGCAACTCCCAGTAACACTCTTGTGTCTCGTCACTCTCGAGTTGCTCGGGCACGCCGAATAGCGACCAACGGGCGTCCGCCGGTGGCAGGTAAACCCCGCGAATGTCCGTATCCGACTGGTCGTGTTCCAGACCGTACGCGCGCGACCCGACCACGCAGCGCAAGATGACGTGGCGATCCAGCGAGACGTTCGGTTGGCATCCGTCTGAAGCCAGATATCCGGCGGATTGCATCTCTTTCAACAGCGCGAATCCGCCGCGCGTCACACTGACTTCGTCGCCATCGACAAGCCGAACGCGATAGGCATGCGTTGCATCCAGCGGTGCGGCGACGATGACGCCGACCGCTCCGCTTGGCCCGGCGGCATCCTCGCCCGATGTGTGCAACACAACCTTCGTGCCAATCGGCAGAATCCGGCTCGGTCCAAACTCGCTCGGATGAATCGGCATGTGCCTCGTGCCCATCTATATGCTATGAAGTCGGCTTGCTTTGCAACTGGACCGCTATCGTCAACAATCGTAGTACCGGTCCGCCGCATACCCCGCTCGCTCTCGCTCGGGGTTCGGATTCGAAGACTCATTGCCTCACTGGCGCGGCTCGGATGCACTCGCTGACGCGTCGCGTTCGGTCAACTTCGGAACGCAGACGCAGGCGCAGTCTGCATGCGCAAGCGCTAAATCCAAATTTCCTCTGTGCATCTCTGTGCCTCCGTGCCTCTGTGGTTAATCTTCTCCCCAAAACCCTGGCTGCGTCGCGAATCCGGCGCTTCAGCAGGCAATATTCGCCAACCTTGCCCGGCGGGCCGTGTCCCCGGACAATAAGCCTACTTGTCGCCGTTTTCCATTTAGCGAGCGGCGACGTTACGGAGACCCCAGCACAATGAACCGATTGATGACATTGACCGCCGCGCTCGCGCTGCTGACCATCGCTGTCGGCTGCGAACGGAAGTTTACGCGACAGAATTTCGACATGATCTCGGTCGGCAACGACGAGAAATTCGACGTCGAAAAGCTGATCGGCCCGCCGCGAACCGTCGCCGGCGATGACATGTGGTATTACGAGGACGAGGATGATCACTACAGCGCGATCATCCACTTCGAGCGCGACACGGTCAGCGGCAAGCAGTGGCTCGATGGCGGCAGCGGCGAATGGAGCGGCCAAAACCCGCACGCCGACCCGCCGCCGAAGGGCGAAACGCGCGAAAGCCGCACGCGCACGCGGACGATCGACGATTAGTCGCATGCGGATCACGCAATTCGCGATCACGGTTCGAGAATATGACGAGGCGATCGCGTTCTA
>JBJXFK010000241.1:0-56560 GCA_046155505.1 Phycisphaerae bacterium
GGAGCATCGGCCTCCGGCCGGTGCGCCGAGGATTCGCACCGGCCGGAGGCCGATGCTCCCCATGCTTTGCGCCCCGCCTGATTCCGCACACGCATGCCCGGCGATGCATCAGACTCGCGCTCGCTGAGCGACGCGACGACACTCGGCTTAGTTGCCGTTGTCGCAGTTCGCGCCGAAATTGGCCAGCAGGATCGACAGATCATTTAGTCCGACCGATCCGTCGCCATTGAGGTCGCCGTCGGCACGCGTCGCGCCGGCGGCAACGCCGAAGTGCGCCAGAAGGATCGACAGATCGCTCAGATCGACATCGCCGTCACCATCAACGTCGCCGGGGCACGGTTGCGGCGGGGTCGGCGGCGTGATGACGGTTCCGGTGCAGCCCGGCGACTCGGAATTCGTGCCGAAGATGATGCCGCCTTGCGTGACGGTGTACGCCGGGTCGAAATAAACCTCCAGCCGATCGCCGGCGTAGTTGATCGCAGCGCCGTACTGCGGGGCGCGTGGCGCGAGTCGCTGAAAGAGCGCTTGGCAGATGATCGGGCCGTCGGTTTGGAAGTTCAGCTCCTGGGCCGAAACTTGGGCCGACAGTGTGCCGACGTCGGTCACGATTCCGGCGGAAAAGATCGCCGGCTGATTCTGCGGTGGCGGCGTGAAGGGAACAAAATGCCCGACAAATGCGACGCTGGCGGAGACGAGGTCTGAGCAGGCGATTGAGTCGAATTCCTGCGTGTCGCCGGTGTTCAAACTGACATGCGTCTCGAAGCCGTCGGCACTGTAAAGCTGAAAGCGGTTGGTCCCGGAGGTCGTCGACCGGAACTGCGGCAGCGCGGCGACGATGAAGTCGCGCTTCTCTTCGGCGGTCATGTCACGCGGGATCACGATCGGGAACTCGTTGTGAACGACGCCGGGGCGATCGACAATCAGCGTGACGGTTCCTGCCTTGCAGTCCGACACGGCGAAGTCGTGCGTCACCTCGGCCGACGCGGCTGACGCGATGCTGACGACAAACAGCAGACTGAGCGAACGATTGAGGCGTTTCATGGGCGGCTCCTTCAAAGAGCGGCCCGACAATCTGTCGCCGAATCGGACGTGAATTTCGATCTCGCCAGTGCGGCAGATGCGGGTCACACTGATTGCATCAACTTCTGCGCGGGGCGTGCTCCCGCCAAGAATGCAAAATGCGGAATGCGGAATGCGGAACGCAGAATGCAGAACGACGGACGGCGCTTTCTGCGCCAACTGCGGCACGGGCGGATCGGCATTCGACCTTGGACCGCGGGACTTCGACCTTTAGCCTTCCACCTTCGACAGTACGGCGGGTTTCGGATATCTCACACATTCCCTACTCGGAGACACGCAATGCCGCGACCGATGCAGCTTGAAGACTTGTTTCGCCTGCGAGCCGTTCATCGGCCGGCCATCTCGCCCGACGGTCGGCGGATCGTATTCGAGTGCAAGCGATTCGACTTTGACGAGAACAAGAACTTCACCAACCTGATGGTCGCCGATGTGGCGACGGGTCGCGTACGAGCGCTGACCAGCGGCAAGCACATCGACATTCGCGCGAAGTGGTCTCACGACGGCCGCGAGATCGCGTTTATCTCCGATCGCGACAAGGGCAATTGCCTGTTCATCCTGCCGATGGACGGCGGCGAGCGACGACGCATCACCGAGCCGGACGGGTTTGTGCAGGACTTCGACTGGTCGCCCGACGGTAAGCGGCTGGTTTACACGTATCAGGCGATGAGCGAACGCGAGCGGCTCGAACGCGACGGCAAGGACGATCTGCTAAAAAAACGCCCGCAGTTCAAGCACATCACGCGCCTGCATCACAAGCTCGACGGCAGCGGCTGGTGGAACGGCGAGTACGCGCATGTGTATGTGATCAGCGCCGACGGCGGCAAGCCGAAGGCGCTGACGAGCGGCGAGTTCGACCACGCCGAGCCGCGCTTCAGCCCGGACGGCAAGTGGATTTCATTCGTTTCGAATCGAAACGCCGATCGGGAGCTTGATCTATCGAGCGCCGATGTCTGGATCACGAAGCCAAGCGGCGGGGTTTTGAAAAACTTGACCCGCAACCCCGGCAGCGCCCACGGCCACGCCTGGTCGCCGGACGGCAAGACCATCGCGTACATCGGCGACGGCGCGCCGCCCGGACGCTCGTGCAAACATCTTGAACATGTATGGTTGGCAGATGTCGCGGGCGGGAAGCCGCGCGAGTTGACGCGTGAGATCGACAATAATTGCGTGAATCTCTCGCTGGGCGACGTATCGACGGCGAGTTTCGAGGTTTGCCCGATTGTCTGGTCAGGCGACAGTCGGCGCGTGTATTTCATCGTGAGCGAGTTTGGCGCGGCGCAGCTCTACAGCCGCGCAATCGACAAACGCGATCTGCGCTGCGAGGTGAGCGGCGATATCAATGTGTTCTGGGCGCAGCGCACGGCGGCGACCGGACCGATCGTACTCGCCATCGGAACGGCGACCGATCCGGGCGAGGTGTATGCGTACGATGCGGGCGACGCATCTGCAACCGCAGCGCACGCGGCGCCGTCAGGCGACTTACCCCACTCGCTTACGCTCGGGGTTCGGACGGCGACCATTGTCCGCGCGTCAAACGTCAACACCGATGTGCTCGCCGGCATTCAAGTCGCCGCGCCCGAACCCATGTCGGTCAAGAGCGGCGCGGTCGAGGTGCATGGCTGGGTGCTGCACCCGCCGGGCTTCGACAGCCGCAAGAAATATCCAGCGATTCTGCAAATTCACGGCGGCCCGCACGCCCAATATGCGCACTGCTTCTTTCACGAACTGCAGTGGATTGCGGCCCAGGGCTATGTCGTGGTTTACGGCAATCCGCGCGGCAGCGTCGGCTATGGCCTCGACTTCCAAGGCGCGATTTTCAATGACTGGGGCAATCTCGATTACAAGGATGTGATGCGTCTCGCCGACTGGCTGTTCGCGCGGCCCTACGTGGACAAGCAGCGCGTCGGCGTCACCGGCGGTTCGTATGGCGGGTTCATGACCAATTGGCTGATCGGGCACACCGATCGTTTTCGCGCCGCCGTCACGCAGCGCTGCGTGTCCAATATGGAATCGATGTTCGGCACGAGCGACTTTGGCTATGACCTTGGTCACGAATTTGGCGGCAAACCCTGGGAGCGGCGCGAGGCCTATCGCCGTCAATCGCCGCTGACGTATGTGACCAAGATGAACACGCCGCTGCTAATCGAGCACGAGGAACAGGATCATCGCTGCCCGATCGAGCAGGCCGAGCAGCTATTTACGGCCCTGAAAGTGCTGGGCAAGACGGTCGAGTTCGTCCGCTTCGAAGGCGAGTCGCACGGGCTATGTCGCATGGGCCGCCCGCAGAATCGGGCGGAGCGATTGCGACGGATCATGGACTGGTTCAAGCGATACATGAAATAGCCGACGAGCGCGGCGAACGTCGCTTCGTTCCAAGCGTGCAGACTTGTCGCCGCTTCGATTTTGGATTTCGGATTGGTGACCCCAACGAGATGGCCGCGTCGCTTCTTCTCCGTTCCCCGTTTCCCTTCTCCCTTTGTCGCTTCGTCGCTCCGTCGCTCCGTCGCTCCCCCCCTTCGCTTATAAACCGTCCGCTAATCTCAACTCGACACGCAATAACTGCCGATCTATGCTGAAACGCTATGCGGCCCATTCCCCGCCGTGGGGCGGAGGACGGTGGCCGCTGTTGCCATGAAATGTCGAGAGGAGAGCGAGCCATGCGCGACCGCTTATTCCGATTCATTCCGGCTGCCTGCGTTGCGACAACCCTGCTGATCGCCAGCGTCGCCCAGGCACAAGACCCCGAAGCGATGACCAAGGAAAACGTCATCGCCGGCACGATGGACATCGACTTCAAGACCCGCACCACGCCCGACACCAGCGGCGAAGTGGCCGAAAACTCGCCCAAGCTGGGCGTGCAGGATGAGTACGCGATCAACCTGAACGTGGCCGACGCCGCCGTTTTCGCCGGCAAGGTCGTGCGTCAGCCGAACATCTACAGCAAGAACATTCGCAAGATCAAGCAGGGTGCGGCGATCGGCTTTGATCTGGTGCTGTCGGTGCTCAACCCGCGCGACCCGAAGCAAAGCAAAGCAGTCGGCAAGTGGGTCGGCGTGGTGCCGATCAACACCGACACCGGCGCATATGACCTCGCCGGCGGCAAGAAGGAAGAGCGCCCGCTGCGCTTTGCGATCGACGCCGCGGGCAAGGCGGCGGGCTTCACCGATCAATTCGTCGGTCGCCTGATGGGCAAGGCCGAGAAGAAGGACAATCTCGCCCAGTACACCTACAAGCGTCTGGTGGGTAAGCGCGAGGTCGAGATCGTCGTCAAGCGTTCCGACCCGATGCGCTTCGAGAACATCGAACTCGCCAAAGGTCCGTCGGAAAACTATCCGCGCACGGCCGTGAACGGTCGTCTCGACTATGACTACGAGACCGGCAACTGGTACACCGACGGCATTCGCTTCCGTTACATGCTCAACGGCAAGGAAGTCGAGGACGTCATCACCGGCTCGATCAAGTGGGTCGAAGATCCGGCCCGCGAGACCAACGGCAAGGGCTATTACGAGTTCAATCTGCGTTTCAACGAAGACAAGAACAAGACGGCCAACACTGAAGCCGCCGCGTTCGAGAAGATGAGCGACGAAGAGGCGTTCTTCGCGGTCGATGACACGATCCCGACGCTGACCGGCAAGATCAGCTACGTGGACACGTTCATCCCCGGCGGCACGACGCCGAGCAGCAGCAAGGTCACCTATTCGCTGAACGCGAACAAGCTGACCAAGCAGCAGGTGATGAATTTTGCGAAGCTGTGGATTTTGGGCATTGGCCCGATCAATGATGAGTAGTTGACGAAGGGTCCGAGGGGTTAGGGTCCGAGGGGCCGAGTGAAGAGCGTCAGCACGCTATCGGAGTTCCGCGAAATTCGCGCAACCTGAATCGCGTGCCTCGCGGCTCTTCCGAGCGTCCCTCGATGACCACTTACCGCCCGGCCTTATTCGATTCTCTCTCACTTGACCCCTTGGCCCCTCGAACCCTTGGCCCCTCTCTGGAGCAAGCATGTCCCAATTCCTCGCTCGGCTCGCGCAGCGGCACGGCAAAATGGCCGATGCCATGACGCGCCGTGATTGGTTGAAAGCGACTGCCGCAGCGGCAGGCGCGATGTTGCTCAGCAATGTCCCCGTCGCGCTCGCTCGCCAGATTAAGCCCAGCGGCAAGCGCGTTGTTGTCGTCGGTGCCGGCTTTGGCGGTCTCGCCGCGGCATATGAGCTGAAGAGCGCCGGCTATGACGTGACGGTTGTCGAAGCCCGCAACCGCGTCGGCGGTCGCGTGCTCAGCTTTAGCGACTTCATCCCCGGCAAAAACGCCGAGGGCGGTGCCGAGCTCGTCGGCAGCAACCATCCGACGTGGGTGACCTATGCCGAGAAGTTCAAGCTCGAATTCCTCGACCTCACCGAAGAGTACGACGGCGACTACCCGATCGTGATCGGCGACAAGCTGATCAAGGGCGAAGAGTCGCTCAAGCTGTGGGAAGAATTCGAAGGCGCGATGGCGGCGATGAACGCCGACGCGCAGGCGGTGGTCGAGGATCGTCCGTGGGAAACCGCGAAGGCGGCCGAGCTCGACAAGCGCACAGTGGCCGACTTCATCAAGGCCCAGAGCTGCTCGGACATGGCCAAAAAGTGCATGGACATTCTGCTTGCCGCCGACAACGGCCAAGCGACCGACAAGCAGAGCTATCTCGGCATGCTGGCTCAGATCAAGGGCGGTGGCGTCGAGAAATACTGGACCGAGAGCGAGGTCTATCGCTGCAAGGGCGGCAACCAGTCGCTCGCGTTCAAGCTGGCCGAGGCGATCGGCAACGACCGCATCGTGCTCAAGCTGCCGGTGACGGATATCAACGTCAAAGGCGACAAAGTCTCGATCAAGTGTGCCGATGGCCGCAACATCGAGTGCGATGATGTGGTGCTGACCGTGCCGCCGAGCGTATGGGGCAAGATCAACGTCAGCCCAGCGATCCCGCCGAGCATGATGCCGCAGATGGGCAGCAATCTGAAATATCTCGCGCACATGAAGAAGCGTTTCTGGACTGACGCCAAGCTCGCGCCCTACGGCCTGAGCGACGGTCCGGTCAGCGAAACGTGGGACGGCACCGACGCGCAGACGCCGGACGAGAATGTGTGCTTCATCGGCTTCGCCGGCGGACCCGCATCGGAGCGTGGTCGGGCATTCCCGAAGGACTCGCGCGACAAGCAGTACGCGGCCGAGTTCGAGAAGATGTACCCCGGCTTCACCGAGAATTTCGTCTCGGCCCGCTTCATGGATTGGCCGAGCGAGCAGTGGACGGGCGCCGGTTATTCGTTCCCCGCGCCGGGACAGGTGACGACCGTGGGCCCGCAGCTCTACAAGGGCATGGGGCGCCTGCACTTCGCCGGCGAACACACGAGCTACAAGTTCGTCGGATACATGGAAGGTGGCCTCAACAGTGGAGCGGCGGTGGCCAAGCGCATCGCGGTTCGCGATGGTGTCGCGAAGGGATAGTGTTTTGTCGGGTGGGGCGGGCATTTTGCCCGCCCGCCCACTCAATCCGAACCCCGAGCGCGAGCGAGTGGGGTAACGTGCCCGCGCGAAGGACGCAGCCGAGGGCGGCTGCTCCACAATGTCGCAGTCGGACGCGGGGCCCGAGCGCTACTTGCCCGGCAGCAACTCCGGCTTCAGCTCATCAAAGAACACAAAGTCCGCCACTTGCTTGTCGTTCGGCACCGCGCTATTCCACGCCGCCCAGTACATCGCCGAGAGCATCGACGCACCGTCGGCCAGGCACGCCGTGATGAACTGCTTGCCCGCGTCCTTGTCCAGCTCGCCTGATTTCTCCATCGCATAGAGCGGCTCCATGCGATCGTGCGAACGGCGGACGTAGGTCAGCACCTCTTTCCACGGGTCGCGCGGGTTCTCGATTTTCGCGTCCTTGCGCATCGCGGGCTTGACGTTCGTGAACGTCAGGCTGTGCTTGTCGAGCACGCCGCCGTCGATGTAGCTGTGGAATTTCTTGCTTTCGGTGTAGCCACTCGGATTCTCGCCGACCCAGCCGTTGTAGTGCCGCGTCGTGTGCAGCGGCTGCGCGAGATCGCCGACGAAGTGGCTGAGCACGCCCATGTGATAAATCGCGTTCTCGCGGCACTGTTGCAACTGAAACGCGCGATCGGGGTCATTCACGCGTTCGAGTATGCGAACCTGGCTGAACGCCGATTGCAGCTTGGCATAGTGCTCGGCGATGGCGTGCAAGGCGTCGCCGGGGAATTCCTGTGCCCGGTCGGCGTCCTTGGCCGCGTCGTATTTTTGCATTTGGTCGGGGTGAATATGCTTGGCGATCGCCATTGCCCGGCGATATTCGTTTCGCAGCGGCGGGATCGTTTCGAGCGTGAGGCCAAACTGCGCCAGGTCTTCGATGTCTATGAAATGATCGGGCTTGTTCTCGTGGTGCAGTTGCGACATGCCCGAACTGCGCCAGCGGTCCGGCTCGCTGGATTGAAACGCGATGCGGTGGCGAACGGTCGCATCGCGCAGCCATTCGGGCGCTTCGGACGGCAGGCCGTCGAGCGCGAGATAGGTGATGGTGCGATGGCCGTGGGCGTTCCAGGCAAGCGCGGGGGCGGCGAGTTGCAAGGCGATCAAGGCGGCGCAAATGAGACGTTTCATCGCGAAGCTCCGGTTTCGGGACGATGAGAATTCGCGAAGTGTACCGCGTGCCTGCGCAGAGACGCGAGCGCCCTATAATTCGCACGTCACGGTTTTCACGCACATTCTCCGCCAGGAGTGCATCCATGTTCGTTCGGTTGGTTTCGTCGCGCGTGCTCGGCGCGCTGCTCGCGCTGCCGCTGTGTTCGCTCGCTTTCGCACAGTCGGCCTGGCCCCCCGCGCCGCCGCTGAAGATCGAATCGCGCGCCGCAGAAGCCAGCAAACTGCCGCCGACGGTTTCGGCTCAGCCCAACAACAACGGCACATTTAGCGTGCGCTTTCACTTCAAGCCCACCGGGCCGGTGGAGTCGGTCAATCTCGCCGGTTCGTTCAACGGATGGAACAACCAGTCGTTGCCGATGAGCGGCCCGGTTTCAGAGGGGGCGTATGTCGCCGACCTTGAACTCGGCGCGGGCGACTATCAGTACAAGTTTGTGCTCGACGGATCGATCTGGTTGCATGACGAGAAAAACCCGGAGAAAGAACCCGACGGACACAGCGGCTTCAATTCGATTCTGCGGCTCGGCGAATTGGCGGGGATGAAAGTGAGCAACGAAAAGGTCGGCGACGACAAGATCAACGCCATCGGCCTCGGCCACGACAATCGTCTGCCGATTTACTTCCAGGCGCTCTCGCTCGATAAGCTGCTGATCCGCTATCGCACGCTTGCGCACGATGTCTCCCGCGTCAGCGTCGCCATCAAGGGCGGCGGCGAGACGGCCATGACGCTCGAATCCGATGGCGGCGTGTTCGCGATGTGGGAGGCGATCGTCAAGCTGCCGGCGAGCGCGGCGAAGGAACGCACGATCGAGTACGCGTTCGTCATCGAAGACAAATCGACGCGCGGCAGCGATCCGCAGACCTACGCCGCGAAGATCAGCGATGCACACATTTTCCGCACGCCGGAATGGGCCAAGAACGCGATCTGGTATCAGATCATGGTCGATCGCTTCCGCAACGGCGACAAGAGCAACGACCGCGATCCCGTTCGCCCGTGGACCAGCGAGTGGTTCAACGCCAGCGATTTCGAAACCAAGACCGGCGAGACGTTCTACAAGAATTTCGTCTATCGACGAATGTATGGCGGCGACGTGCAGGGTGTCGAGCAGAAGCTGCAATACCTGAAAGACCTGGGCGTCAACGCGATCTACTTCAACCCGGTCTTCGAGGCCGACACGCATCACAAGTACAACGCGACCAATTTCGTACACATCGACGACAACTACGGCAAGAAGGGCGATTACGAAGCCGCCGCCGCAAAAGAGGATCTGAACGACCCGAAGACGTGGGTCTGGACCGAGTCGGACAAGATCTTCCTGGACTTCGTCAAGAAGGCCAAGAGCATGGGCTTCCGCGTCATCATCGACGGCGTGTTCAATCACGTCGGCGTGCTGCACCCGGCGTTTCAGGATGTGAAGAAAAACGGCCAGAAGAGCAAATACGCCGATTGGTTCGAGGTCACGAGTTGGGATCCGTTCACCTATCAAGGCTGGTTCGGCGTGGCCGATCTGCCGGTGTTCAAGAAGACGCCGACGGGGCTGGCCAGCGAGCAGGTCAAGCAGCACATTTTCAACATCACGCGCCGCTGGATGGACCCCAACGGCGACGGCGATCCCAGCGACGGCGTCGACGGCTGGCGGCTCGACGTGCCGAACGAAGTGCCCGCGCCGTTCTGGGTCGAGTGGCGACAGGTGGTCAAGAGCGTGAATCCCGACGCCTACATCGTCGGCGAAATCTGGGATCGGGCCGACATGTGGCTCGACGGCAAGCACTTTGACGCGGTGATGAATTATCAGTGGGCGCAGCAGGTCATCGCGTGGATCGCCAACAAGGACAAACGCATCAAGACCAGCATGATGGATCGCCGCCTGGCCGATTTGCGGCAGGCCTACCCGGCGGCGGCGACGTTTGTCATGCAGAATTTGACCAACAGCCACGATACCGATCGGCTGGTCTCGATGGTGCAGAACCCCGATCGCGCATATGACCACGCCAACCGCGTGCAGGACAATCACAACAAGTACGACAATAACAAACCGGGGCTGGAATCGTACAAGCGTGCCCGGCTGATCGAGTTCGTGAAGATGACCTACGTCGGCGCGCCGATGGTCTATTACGGCGACGAGGTGGGCATGTGGGGCGCCGACGATCCGACGTGCCGCAAGCCGATGCTCTGGGAAGACCTCCAGCCGTATGAGCGGCCGGAAGAGAACCGTGTGATGAAGGACCACCTGGAGTATTACCGCAAGGTGATCGCGCTGCGTAATGCGAATCCCGCGCTGCGCACGGGACTGTTTCACACGTTGCTGGTCGACGATGCGAACGACATCTGGGCCTTCGAACGACGAAGCGACGAGCAGACGCTGATCGTCGTGGTCAATGCGTCCAATCAGCCGCGCGATGCTAGCGTGCCAAAGCCGAGCGATGCGGCGAAAGAGTGGAACGTCATCTGGGGCGATGCGAACACGGCGAAGGTCGCGGGCAATCAGATCGTCGTGAAGATCCCGGCGCTCAGCGGCGTGGTTTTGTCATCGCAAAAGTAGGGTGGGCATCGCCCACCATTTCCTCACACATTGCAGAAAGCAACAAATGGTGGGCAATGCCCACCCTACGAAGTTGGAGCAATCGCAATGCCGAACAAGACCGCCAAGAACCGTCCGTGCGTCGTCATCATCCGCGACGGCTGGGGAGAGAATCCGCATTCGCAATGGGACCACGCCAACGCCGTGAAAATCGCGCAGCCGCCGGTCGATGCAATGCTTCGCCGCGACTGGCCATTCACGCTCATTCAAACGAGCGGCTTTGACGTCGGCTTGCCCGAAGGCACGATGGGCAACAGCGAAGTTGGGCACCAAAACATCGGCGCGGGCCGCATCGTCGATCAGGACTCGGTGCGCGTGACCAAGGCCTGTCGCGACGGCACGCTGTTCAACAACGTCGAACTGGTCGCGGCCGTCGAACGCTGCCTCGCTCGAAAAACGAAACTGCACATCATGGGCCTGGCCAGCGACACCGGCGTACACTCGCGGCTCGAGCATCTGATCGCGTGCGTTGAGCTGGCGGCGAAACGCGGCTTGAAGCAAGTGTATGTACATTGTTTCACCGACGGCCGCGACAGCCCGCCGACCAGCGGCATCGGCTTCGTCAAACGCATCGAAGGCGAACTGAAACGTATCGGCGTGGGCCAGATTGCCAGCGTCTGCGGTCGCTACTGGGCGATGGATCGCGATTTCCGCTGGCAGCGCACCGAACGCGCCTATCGCATGCTCACCGAAGGGGCCGGCGATGCGGCACCGAGCGCCGTCGCCGCGCTCGAGCGCTACTACGCCAAGCCGACCGAGCCGAACATGGCCGGCGATGAATTCGTGCCGCCGACCGTCATCAGCGAAGACGGCCGCACGCCGCTGGCGACGATCCGCGATGGCGATTCGGTGATTTTCTACAACTTTCGCGGCGACCGTCCGCGACAGATCACGATGGCGTTTGTCTATGACCAGTTTCCGTATCAGGGCAAAGACAAAACCGGCGCGATGCGCGAGATGGGCTTTGCCCGCGGCAAAAAAATCGACCTGTGCTATGTCACAATGACCGCGTACGAAGAGGGCTTGCCGGTCAAGGTCGCCTATCCCAAGCCGGCCAAAATGGTAAACATCGCCGGCAAATATGTAAGCAACCTCGGCCTGCGGCAATTCCGCGCGGCGGAGACCGAAAAGTACGCGCACGTCACGTTTTTCTTCAACGACTATCGCGAAGAGCCGTTCCCCGGCGAGGAGCGATTGCTCGTGCAGTCGCCGTCGGTGAGCACGTATGACCAGCAGCCGGAGATGTCGGCGCCGGAGCTGACCGAGAAGTTGATCGCGCGGCTCGATACGAAGATCGACGATCTCGTCATCCTGAACTTCGCCAACCCCGACATGGTCGGCCACACCGGCTCGCTCGACGCCGCGGTCGCCGCGTGCAAGGCGGTCGATGCGTGCGTGGGCCGCGTGCTCGAAGCGGTGACGCGCAACGGCGGCTGCGCGATCATCACCGCGGATCACGGCAATCTGGAGCAGATGATCGACCCCGAGACGGGCGGCCCGCACACGTCGCACACGATCTATCCGGTGCCGCTGTATCTGTTCGGCGATGCGTTCAAGGGCATGAAGCTGCGCGAAGGCGGGCGGCTGGCGGATGTGATGCCGACGGCGCTGGCGATGATGGATGTGGGTGTGCCGGCGGAAATGACGGGCAAGCCGCTGTATTAGCTGCGTCGTGCATCCGCATTTAATATATACTTAATTCGGGACGATCGCCGAAATGGAGTTTCGCTGGATCGCCCCGAACTTGGGCATATTTATCGCGCATACTCGGCCGCTGACCGAGCAGGAGAAGAAGCGATGGCGAAGATTACGCGGACGTACGGCTCGGTGAGCGCGCGTTCGAGGGCATGGCACGATCTGAGCGACGCCCAGCTCGAAGAACTTGCGAAGCATCTTGATCAGGAACTTGTAATCGAGCAGTTCTCGACGCCGACGGCCGCGCAGCGCCAGCAGTGGCAGCGCGCCCGGCGCGGAAGACCAGTCGTCGGCGGTGGTGCCGAACGCATCTCGCTCACGATCGAACGCGGCTTGCTGCATGAGGCCGACGAACTTCGCGCGGACACCGGCTTGAATCGGTCGCAACTGGTCGCGCTCGGGCTGCGGGCGCTGATTCGGGCTTCGGCAGCGCGCGGGTCGCGGCCTCGGGCTGTGGCGATCTCGCAGCGTGCCGGACGAGGCCCCGAGCGAGCCAAGAAGTTTGGCAAGCAACGCAGTTGAGTCGTCAGGAATACCGCGCCAACGCATTTACGACACGGCCTTTCGGGAGCATGATGCATGACGCAGAGTGATCGGTTCGAGCTTGCAGCATCGGTGTTCATCGAGGCGTGCCAGATCCCGCAGGAACGCCGCGAGCAGTTCGTCGCCAACGCCTGCGCCGAAGACGCCGAAGTGCTCCGGCTGGTCGAAAAAATGATTCTCGCCGACGCCGGCGACAGCGTCATCCGCTCGCTCGCCGAGCACTTTCGCGGGCTGCACGATCGCATGCGCGGCGGCGACGACGCGGCCACACTCACGCTCGGTGCGCATATGGCCGCGCCGATTGGTGCGTACGACGAGCAGCCCAATGATCGCATCGGCCGATTCCGCCTGCTCGAACTGATCGGCGAGGGCGGGTTCGGGCGCGTCTGGGTGGCCGAGCAGCGCGAACCCGTGCAACGCCGCGTCGCGCTGAAGGTGATCAAGGCCGGCATGGACACGCGCGAGGTCGTCGCCCGCTTCGAGCAGGAGCGCCAGGCGCTCGCGCTGATGGACCACGCCAACATCGCCAAGGTCTTCGACGCGGGCGTAACGGCCAACGGTCGGCCATTCTTTGTGATGGAGCTTTGCAAGGGCGAGCCGATCGCGGACTATTGCGATGCGCAGAGCCTGAGCATCGCCGAACGCCTCGAACTGTTCGCGCAGGTCTGCACCGCCGTGCAGCACGCACACACCAAAGGCGTCATTCACCGCGACATCAAGCCCAGCAACGTGCTGGTCTCGACGCAGGACGGTCGCCCGCACGCCAAGATCATCGACTTCGGCATCGCCAAGGCAATCGATACGCGGCTCACCGAGAAAACGCTCTTTACCGAGCATCGGCAACTAATCGGCACGCCGGCGTACATGAGCCCCGAGCAGGCCGAAGGCAGCCTCGACATCGACACGCGCACGGACGTGTATTCGCTCGGCGTGCTGCTCTATCAACTGCTCACCGGCAGCACGCCCTTCAGCGGAAAAGAGCTGCGATCGGCGGCCTATGACGAGATGCGGCGGATCATTCGCGAGGTGGAGCCGCCGAGCCCGAGCACGCGACTCAGCGAGAACGCGACCACGATCGGCGCGGTCGCGGCCAGCCGCCGCAGCGAGCCGCGCAAGCTCGGCACACTGCTACGCGGCGAGCTGGACTGGATCGTGATGAAGGCGCTCGAGAAGGACCGCGCGCGTCGCTATGAATCGGCTAGCGGGCTTGCCGACGACGTGCGTCGCTACCTGCATGGTGAACCGGTCATCGCCGCACCGCCCAGCCGCAGTTACCAGCTCCGAAAGTTCGTGCGTCGCCATCGCGGCGTCGTGCTGGCCGGTGCGTTCGTGTCGGCGGCGCTGCTTCTTGGCGTGATCGGAACGAGCGTTGGGCTGGTCTGGGCGTTGCAGGAAAAATCGCGGGCCGATTTTTCGGCTCGATCCGAGCAGATTGCTCGCCTATCTGCACAGAAGCGCGGCGACGAATTGAAAGCGGTCGCCGATTTTCAGGCGCGCATGCTGAGCCGCATGAACGGTGCGGTCGCCGGCAGCGAGCTGATGCAGGACGTTCGCGAGCGATTCGCAGCCGCAACTGCGCAGCGCGGCGCAACGGAGGCAGAGCAGCGCGACCGCGCGGCCGGCTTCGAACGCGAGCTGAGCCTGATCAACGCCACCGACGTCGCGGTCAACATGATCGACCGCACAATTCTCGCGCCGGCGATTCGCGCCGTGGACGAGGGTTTCAAAGACAACTCGCTCGTTGACGCGGCCCTGCGCAGCACGCTGGCCGACATCTATCGCGTTGTCGCGCGGCACGAGACCGCGATCAGCTTGCAGCGCCAGGCGCTCGAAACGCGGCGAGCACAACTCGGTGACGACCACGCGGACACGCTGGCATCGATCGCGATCCTGGCAAAGACCATGCGCGAGGCCGGCGACCTGCCCGCGGCCGAAACGTTTGCACGTGAAGCTTCCGACGGACAACGCCGCGTTTTCGGCGACGAGAGTGCCGACGCGCTGGCGTCGCGCTACACACTCGCGCTTGTGCTTCGCGACCAGGGCCGCCTGGCCGAATCGGAAAAGATCGCACGCGAGGTCGAGGAGATCGCCGGGCGCATCGGGGGCGAGGATAATGCCGACCGCTTGAACTACCTCAGCCTGCTCGGCATCGTCGTGATGGATTCCGGCCGGCAACACGACGCCGAGCCGCTGCTGCGCGAGGCGCTGGAGCGCAGTCGCCGTGTGAATGGTGATGAGCATCCGGACACGATCAAGTGCATGAACAACTATGGCAATGTCTTGCGCGAAACCGGTCGCCGACCCGAAGCAGAAGCGCTCGCACGCGAAGCACTGGAACGCATGCGAAAAGCGCGCGGCGACGCGCATCCCGACACGCTGATCGCGCTGAACAACCTTGCCTCGGTGGTCTCGGCGCAAGGTCGTTTGGCCGAGTCCGAGACGCTTCATCGCGAGGCGGTCGAGAAGAGCCGGCGTGTGCTGGGCAGCGATCATCCGGACACGCTGCGTACGATTTCCAATCTGGCCAACGTCTTGCGTGGTCGCAACAACCCGCAGGAGTCCGAACCGCTCGCGCTTGAAGCGCTCGAGGGCTATCGCCGTGTGCTGGGGCGCGATCATCGCGAGACGCTGATTGCGACCAATGTTTACGGCTACGCGCTGGTCGCGCTGAAACGGGCGGAAGAGGCCGAACCGTATTGGCGCGAGGCCTTCGAACGCGGCCGCCGTATGCTCGGTGAGGACCACCCGGACGTGATCGTCTGGATGCATAATCTGGGTGGCCTGCTCGACACGCTGGGCCGCGCGGCGGAGAGCGAGCCGTTCGTTCACGAATCGCTCGCGAGAACCAGACGTGTCAACGGCCCGGTTCATCCGATCACGCTGCACATGTCCCGCCGCGCTTCGTCCATCTTCGAGCGAATGAAGAGATCAGCCGACGCCGAGGCGGCACTCCGCGATCTGGTCGAAGGAGTGCGGCGAGAACTCGGGCCTGAGCATACCGACGCGCTGCGATACACGTTCGACTTGGCCGACTACCTTCGTCGTGCGGGTTGCTTCGATGAATCCGAGGCCATGTTCCGCGACATCATCAACATCCGCATTCGAGAACTCGGCGAGGACGATCCGCCCACGGCGAACGTGCGTGTCAGCTTCGCGAAGGTGCTGATCGAGCAGCGGCGATGGAGTGACGCCGCCGACGAACTTCTCGAAGCGCACGGCGTGCTGACTGCTGCGGGCGACACACAGCCGGCGCGAATGCGTGCGTGCATCGAGGCGCTCGTTACGGTGTACGAAGGTTGGCACGCCGACCAGCCCGATCGCGGATTTGATCAGCCGCTCGCACATTGGCGGGCGCGGATGAGCGAGCTGAAAACCGAACCCGCCGCGCCCCAGTAACGTCGCGTCATCGCAGTTCGATTTCGAACCACGGTTCGAGAATCGAGTTCTTGCTCTTGTTCTGAAACTGAACTTCGACCCTGTGTTTGCCCGGCGGCAGATCGCTCGGGATCGGCACTTCCAGGCGGTAGCTTTCGCTTGCAAATCGCCACTCCGCCGGCTCGTCGTCGATGCGCACCGTGATCGAATCGCCCATGATCATCTGACGCTGCGAGCCCCACGCCTTGCGCGAGCGCAACCCGTCGTCTAGTTCGAACACGAGCAGCGGCTCGGGCGCGTTCACGCCCACCGCACCGGTGAGGACGAGCACACCGTCCGGCGGCTCGATCAGCCTGGCCCGCGGCAAGCCGCCGGCGGTGTAACGTGCCAGTCCCAGGAACACGCCATACGCTTCGCGCAGGTTGTATTCCGGATCGCGCAGCCGCTGCTCTTCGTCGGGGTTGGTGAAAAATGAGCTTTCGCAGAGGCAGGATGTCACGCGCGCGAAGCGCAGCACGGCGAAACCATCCGGATACATCAGTTGGTCGCTCTTGAGCGGCACGTCGACGAATTGCGGCAGGGCCAGCGCGTCCAAAAGCCCTTCGCAGAGATAGCGCGCCAGGTCGAGGCTCGACGGTCGATGATCGACATCCGCGTGATACCAGACGGTCGTGTAGTTCGCCTGCGGCTTGTTATCGACGGCGTTGTGGTGCATCGAGATGAACAGGTCGGCGGGCCAGTTGTTGGCCACGTCGGCTCGCTGCTGATGCGTGAGGTCATAGTCGGCATCGCGCGTCAGGCGCACTTCCGCGCCGGCGGCGTCGAGAAACGCCTTCAGGTATTGTGCGCAGCGCAGATTCATCTCGGCTTCGCGCACGCCGGTGGGGCCGCGTTTGAAGCCGCGCTTGTGGGCGTCGCCGCCGTGGCCAGGGTCGAGCACGATGCGCACGCCTTTCAGAAATTTGGCGTAGGCGGGGATCGGATACTCGACCGTACCGATGCGGCGCAGCGCGAAGTCATCGGGCGCGGGCAGGAGCGTGTTGACCGAGGTCATCGGGTCGGGCTGTTCGGCGGCGGGTTGCGATTGCGGCGCGGGCTGGGCGGGTTGCGGGGCCTGGCAGCCGAGAGCGAGCAGTGTTGCGACCAGCACAACGATTCGAACCGCGGATTGAAGTGAAGGCATCCGCGCGGGGAAAGAGGGGTCGCGCGAAACACGGGGAGCATCGGCCTCCGGCCGGTGCGCATTAGATTCGAACCGGCCGGAGGCCGATGCTCCCCGGTCGCGACCGTCAGGTCGACCGAACGCGCACGTCGCCAGCGGTTCGACTTGTCCTGTGCGGCTCATGCCTGTCTCCCTGCTGCCGTTCGCGGTTCAATCGTTACACGCGCAGCTCGTGGTCGGCAATCTGATAGCGTGCCATTTTCTTGAGCAACGGCTTGGCGATGCGTCGCACGAATTCTCGCGTTTGCTGCGGCGCGAGACCGACGTAGCGCCGCGGGTCGAGCACCTTGTCGAGATTCACTTTCGTGAATGCAGCGTCGTTTCGAAGACGTTCGAGCAGATCGTTCGGCTTGCCATGCTGCTTGATCTGCTGACCGGCGGCTTGTGCGTGCTCGCGGATGCGCTCGTGGAGTTCCTGTCGATCGCCGCCGCGCGCGACGGCTTCCATCAAGATGTCCTCGGTCGCGATGAACGGCAACTCCGACGCAATGCGGGCCGCGATGGTCGCGGGATAGACGACGATGCCCGAGAAGATGCGTTTGAGCAGTACGGCCAGCGCGTCGGCGGTCATGAACGATTCGGGGAACACAAGCCGCTTGTTGCTGGAATCGTCGAGCGTGCGTTCGAACATTTGCGCGGCACAGGTCATCTCGGGCGATGTGCCGAGGCTGAGCAGATAGCGGGCCAGGCCGGTCGCGCGTTCACAGAGCGCGGGGTTGCGTTTGTACGGCATGGCCGAGCTGCCGACCTGCTTTTTCTCGAACGGCTCTTCGATCTCTTTGAGCATCGCGCCCAGGCGGATGTCATTGCAGATCTTGTGAACGCCCGCGGCGAAACTGGTCAACGCGTGAATGATCTCGACATCGACCTTTCGCGAATACGTCTGGCCGCAGACGGCGTAGCAATCCGCGAAGCCGAGTCGCTCTGCAAAGCCGGCTTCGAGTTTGGCGACCTTCGCGGGTGAGCCGAGGAGTTTGAGGAACGATGCTTGTGTACCCGTCGCGCCGCGCAGGCCGCGCGATTTCAAGCCGTCGCGAATCGCGGCGATTCGTTCGATGTCGGCAACGATGTCTTGCAGCCACAGCGCACCGCGCTTGCCGACCGTTGTGAGCTGCGCGGGTTGCAAATGCGTAAATCCAAGCGCCGGCAGTTCGGCATATTGCTCGCAAAACGCCGCCATCTCGCGCGCCGCGGCGACGATGCGGGCAAGCAGCAGGTCTAGCGCATCGCGCGTGATCATCAGATCGGCGTTGTCCACGATGTCCATGCTCGTCGCGCCGAGATGGATGATCCCGCGCGCCGCGGGGGCCGCGTCGCCGAAGGCGTGGATGTGGGCCATCACGTCGTGGCGCGTCTGGGCTTCGTATCGCGCGGCGGCTTTGAAGTCGATGTCGTCAACCGCCGCCTTCATCGCGGCGATCTGCCTGGGCGTGATCGCCAGGCCCAACTCGCGCTGCGACTCGGCGAGGGCGATCCAGATCCGCCGCCAGGTGGAGTGGCGGCGCTGCGCGCTCCAGATGCGCACCATGTCGCGCGAACTGTAGCGCGACACAAGCGGGTGTTCGAAGCGATCGTGAACCGAATCAGCGCGGCGAGTCTTGGCCATGGTGCGGACAAGTTACCACAAACTCGCGCTGGGGGACCGGTCTCGTACCGGTCGTTTTGCTCTTTGAGAATTGAATTGAAGAAACACCGGTCAGAGACCGGTCTCCCAGCGCAACGTCGCTCCAGATCGGGACTGAGCCGGAATTGTCACGCCGTTTTCGCTTGTAGTTCCTCGGTCGACTCGGCCTTCGGTTCGGCCTTCGGCTTGCGGCTTTGCGTCGTGATGAGCACCACGGATACCACGATAATCGCCGCACCGCCGAGCAAACGCGTTGTCACCGGCTCGCTGGCGATCCAAGCACCGAGAATCACCGCGACCATGGGATTCACATAGGCATACGTCGAGACGACACGCGGCGAACAGACGCCGAGCAGCCAGACGTACGCGCTGAAGGCGATCAGCGAGCCGAAGATGATCAGGTAAACGATCGAAATCACGCCGCGCGGCGTCATGGCGCTGAGATTGACGCGGGCCGACTCGCCGGTCGCGAACGAAAGTGCGATGAGCGCGACGCTGGCGGTGAGCATCTCCATCGCCGTGGCCAGCAGCGGCGACGCGGGTAGTGCGACGCGGCGCGAGAGCAGCGAACCGAGCGACCAGAACGCGCAGGCCGACATCAGCGCGAGGGCGGGAAGCAGCGGCACGGAAGACTCGCCCGACTCGGTCGACAATTTTGGATCGACGATGAAGTACACCCCCGCGAGTCCGCCGGCGAGACCGACGACCGTGAGCAGAGTAGGCCGCGGCCCGCGGAAGATCGTCCAATCGAGCATCGCGAACCAGAGCGGGGCGGTGCTGACAATGAGTGCCGCGACGCCGCTCGGCACATATTGACTCGCCCAACACACGGGGCCGTTGCCGCCGATAAGCAGCAGGCCGCCGATGAGCGCGGTCGACGTCCAGTGTTTCCATTCAAGCCGTTGCGTCGTTCGCGGCCAGACGAGTGCGAACAGGATCACGCCGGCGGCGAAGAACCGCACGCCGGCCATCATCAGCGGCGGCACGGCCTCGACCGAGAATTTGATCGCCAGATAGGTCGAACCCCAGACGACATAGACGATCGCGAGAGCGCCGGCGATCGCGAGGCGGGAAATCGGAGCGGAAACATCAGGCATCGATCTTGGCCCTCGGAGGTCGGCATCGACTAAGAGTGTACGCGGCATCCGGGATGTCGGTTCGCGGGCGAGGTGAATTCTGCGGGGCGCTGTCTCGCGGCAAGCTGGATTATGCATCGTCGCCGCAGTCGCTCGCTCGTGAGCGTGCGCGGCGGTTGTGCTATGGGCTTCCAGCCCGTTCTTGTGGACTGCGGGCTTCCATCCCGCAGCCAGCGAGATCGTCATCGCGCTTCACTCCGCAATGTTCGCGGCAATCGAAACGCCGCATTCCGGGCAGATTCCGCTCACGTTGCCACACAGGTTGTAGTCGCAATTTCTGCAGTGTCCGGGGTGCGCGCGTTTGCGAAACATCCATGACATCCACCCGCCTGCGGCCGCAAGCGGCGTGCAACCGACCGTGTAGAACACGCTCAGCGACATCGCGTAGTACACAAACTGCTCGTCCAGCCTTACGCCCCGAGCAACACTCGAGGCCGCCATGGACACCCAAATGTACGTCGCTGGAATCACGCTCATGAACGAAAGACGCGCCAAAGAAAAGGGGCGAGCGACCGCGATCACCGCCAGCAGAACCGGAATCGCCAATAGCAATTCGCTCCAGCGCCAGAAAGATGAACGATGATTGAGCGAACCTTCGATGTGTTGAATCAAGCAATCAAGAAGCCCGAGGGCGACTCCGGTCAGAATGCCACCAGCGATACCGAGTACTGCGCGATTCACGCGTCGTTGTTTCCGGTCCGCTTCATTGGTCGCTGACAATCGCACGCCGCCTCAATACGCCTCAGCCATCCACTCGCCGCCATGCTCCGGATTCCCTTCCAATCGCTGGTTCGTCACATCCACCCAATAGTCCAGCGTCTCCAGTGGAATCTGCGCCAGCAGGCACTGCCGCTCCTCGGGCAAACCCATGACTTCAACGTCGCACTCGCGACCGTCCACCGCGATCCGCGCGCCGCGATACACCGGCAGGTTGACCTCGCCGGTAACGGTGCGCGTCGGACGGTTGCGGTTGAACGGCAGTCCGAGCTGCTGGATCACGTCCAGCGGCAAACAGAAAAACGTCGCCCGTGTCGACCAGGGCACGAATCGCAACGCCGCGGACGCGCGCGGGATCGAGCGCGCCGCGCTCCGACCGCCGCTCATCATCCAGATTGCGCACCAACACATCGACGACCACGCGTCCCACGTCGGCCCCCCGTGTCGGCGGCAGCAAATTCGGTGTCATACTCATGTCCATCAGACAAACTCTACGACGATGGCCTCGCCTAAACAACACCATTTTCAGACGCGCTTACGCTCGCCACTCCGGCTGCCCACGAACGAAACGAGCCCCGTCGCGAATCGCATTCGCAACGAGGCTCGTTGTTGTGTCGCCCGATTCAGCCGATCGCATTGCGGCGATCGACGACTTACTTCATCTTCTTGAGCTCTTCTTCGAGTTGTCGTTCGAGTCCGCCGTGTCCAGACGCGACGATCTTGCCTTCCGGGCTGATCAGGAAAGCGGTCGGAAAACCGCGAATGCCCCAGGCTTGCAGCGTCTTGCCCGATGTGTCGAGGATGATCGGGAACGGAAGTTTCTTGCCGTTCCAAACGTCCTTCGACAGCTTCTCGAGCTTCTCGTCGAGCTGCGCAAAGCTCGTCGCCTGCGGATCGTGAATGGTCAGAATCTCAAACTTGTCGCGCTTGTCTTTGTGTGCTTCAGCAAATTCCATCAGTTTCGGCAAACTGCCGCGGGTGCAGGGGCCTCACCAGAATCCCCAGAATTCGACGAACACCCATTTGCCTTTCCACTGCTCCAGCGTGAAGTCTTTCGCCACGCCGCGCGCATCGGTGATCGTGATCGCCGGCAGTGCGTCGGACTTGGCTTTGGCGAACTCGCGCGTCGGCTTGACCTTGAATTTGCCCAAGTCGGCCTTCGTCTCGGTCGCGCTCAACACGAACTTCTCTTCGATCGACTGGCCGTCCTGGGGCTCGATGGTGATCGCATATGACCCGAGCGGCAGCTTGTAGCTGATCATCGCCGACGCCGTGTCGTCCACCATGATCGGCAGCCCGTCCGGCTCGGTAACGATCGTGGCCTTGATCGGTCGCTTGGAATGACCATCGAACGCCGACAGATCGAGGTCGGCCTTCACCGTCGCGAGCGGCGCGAGCTTCAGCTTCATCGGCTTGCCGATCTGCGCCGCGTCGAGAATCGACAGTGCGGCGTACTTGCGCGACTTGTCCATCGCGAGCACCATCGTGCCAGCGTCGCCGACGTCCACCTCGCCGCTGAACCGACCGGTGCGATCCGTGCGGATCTTGCCCTTCGGCTCAAAGCTGTTTTTGGTAATGGTCCAGACGGTGCCGACCTCGACGCTCGACGCTTCCTTGCCATCTGCATCCACCACGGTGCCCGAGATCCGTTTGGTCTCGGCCGTGGCGCAGGCGACCAAGACAAGCGCAGCGGCGAAGCCCAGGCTGCGCCGCAATCTTGTTCTCATGCGCGTTCCTCGTTTGAAAATTCAGAACTGACGACAACACGATCATCATCATACCCGTCGGCGGGCGCGGGTCACAACTGGAAAATCCGACCCAACCGCCCGTTTCGGCCCAAACGCCATCAAAGCGGCGGGCGGTAATTGCGCGCGGAGCATCGGCCTCCGGCCGGTGCGAATCGCTGGGGCACCGGCCGGAGGCCGATGCTCCCCATTGGGCTTGCATCTCGCACAACTTTGAGTCAGTACGGGACGGTCCCGTCGCGAATCTCGCGCAGCACTGCGGGCAGCAACAAGCCGTTTGTACCCACCGCCTCGGGTGCCGTGTGCGTGTCGTTGCCATCCCAATCGGTCAGCGTGCCGCCCGCTTCGGTGACGCATGGGTAGAGCGCCGCGGTGTCCCACAGGTTCATGATCGGATCGAGCACGATCTCGGCCCGGCCCGTCGCGAGTAGCGCGTAGGCATAGCCATCGAGACAGCCGCGATCGGCCATCGTCGCGTCTGCGAGCGCCGCGTATGACCCTTGGCGGCCGTGACGCTTCATCAACTTGAGCGGCGCGTTGAACATGCGTGCGTTCTCAAGTTCGGCAACCTGCGATACGCGAGCGACACGGCCATTCCAGCGACACCCCAAACCGCGCGCGGCGTAAACCGTTTCGTTGAGCGCGGGCATGTGAATCACCCCCGCTACCGCACGCCCTTCGACCTCTACGCCGATGAGCACGCTATACGCCGGCACGCCGCAGATGAACGAGAACGTGCCGTCGATGGGGTCGAGAATCCAGCGGATGGGTTCGCGGCCGGGCTTTTCGCCGAACTCTTCGCCGAGGATGCCGTGCGTCGGGAACGCCTTTTCGATGCGGGCCCGCAGACGTTCCTCTGCGCCGCGGTCGGCAGCGGTGACGGGCGTGCGATCGGCCTTGATCTCGACCGGCGTCTGCGCATTGAAGTAGCCGAGCGTGAACGCGCCGGCGAGTTGGGCGGATTCGACCGCAAAATCGAGGATCTCGGAGAGCTGCTTGTCGTCCATCGCTTCACCTCGCAATTGCCGACCGTCGTGCTTCGTGTAGACGTATCCATTACGTCGCGGCGAAATTCGGGAGTATACTACGCGCCATGAGACGCCTCGGCCTTCCCGGTCGGCGTGCGACGTGGCCATTTCTCGCCCGAAGAGGCTGACTTGAGCGATAACAATCAAACTTCGACATCGCTGACTCTGCTCGGGCGTCTGCGCAATGTGCAGGACCAGGCCGCCTGGACGGAATTTGACGCGCGCTATCGCGAGTTGATCATCGCGTTCGCGGTTCGTCGAGGTGTCAACCGCGTAGACGCTGAGGATATCGCGCAGCAGCTCATGCAGAATCTCACACGCGCGCTGGCGCGCTTTGAATACGACGCAAAACGCGGCAAATTCAGGGCTTACCTCTTCCGCTGCGTCAGAAATGCGATCAGCAACTTCGCCGCGCGTCCAGATCGGAAGGTGCGGGCGCTACATACCATTATTGCCGAGTCGGTGGCGGACGACGGTGCGTCAGACGATCCGTCCGAGTCGGCGGCGTGGGAAGAGGAGTGGGTCGCGCATCATTATCGCATGGCGCTGGACACGTTGCGCCTGACATTCGAGCCGCAGAGCGTGGCCGTGTTCGAACGGTTGGTCGCCGGCGCGACGACGGCCCAAATCGCCGCCGAGTTCAAGCTCGGAGAAGAGGCGATTCACAAGATTCGCCAGCGTGTGCGCGCCAGGCTGCAGGAAATCATCGCCGAGCAGGTGCGCGACGAAGATGCCCTCTAGCCGATCGAACAGACTGCTTATGCGGGAGTGCTACGTCACCATGTCGCGCGACTTCGGCGGCCATTGCGATTCTCCGCACGACGCGCTCGGGTTTCAGCTGGACGATGAATCGTGGCTCTCGAAAGTCAGAACCGCGCAACGCGTTTCGGACGGACCGCGTTGGATCGGCCCTTACCTATTGCGCGAGTTGATCGGCCAGGGCGGACAGGGACTCGTCTATCGCGCCACACAGCCCGGTACCGGACGCGAGGTGGCGCTAAAACGCCTGAGCGCGGGCGTGTTCGCAACGCCAGAGATGCGGGCTCGATTCGAGCGCGAGGTCGAAGCCGCCGCCGCGCTCGACCATCCGTGTGTTGTCACGGTCTACGGCACCGAGACGATCGACGGGCAGCCGGTGCTGGTCATGCAGTGGATCGACGGGCTGCCGGTTGATCGATGGACGCATATCGGCGGCCCGAGGTCGCGCGACGACCGGCTAGCCCTCTTCGCACGAATCTGCGAAGCAATCCAGCACGCTCACCAGCGCGGCGTCATTCACCGCGACCTGAAGCCGGCGAACATCCTTGTCGATGGTCTCGATCTTCCGCATGTGCTTGACTTTGGCCTTTCGAGAATGCTATCGAGCGACCAGCGCAACGCGTCGCTGACCGCTACCGGAATCGGAATGGGCACGCCCGCGTACGCCGCTCCCGAACAGTTGCTCGACGCGCGCGCCGCAGGTGATGTGCGGGCGGACATCTACTCGCTGGGCGTAATCCTGTATCAACTGCTTACCGAGCGGACGCCCTACGAAGAGACGAGCACGCTGCGTGAACTGCTGGACGCGCACGAGCGCGACAGACCGCCGTCGCCGGCGCGCTTCGCGCCGATCGGTCAGGAGCTGAGCGCGATCGTACTTAAGGCGATCGCACGCGAGCCATCTAAGCGATACGCGTCCGTCGAAGCATTCTCCAACGATCTGGCGAGATACCGTGCGGGATCGCCCGTCTTGGCGGTGCGGCCGTCGCGCTGGTACTACACGCGAAAATTCGTGCGGCGGAACTTCGGCGCCGTAGCTCTGTCGGGGCTGATGCTGTCCATGCTCGTCGCTGCAGCGGTCATCAGCACGGCGATGTACTTCCAGGCCGATGCGGCACGCGCACTTTCACAGGAGAATGAGACGCGGGCGGAGCGGGCGCTGGCGACAGCCGAGTCGTTCACGCGCCTGCTCCGCGGCACCTTTGCAGCGGCCGATCGCGCGGAGCAGCGTGGCGACCCCGACGTGACCGTGCGTCAGGCGATGGACAACGTGGTTGCGGAGCTTCGCCGTGCTTCGGAGCAGTACGATCCCGACGCAGTCGCCGAGACGCTGACGACGATTGCTTCGGTTTACGTTGAGCTGGACGAGCACGCCCGCGCCGCCCCATTGCTAGATGAAGCGCTTTCGATTCGGCGCAAGACGACCGGAGAGTCGAGCGAGGCGTATGCGACCACGCTTCAGTGGGTCGCCGTGTGCGACCTTGACCGCGGCGAGATTGAGTCCGCGATCTCGAAAACCGAGGTCGTGAAGCGCATTCGACACACATCGGGTGACACGCAGACGCGTGAGTATGCGTCGA
This sequence comes from Phycisphaerae bacterium, assembly GCA_046155505.1. Lineage (GTDB taxonomy): Bacteria > Planctomycetota > Phycisphaerae > UBA1845 > Fen-1342 > JBJXFK01. The sequence continues at coordinate 25,765 of JBJXFK010000241.1, forward strand.
TCGTGCGCCAGCTTGGTTTGCTCTACAAGACCTCGGGCGATTTTGCCCGGGCCGAACAATTGTACCGAGAGGCGCTCGATGTTCAGCGGGCGGTGCTCGCGACCGGCGATGCGGATGTCGGCATCACGCTAACGAATCTCTGTATTGTTGTTCGTGCATCGGGTCGATTGGAAGACGCGCTGGAACTGGCGAAGCAGGCGCATGCGTTCTACGAGCGGCATTTCCCCGCTGAACATCCCGGGCGTGTCGAGGCGTTGCGTGCGCTCGCAATGGCGTACAAGGCCGTCAAGAACTGCGACCGTGCCATCGAACTGGGCCGGGCGGCGCTGACCGCGACTGAGCGACTGCGCGGTAAGGACAATCGCGTGTACGCCGACTATGCCGGTTCGCTTGCGACCGCACTTGACGAGTGCGGACGGCAGGACGAAGCCGAGCCGCTCTATCGCGAAGCGCTCGCCATCTTCGAAGCTCGCAGCGTGCGCGATGATCTGAAACGGGCGACGGCGGCGAACAATCTCGGTGCGCTACTCTGCGCCAAGCGCGAGTATCAGCAGGCGATCGCTCGATTCGCGGAAGCGCTGGATGTCAGAGTCACCGTGCTCGGTTCCGAAAACGCCACGGTCGCCGAGTCACTACACAATATCGGCGCGACATGCCGTCTCGCAGGTGACCTGGGAAATGCCGCGGACTACTTGCGCCACGCGCTTGCCATGCGCAGGCAGTCGCTCGGCAATGCGCATCCGGCGACGGCGGGTTCTGTGTTCGGGCTTTCGCTGATCGAGGGCGATTGCGGATATTACGAGCAGGCCGAGTCGCTCTGTCGCGAGGCGCTCGCGATGCGCCTGGCGAGCCTGCCGCGCGGCAGTTCGCTGATTTGCTCGGCCAGGCTCGCGCTGGCGAGCGTGCTAATTCGGCTTGGCGAATTCGGCGAAGCCGAGTGGCATTGTTTTTTGGCGTGGGACGAGGTGGACCCGGACGCGGCGAGCGCGGCGAAAGACCGCAGCCGAATCGCCGACAAGTTGGCGCAGGTGTACGACTGGTGCGCGGATCGAACGAAAAGCGATCCGGAATCGGCTGCGGCGCTTCGCATTCAGGCTGAATCGTGGCGTACCCGCATCGAGACGCCGGTGCGCGGTCCTTGAGCGATTCGCGCATTTCACTCGCTATCGCTCGACGTGCGCCTTGAGTCCCTCGCCGAACAGGCGACGCCAGCCGTCGGCAGTGCAGGTCGATGCTTCTTCGGTGACAAGGCCGAACATGGCGTGCGAGATGCGCAGCAGCGTGTGCCTTGCGGCCGGCTCGACGGCGAATTGCATGAGAAACTGCGACGCACCCCACGGCGGCGCGATGTGGCCGGCGAGGTGGATCGACTTGCCGGGGTCGATGGCGATGACATGTCCCCACAGCAGACCGCCATCGCCCGCATCTTCATACCAACGGCCGCCGACGGTCGGTTCGAGCACGACGCGACGTGAGCCGGGGCTCATGCGAAAATCGGGCAGCCACCATGCATCCATTTCGGCGATGAGGGCCTTCCAGACGCGAGCGGGCGTGGCACGCATCTCGAATTCAAGTTCGTGTTGTGCGACGGTGGCGGCGGTGAGCGTTGTCTTCTTCGAGGCCATGTGAATTCTCCGCTGAGTCTCACTCAGTTAGCGGCTCGCCGTTTTCAGATTCGACGTGCGATTTCAGGCGCTGAAATGAATCCGTCAGGTGCTGGATGTGCTTGCTGACCCAACGGTCGCAGACGCGCTGGATCGGGGTCGGGTTGATGCGGTTCCAGCGCACGCGGCCCTCGCGGCGGACGACGATCAGGCCCGCGCGCTGGAGGATGCCGAGGTGTTTCATCGTCGCGGTACGACAAAGGCCGCCGCGAGCGGGCGGCTGGAAGTGTTCGCAGAGCTGGCCGGTCGTTCGCGGTCGGCGCGCGAGCAGGTCGAGCACGCGGCGTCGCGTCGGGTCGGCGAGAGCTTTCCAGATGGTGTCGGGCTTGCGGTTCATTATGTCACTGAATGGTGACATGTTTTCGCGGCGTGTCAATGGGGGGTTGCGAATTTCGCCGGCAAATGGCATCGCGCCGCGAAGGCCGTCGCGGCGGCACCCGGCCAGTGCCGTATTCGCATCGATGGTGTTTGGGTTCGGGCCGGCGTTGAGCGCCCGTTTTCGCGGCGTTTACTCAATTCCGATCAGCAGCCCTTCCCCGGCGGACGCGGTCGCGTCGAGGTCGCTGCGGAGTTGCTCAAAGTACATTTGGTACTCTTCGAGCAGATCGTCGCGATCTTCGTCCCAGATATTCGGGTACAGGTCATTTCGCTCGAACGCCGCGAGGTCGAATCGCCGGTCGAACTCGGCGTCGTCGATGCCGCGGAGAGCGTCGCGAAAGGCGACTACTTCCGGCGGCGACAGATAGCGGGCGGGGCCGTATCCGAGATCGTCGCCGACCTCTTCGCCGCCGGTGCACAACAGGCCGAGCGGCGGCGGGGCGTCATCAGCCTTGCCGCTGAACATGAAGTGCAGCGCGTGCCAGGATTTTTCGAGTTGGCCGCGGACGGCGTCGGGACGCAGTGGCGATTGCGCGGGACCATCGCCCGATCCCCCGTCATCGTCGTTGTCGCGCATCAGTCGCGGGAAAATCCCACCAAGGCCGACCGAGCCGAGTTGCTTGCGCAACGCTTCTTGAAAGCCCGCCGCCGCGGCGGCGGCCATTCCGCCGAGCGCGGTTTCGACCAGCAGCGATGGTGCGAGGTTCGGGTCCGATCGAAGCTGGCCGATCGCCGAATGGGGAACCGAGACGTAGCAAAGTCGCATGCCCATGATTGCGGGACTCCGTCGGCTGCCACTGGCGTCGCCCGTGAAGCGCCGGCCGATAAGCCGGTCCGCGCGGCGAGGTGCCCTTTCGCAGCGACACAACCATGCATTTTGTCACAAGTGTGTGGGGGCGAGTCTGCCTGATTTTTCGCAAGTTCCTTCGTCGAACGCCATGAAAATATGCGGGAGGTGGTGATAATTGTTCGTTACGGCACGGGTATGCCATAGATAGGGTTGCGCTTGCTGCCGGTAACATCCACGTTGTGGCTTTGATCCGATTGGAGGTCCGTCATGCGAACTTCACATTCCAAGTTTTGGGTTGCTTGCAAGATTCTGGCGTCCGTGTGGTTCGCGAACGCCACCGCGACGGCGGAGATTCGCACCTGGGTCAACCCGGGAGATGGCGTCTGGGGAGAGCCGACGAATTGGTCCGGCGGAGTCGTGCCGGGCGAAGCGGATACGGCAGTCATTGCCGGAAACGTGACGGTGACGCTGCGGACGTCGCACATCGCGGTGTGAAGCGGCAGGCATGGAGCAACGCGGCCCTCTGCAGTTCTTCGGCGGCGACGCCACCACATCGCGTTGTGGAGCAGCCGCCCACGGCTGCGATTTTGGGGAATGAGAGCGCGCGGATTACGGCAGCCCAACGCAGTACCGTTCCGTTCGACGTGACTTCTTGCGACGCGAGTTGCACCTCTCGTTCGCACTCGGGCCTCGCATTGCTCGCTGCGTTCGCCGCGCTCACTGGCCTTTGCGTTCGGATGGGCGAGGCGAAATCAGTGGCGGTGTCTTCGTAAGAAACAGCGGAGGGCTGCTGTTCTCCGTGGACGCAGTTGTCAAGAAAATCCGCGGGGGGCCGCGGTGCTCCAGAAGAAACCGCCGGGGGCCGCGGTGCTTCATTCAAGAGCGCAGCCGAGGGCGGCTGCTCTACAAAGCCCTACCTCACGCCGTATTGCGTGCTTTGCCGGCTCTGTTACACTTGTCCGGGCGTTGGCCCCGGAGCTGTCATGCAGGCCGTCGCGATCCTCCCCGCCCGCTTTGCTTCCACCCGTTTCCCGGGCAAGCCCCTGCTTCGACAGACCGGTAAGTACCTGATCCAGCACGTTTACGAGCGCGTCCTCGCCGCCAAGCGGATCGACCTCTGCCTCGTCGCCACCGACGATCAACGAATCTTCGACGCCGTCCAGTCCTTTGGCGGCGGCGCGGTGATGACCCGTGCCGACCACCCCAGCGGCACCGACCGCATCGCCGAGGTCGTCAAAGGCCTGCGCGAACCGTGCGACCTTGTGCTCAATGTGCAGGGCGATGAGCCGGAAATCGAGCCGGCGTATCTCGATCGCTTGGTCAGCCGCATGGCCGAAGACCCGGCGTGCGAGGCTGGCACGCTGGCCTGCCCATTCGCGGCGGACTGCGACCCGCGAGACCCGAATTGCGTGAAGGTTGTGAAGAATCGGTCAGGAAAAGCGCTGTATTTTTCGCGTTCGCTGATACCATACCCACGGGACAACCCGACGGACGTTGTCCCGACCGACTACTTATTGCACCTCGGCGTCTACGCGTATCGCCGGGATTTTCTTCTGAAATTTGCAGCACTCCCGCCGAGCCGCCTCGAGCAGATCGAAAAGCTCGAGCAATTGCGCGTGCTGGAGTGCGGCTATAGCATGGCGGTGGAGGTCGTCGAACGGGCCAGCCCGGGCGTCGACACGCCAGCGGATTATGAACGATTCGTGGAGCGTTGGAGGACGAGTGAGAAGTGCAAAGTTCAAAGTGCAAAGTGATAAGGGTTCAGGGTTTAGGGTTCAGTACGAAGCGAAGACAAGACGACTCGCCCGCATTTCACTTTGAATTTTGAACTTTTCACTCTGCACTTCGCACGGGCGACGCGGGAGAGGGAAGCGGCAGTGTGCGGCATTGGAGGCCGCCGCTTGAGGAGGTTCGGACTTGCGGAAGGTCGAAGGTCATGGATAGCGAAGCGTTATTGCGAGCGATTCGCGACAACTCGGTCGATACCGAGTTCTACATGCCGATGCCGGCCGGCTACAAAGTCGGCCAGACCAAGTACGTCGTGGTCATGGGCACCGTGATGAGCGGCCTCGGCAAGGGCATTTTCAGCTCTTCGCTGGCCAAGTGCCTGCAAGACAAGGGCCTCACTGTCGCCCCGATCAAACTCGAAGGCTATCTCAATATCGACTCGGGCACGCTGAACCCCTATCGCCACGGCGAAGTATTCGTGCTCGACGACGGCACCGAATGCGACATGGACCTGGGCACCTATGAGCGCGCCCTCGACATGAACGTCACCCGTCTCAACTTCTGCACGAGCGGACAGATCTATCGCCGCGTGCTCGAACGCGAACGCACCGGCGGCTATCTCGGCCGCGATGTACAGATGATCCCGCATGTGACCGGCGAGGTGAAAAATCGCCTGCGCGAGCTGGCGATCGCCACACGCGCCGACGTGATCTTTGTCGAAATCGGCGGCACGGTCGGCGACGTTGAAAATGCATATTACATCGAGGCCATGCGACAGCTCGCGTTCGAAGAAGGCGGCAACGGCGTCTGCTTCGTCGCGCTGACATATGTGATGGAGCCGCCCAGCCTCGGCGAGCAGAAGAGCAAAGCGGCCCAGCTTGGCATCCGCAAGCTGATGGAAAACGGCATTCAGCCGCACATCATTGCGTGTCGCGCGCAGAACCCGGTCGTCCAGAAGGTGCGCGAGAAGATCGCGCTCTTCTCGAATGTGCTGTCGACGCGCGTCTTCAGCATGCACGATCACGAGAGCGTCTATCTGATTCCCGACATGCTGCGCGGCGCGGGCGTCGACAAGGCCGTGACCGACATTCTGGGTCTGGACGAAAAGAGCGACGAGGTCGCCGAGCGTGCCGCCCGCGAAGCGTGGACCGGCTATGTCTCGCGCCTGCGCAAGACGACGCGGCAGATCAGCATCGGTATCACGGGTAAGTACACGTCGGTGCGCGATGCGTATGCGAGCATTATCAAGGCGTTTGAGCACGCGGGCGTGAAGCTCGGCTGCAAGGTACAGCTTCATTGGATCGATACGACCGAGATCGACGACAGCAACGTCGCCGAGAAGCTCGCCGGCATGCACGGCATCGTCGTGCCCGGTGCGTTCGGCACGCGCGGGGCCGAGGGCAAGATCTCCTGCCTGAAATACGCCCGGCTGAACAAGCTGCCGTGTCTGGGCATCTGTTACGGCTTTCAGATGGCGGTGGTCGAGTTCGCCCGCAACGTGTGCGGCATGGACGACGCCAACTCGACCGAGATCGACAACGAGTGCCGCTTCCCGATCATCGATGTGCTGCCCGAGCAGAAGAAGATCGAGGGACTCGGCGCTTCGATGCGCCTCGGCGGGTTCGACGTGATCGTGCGACCCGGCACGCTGCACGCGCAGATGTTTGGGCAACGCACGCGCATGCGTTTCCGCCACCGCTATGAGGTCAATCCGCGCTACATTCAGCAGATCGAGCAGGCGGGCATGATCTTCGCCGGCCACGCGCCGCGCAGCGAATTGATGAACCTGCTCGAATTGCCGCAGGATATGCATCCGTATTTCGTCGGCACGCAGGCGCACCCGGAACTCAGCAGCCGTCCGCTGCGCCCCAACCCGTACTTTGTCGGGCTGGTTCACGCCGGCCTGCGGCGGGCATACGCCGACTTTTGCGAGCCGCTGGTGTTCGATCACGCCGGCGAATCGGACGCCGACGGCGAGGCGGGGTTTGTGAGCGGGTTTGTGAGCCACGGGCGCGAGGCGTAGCGCAGCCACATCTTTCATCGCAATTTCGACCGTGCCGCGCCGCGCGGAATGAAGCTTGCCTCTCCACGGACCGATACAACATCGGCAGCGCGCGCCGCCTCGTGCAGGCTTTGCGCGTTGCCGATCGGTTTCCGTGGAGGAACCCGCATGGGCACGCTATCGTCGGGCATCGGCCTGATCTCCGGCCTCGACATCAACCAGATGGTGCAGCGACTCATCTCGCTCGAAGCTCGCCCGCGCGACATCGTGCGGTCCAAAATCGGCGTGATTGACACGCAAAAAACGGCGCTGCTCGATCTTTCTGCGCGGGTCTCGGCCATTCTCAGCCGCATCGGCTCGCTGACACAGGCAAGCACGTTTCGCGCTCGCGTGGCGACCTCTTCAAAGCCCGAAGTGCTGACCGCGACGGCCAGTTCGAACGCCGCCGTCGGCAGCTTCAACTTTGTGGTCAAGCAGCTCAGCGCGCGACAGCAGTTGGTGAGCCGCGGGTTCGCGTCGAATTCGGCGCTGCTGTCTCCGGGCACGTTTACGCTCGAATCTTCGAAGGCACGCGTCAATCGCCAGACTTCGCTGGCCGAGCTCAACGGCATGACCGGCGTGCAGCGCGGCTCCTTCAGCATCGCCGACGCCAGCGGCGCGACCCGGACGATCGATGTGAGCGACGCCGTGTCGCTGCGCGAGGTGATCGACAAGATCAACGGCGCGAACATCAACGTGCGGGCCGACATGCGCGATGACGCGCTGGTGCTCACCGAGACCACGGGCGGCGCGGTGCGAATCGACGAGATCAACGGCGGCGGTGTGGCGGCATCACTCGGCTTTGCGCAGGGCAATACGACCGCAACCGGACGATTGACCGGCTCGAACCTGATGCGACTTTCGACGGCGACCGCACTCAGTCAGCTCAACGACGGCAACGGCGTGCAGCGCGCCCGGGCGGGCGGCGACTTTCGCTTTGCCGCGGATGGCCTGGACATCGACGTTGACCTAAGCGGGATTATTCAGGACGGTACGCGCGTCGAACGCCTGAACCAGGGCGCGGGCGTGACCCTCGGCCGCGTCCGAATCGTCACGCAGAATGACGAAGGCCAGAGCGTGACGCGCGAGGTCGATCTGACCGGCAAGACGACCGTGGGCGAGATCAAGCGCGCGATGGAAGCGGCGTCGCCGGGCGTGAGTGTGACGCTTTCCGGTTCGCGCATTACTGTCGGCTATACGCAGACGACGGCGGACAAGACGATTCGGCTCGAAGATGTCACCGGATCGAGCGTGCGAGATTTGGGGCTGGACGGTGCGAGCGCGGGCGGGCGAATCAGCGGACGCGACGTGCTGAAGATCGAGTCGCTGGCCGACGTGGTCGCGGCGATCAATTTCGCCGCGAACAACGACGGATCGCTGACGGCGTCGGTCGGGGCGCGCGGGATCGAGATCAGTTCGGAGAAATACTTCAAGCTCGAACGAATCGGCAACTCGCGGGCACTCGAAGACCTCGGCCTGACCGAGACGGAATTTGAAGGCACGCTCAGCGGCGGACGAATCATCGGCGGCATCGACACGGTACTGTTGCGCACAATCAACGGCGGTCGCGGCGCCGAGCTGGGAACGCTGGGCATCACGGTCGGCGGGACGGAATTGTCGGTCGATCTGCGCGGCAGCGAAACGCTGCGCGACGCGACGCAAAAGATCGAAGACGCAGCCCGCGCGGCGGGAATCGAGCTGCGCGTCGGACTCGACGGCAACGGCACGCGGCTGACCGTGCAGACGCAAAGCGGAGCAGCGGCGACGATTCGCGATATCGATGGTGACTTCGCCGAGACGACGGGCATCGCCACGACCGGGTCGAATATTCGCGGCGCGAACCTGCAACGACAATATGTCTCGGGCGCGACCAAGCTCAGCGAGTTGAACGATGGCCGCGGCGTCGCGGGCGGGCGGTTCCGCGTGGTCGGCACGAACGGCCAGAGCACGATGATCGACGTCAGCGGCGGCGGCACGCAGACGCTCGGCGAATTGATCGATCGCATCAACGCGGCGAACATCGGCGTGACGGCGCGGATCAACGACACCGGCGACGGATTGCTATTGCAGGACACCGCCGGCGGCGCGGGCAAGTTACGCATCACCGACGAGAACGGAACTGCAGCGCGCGATCTAAACATCCTCGGCGAGCACGACAGCGGCAGCGCGGACGGTTCGTTCGAGGCGCGCTTCGACATCACCAACGCCACCTCGCTTCAGGCACTCGTTGATCGCATCAACGCGCGCGGCACGTCGCAGGCGACGGCAAACCTGATCAACGACGGCAGCCCGGTCGCGCCCTTTCGCCTGCAACTGACGGCCAAAAACTCAGGCGTGGCGGGTGAGTTTCTGATCGACGGACTCGAACAGGTCATGTCGTTTTCGACGCTGAGTCGGGCGCAGGACGCCAAGGTCATTCTGGGATCGAACGCGGCTTCGGGCATTTTGGTCACCAGCTCGACCGACACGGTTCGCGGCGTCGCGCCGGGTGTCGATCTCAACCTCACGGGCGTTTCGGAAACCGCGGTCAGCGTGAACGTCGCCGGAAAGCTTGAAGACGCCACCAACGCGATCGACGGCTTGATCACGGCGTTCAATCAGGTGTTTGATCGCATCAAGGAACTTAGCAGCTACAACGCCGAGACGGAACAGGGCGGCCCGCTGCTCGGTGATTCGGCGGTGCAGGCACTCGAACGACGGCTGTTCCGCATGATCGGCACGCGTTCAAGCAGCTCGGGCGGGGCGATTTCGGCGCTCAGCCAGCTTGGCGTGAGGCTGACCAACGGCAAGCTGAGCTTTGACAAGAGCAAATTCGAGCAGGCGTATCAACGCGAGCCGCAGGGTGTCACCGACTTTTTCACCAAGGCGACGGTCGGCTTCGGCGCGGCGGTGAAAAAGGAACTCGAGTCGATCACCGGCGCGGGCGGCCTGATCAAACGCCGTGACCAGGCGTTTGAGCGCGAAAAGACCGACCTGACGAAGCGTGTCGAGCAAATGAACGAGCTGCTGCAGCGCAAGCAGGACCGGCTGTTCAAGCAGTTTCAGACGATGGAGTCGTCGCTGAGCGCGTTGCAGTCGCAGCAGAACGCGCTGGGCGCGATCTTCGCGGCGGCGTCGGCGAATTATGCGCGGTAGCGGTAGGGTGGGCATCGCCCACCATTTGCTACGGGAAATCACGTCGCGTCCGCAGTCGGCGATTATCGACTGTTTGGATGTCAGCCGGGAGGGCTGCGAATTGGTGGGCAATGCCCACCCTAGTGTAGTGAAACGCACCCGCTGATGGGTCGATAAGACGGCATGAGCACGAACGCGAAGGCATCGTTTGAGTATTTGAAGAGCGCGGTGCAGACCGCGACGCCCGAGCAGCTTCAGGTGATGCTGTTTGACGGGGCGATTCGCTTTTCGCTGCGCGGGCGAGAGGCGATCGAGCGCAAGGACCACGAGGCGACGTTCAACAACATCGAACGCGCACAGCGCATCGTGCTCGAAATCGCCGGCGGACTGAAACGCGATGTGAACCCCGAGGTCGCCGACCGCATGAGCGCGCTCTACAACTTTGTCTATCGCCGGCTCGTGGATGCGGTGATGGAGCATTCGACCGCTGCGGTTGACGACGCGCTGCGAATCCTGCGGCAAGAGCGCGAGACGTGGCAGGTGATCGTGGACAAACTGTCCAAAGAGGGTCTGCGCGGCGGTGCGGCTCTACCGACCGCAGGAACGCCCGCTGCCGCGTCGCTCAGCATAAGTGGGTAAGCCGGCAGCGCGACGACCGTTGTTTCGGCCGACAAACGGCAGATTGAACCATGCAACTCAGCGTGCGTTGGTGATCGTCGACTCAAGGTGCCTTCAATTCGCGAAAGCGTGCGCGTACCTCATTCCATCCCGGCCGATCAAACCGATTCCGGCGACGCGCTCGCCTAATCATCTCATGCCAAATGCATTGTTTGCGCCGCGTTATCGACATCCTCTCGCAAATCGCGTATAGTCCCGCCGAAAATTCGGACCTTCATATTCGCCTTTCACCCCCGAAAAGTTCTCGGAAAGGGAGCTGCGATGGCGAACACTTGTAACGTCGCGTTGATTGGTCAAAAGTTTATGGGCCGCGCTCACAGCAACGCATACCACAAGGTATCGCGTTTCTTCAACGTGCCCATACAACCTGTGATGCACACCATCGCCGGCCTCGATCTCATCTCGCTCGCGCCCTTCGCCGCCCGATGGGGTTGGAAGAAGTACAGCACGCAGTGGAAAGAAATCGTCAAAGACCCGGCCATCGATCTGGTCGACATCAGCACGCCAAACTACATGCACGCCGAGCAGGCCATCGCGGCCCTCTCCAACGGCAAGCATGTCGCGGTCGAGAAACCTTTGGCGGCAACGCTGAAGGACGCTCGGCTGATGAAAAACGCCGCCGCCCGTTCGCGGAAGGCCAAGACCTTCGTCTGGTTCAACTACCGCCGCTGCCCGGCGGTCGCGCTGGCCTATCAGATGGTCCGCGAAGGCCGCATCGGCAAGATTTATCACATTCGGGCCAACTACCTGCAAAGCTGGGGTACCGCCGACACACCGATGAGCTGGCGCTTCCAGAAGAAGTACGCTGGCTCGGGCGCGCATGGCGACCTGAACGCGCACATCATCGACATGGCCCGTTTTGTGACGGGGCTTGAGTTTCTGGAAATCAGCGGCGCGATCGCCGAGACGTTCGTCCACGAGCGCGTCCTGCCCGAGGTGCCCGGCAAGCTGCCGACCAAGTCGAACAAGCCGCCGGCCAAGTCCAAGGTCGATGTCGACGACTGCGTCATGTTCATGGCCCGCATGACCGGCGGGGCGATCGCGTCGTTCGAGGCCAGCCGCTTGGCGATCGGGCATCAGAACGACAACACGCTGGAAATCAACGGCGAGCACGGCTCGCTGCGATTCTCGTTCGAGGACATGAACTGGCTGAATTACTTCGACAATCGCGAATCGCCCAAGTACGCGGGTTGGCGCAAGATCATGTGTACGTCGGCCGGCAATCATCCGTACGCCGGCGCATGGTGGCCCGATGCCCACATTCTGGGCTATGAGCACACGTTTGTGAACATGGTGGCCGACATGATGGCCGTGCTCGCCGGCGAACAGCCGATCGTGCCGCTGCCCGATTTCAACGATGCGTACGAGACGCAGCGCGTGCTAGAGGCGTCGTTGCTGGCGGCCAAGAATCGCGCGGCGGTAAAGCTGAGCGAGATCAAGTAGGGATTTGCAAATTGCAAATGGCGAGTAGCGAAACGAGGCGGCGGTCGTCTGCTTCGTTTCGCTATTCGCTATTCTGAGTTCGCTATTTTCGCGCCGGCCTCCGCAACCCCGAGCGCGGCTCCAGTTCGAGATCCGCCAGCATCCCTGCTTTGAACCGCTGATACCCCAATGCGCCAATCATCGCCGCGTTGTCCGTGCAGTATTGCATCGGCGTTTCCAGAAACATGATTCCCGCTTTCGCACACGCGGCGGAGAGCTGCGCTCGCAAGTCCGTGTTCGCCGCCACGCCTCCGCCGATGGTGATCACTCTCGCGCCAACCGACCGCGCCGCCGCCACCGTCTTCACGACCAGTGGCTCGACGAGCGCCGCTTGAAAACTCGCGGCGACATCAGCAAGCTGCGCGGACGAGAGGTGCGCCGCCGAGCCGTACTTCTGCCCGCGGCCATAGACGTGATACATCACCGCCGTCTTAAGCCCGCTGTATGAAAAATTGAAGTGCGGCTCGTCGAGCCAGGCGCGCGGGAAGCGAATTGCGCGCGGGTTGCCACCCTGAGCGAGGCGATCGATGATCGGCCCACCGGGGTAGCCGAGGTCGAGAATCGCGGCGACTTTGTCGAACGCCTCGCCCGCGGCGTCGTCGTAGGTCTGCCCGAGCAATTCGATCGTGAACCAGTCGCGCACATGATAAATCGACGTGTGCCCGCCGCTGACCACGAGCGAGACGGCGGGCCACGGCGGCTCGTCGCAGACCATCGCCGCACTGGTCGCGTGCGCCTCGATGTGATCAACCGCGACCAGCGGCTTATCGAGCGCCATCGCCAGCGTCTTGGCGGCCGTCACGCCGATCATCAGCGACCCGACCAGTCCCGGACCGTCGGTGACGGCGATCGCGTCGATCTCGCGCATCGTGACGCCAGCGACAAGCAGAGCCTCGGCGATGATCGCGTCGATGCGTTCGAGATGGGCACGGGCCGCGATCTCGGGCACGACGCCGCGATAGCGGGCGTGCAGATCGGTTTGCGAGCTGACGATGTTGGATCGCACGTCGCGCCCATCGACGACGACGGCGGCGGACGTTTCGTCGCAGGAAGTTTCGATGGCCAGAAGCGTGGTCATGCGGGTAGAGTTTAGGCGAGATAGGTTCGGGAACACCAACATGCGAGGTGCAAGATGGCGTGCCGGCTTCCATTGCTCGTGTTCGCGATCGCGATCGGGTGTCTATCAGGTGGCTGTGGTATTTTCAGCGGCCCGGCCTTTCAGCGACTGAGCCAAGAGCAGCAGAAAGAAGTCGATCGCCGCTGGGATCATCTCGTCGCGAGCATCGACTCGATTGATCGGATACTCCTGCTCGACTGTTTCGTGCTGAGCCAACTGCATGAAGTCGGTGCCGACGAGGTGCGATTCACCAGCAAGAAGCAACTCTCGGGTGGGGGTGTCGCGATCGTGGACATTACGTATTTTCGAGACGAGTCTGTCGAGTCGCGACTGGCGTTCACATTGCTCGATCCGTCGGGCTTGACCGCCCGCAATGAGGTGTACACGTTCCCGGAATTGAATGAGCGAATTGAGTTCTTAACGACACGAATCAGCGACGAGGATTTGGCCGAGTTGCCTGAACCGGAACAGTCGGAATTGCGGACTCGGCGCGATGCCGCCGTGGAGCGTTCAAACCGGATACTGCTCATCTTCGGCGAGGAGATCGATGGCGAAGACGCTGTGCCGTGACTACCGCATCGTCAATCTACGGACGCGCCACTGCCGAAAACTCACCGCTTGAGTCTTCGAATACGTCGCTTACGCCGCTCGCGACCGAGGTTCCAAAGTACGTGAACTCGCCTTCGAGCGTGCCAAGTTCGACGCGCTCCGCATCAATCGTAATGCGCTGATCCGAGATGCCCTCGAACTGCTCCTCCGGAGAGTTCATCCGCACGCGCAGATCGATCGTCCCGCTGATCCACCGCGCCGATCGGAACGAAGGCGACAATTCCGCCACCGATTCACGCCGGTGCGCACAAGTTCCGCGTTCGCGAATGGGCCCCATACAATACGAAGATGATGCGCAAACCCACGCTGCTCACGTGCTGGCTTCTCCTCGCAGCACTCACGACTACCGGCTGCGCACCGACCATCGGCGTGCGCGTTGTGCGCGATGACGTCTGGCTGCGCAAAATGCAGACCAGCGCGCTCACATCCAGCACGCCCAGCATGCCGACCACGCAATTTATTCGTCGACACAATCTGGAGTCTCAGCTTCGTCGCGATCTGCCGCGATTGATCGAGCAGGTTCATGACATTTTCGAGGACGAACCTGCCCGCGCATCCGCAATCGCGCTGGCCGAGCTGAGCTTCCTCGAAGCCAAACGCCGCAACGTGCGCAGCGTCGAGGCCGCGTTCTATCACGCGACCGCAATGCTCTTCGCATACACCTATCTTTTTGACGAACATCTGGAGCCGCCGCCGAACGAGTATGACCCGACGTTTCGCCTCGCCTGCGATCTCTACAACCGATCGCTCGCAGCGCTCATCGTCTACGGCGATCAGGCGGGTGCAAACTGGTCGGTCGGCGTGCGCGTCCCCTCGCTGCTCGGAACGGTCGATGTGCGACCGCGCCACGTCGAACTCGCCTGGTCGCCCGAGGAGATCATCGAGTTCGAGCCGACGTTCGGTTTTGAAGTCATCGGCCTGACCAGTCACTATCGCAACCCCGGCATCGGCGTGCCGCTGGTGGTCATGCGCCGCGCGCCCGATCCCGCGACACCCCATCCGGGCGATGCCTTTCTGCCGCGCACGCACCCGAGCGCCGCGCCCGCGACGGCGCTGGTCACGATCGACTGCACGCTTTGCGCACCACCTAGCGGCGTGATCCCGGCGTATGTCGATCTGCTCGATCCGCTCAAACGCGATCGCGTCGAACTCGCCGGGCGCGAGGTAAGCCTCGAAACCGATTTCACGACGCCGTTCGCATACATGCTCTCCAAACATCGCCCGGTGCAAGGGCTGACGCTGCTTCTCGACCCGCCGAGGGTCGATGCGATTCGCGGGCTATACACGCTCACTCCCTATCAGCGCGGCAAGATTCCCGTCGTGTTCGTGCATGGTCTGCTCTCGCCGGCGATGAAGTGGCTGCAAATGATGAACGACCTGATGGGCGAGCCGTTCATCCGCGAGCGCTATCAATTCTGGTATTTCGAATATGCCACGGGCAACCCGCTGCTCTACTCGGCGATGCTGCTACGCGAGGCGCTCACGCAGGCACGCTACGAACTCGATCCGGCGAGCGAAGACCCGGCCCTCAATGAAATCGTGCTGGTCGGCAACAGCATGGGCGGTTTGCTCTCGCGACTGTGCGTTCAGCCGGGCGGCGATCGACTGTGGAACGAAATCACCGACATGCCGATCGATTCGCTTTCGCTGCGTGATGATCAAAAGGCGCTGCTGCGTCGCGCGTTCTATTTTGAGCCGCTGCCGTTCGTCACGCGCACGGTGTTCATGGTGACGCCGCACCGCGGGTCGGTGCTGGCCGATTCGCCGCTGGCGCAGCCGTTCGCGAAGACGATTCGATATTCACAGGAAGTGGCGTCGGTCAGCGGCGATTTGTATGACGAGTTGCGTCGCCGCAATCCGTCGATCCGATCGCGGCAGGAGAGCGGGATCGACAATCTGTCGCCGCGAAACGCGGTCTTGCGCCGCATCGGCGAGACGCCGCTGGCGCGACATGTGATCGTGCATTCGATCATCGCCGACACGCGCGGCGAGGGTCGCGTCGGCGGGACCGATCTCGTGGTGCCATACAGCAGCTCGCACATCGACGGGGTAGCGAGCGAGCGCGTGATCGCGGGCACGCACGACTCGATGGCCAACCCACAGGCGATTCACGAGGTGCGGCGAATCCTTCTCGACCACGCGCGCGGGTTGTAGAAATTGCGCTTCACCAAACCGAACTAGAACAGACCAGATCAACGCGGAACGATAAACTCGAACGGCTCGGCGATGGATCATGCGAAGAGTAGAGCGCGCGAAATTTGCGATTCTCGCGCGGAACCGCGGGGGTCGGCCCAATGGCCAGACGCTTTCCGATCCGATTCCCCGATTCTAAAGCCGCCGTCCGATCTAATACCCGCTCTTGAGCGCCACTTCGCTCGCCTTCATGCGATAGATACTCATGACCATACCGTCCTGGATGTCCTCGCCGAGGTCGAAGACGCCGTAGGCGCTGACCAGCACGTCGGGCGTGAATTTGGTCGTCTTGCCCTCGTCGAGCTGCACATACACCCACTCGTTGAACGACGCCGCCGCACCGAAGCAGCAAACCATCGTGTTGCGCACCAGCAGAAAACTCTTGACCTCGTTGCGGCGAACTTCGAGCGGGATCATAAAGCCCTGCACGGTGATCTTTTTGCCGTTCAGCTCGCGGATTTTTTCGGGTATCTGGCTGCTGATCGGCTTGGGGCCATCGGTCTTGCCGGTGGCAGTGGCCGACGGCTCGCCCTTGCGATTGAGCTCCTCGACCGCGTCGAACTGGTCATATTCAAAGCTGGCGAGTTCGTTGAAACTGAGATCGAGAAAATCGGGTTTGTCGCTGTCCGGGCGACCGACTGGCTTGGTCGGATCGAGCGGCACCGGCTTGGCGGTCAGCGGGCTGTCGCCGGGAGCGCGCGGGGCGGGTTCGGCAGCGCCAGGTGGGCGAATGCCGCCACCGGTGCGGGCGTCCGCGTTCGTTGGTTCGGCTTTCGCCGAGCTCGCGGGTTGCGGCGCGACCGGGTTGCCGGCGAGCGTCGGTTTCTCGGGCGGGATCGACGGCGGTTGATCGTTAGTTTTTGCCACGACCGGCGGCGCTACCGGTTGCGGCGGCGCGGGATCGCTCACCGAGGCGGCCGGCGGCGCGGCTGGCGGCGCTGTGCTCAGCGGCGCACCTTGCGCAGTCGTTCGCGGCGGAGTCGGGGCGCTGGGCGAATCGCCGCAGCCTGGCACGCCGACCAACCCCGCGCCCACCGCAGCGATCAAAGCAACAAACGCGATCACACGACGATTCATGCGACTGGTAACCTCCGCCGACGAGCGGCAATCGAAGCGGTCAGATTATACCCGGCCCGTGCGGGCTAGACTTCGCGTATGGCAACACCCGTTTTCGAATCGATCGTCGCGTGGCTGCGCGAGCAAAACGTCGCGTACCGCCATGTGCAGCATGAGCCGACGCTCACTTCCGAGGAGTCGGCGCGGGCGCGCGGCGAAGAACTGCGCATCGGCGGCAAGGCCCTGCTCATCAAGGCCGGCGAGGAGTTTCGGCTGTTCGTGCTCAGTGCGGCGTGCAAGTTGGACAGCGACGCAATCAAGTCGCGGTTTCAGGTGAAGAAAACGCGCTTCGCGACGGCGGACGAATTGGCGTCGCTGACCGGGCTGGTACCGGGCAGCGTGCCGCCGTTCGGGAGGCCGATCCTGCCGTTCGAGCTGTTTGTCGATGATTCGAGCGTGGCCAACGAGCGGATTGCGTTCAACGCGGGGAGTCTGACCGATTCGCTCGTGCTACGTGTTGAAGACTATTTGCGCGTCGCCGGTGCCGAGCGGATGCGGTTTTCCGCCGCGAGCACAGGTTGATTGCGTCATCATTGATTCGCGACGTACGCGTGTCGGCGCGGGATGCTGACATCGGCGATGCGCGTCGCGTACGCGCGAAGCTCGGGAGTCAGCCATTCAGCGTCCGCTCCCGCCCCGCTGAAACGAAGTTGGTCAAAATTGCCCGCGAACAGCAGCGATCCGGTGCGGCGCTGGGCGACCCACACCTGGCGTCCGCCGCTTGCAGCGTAGAGATCAAGCTCGCCCAGATCCAGATTGTTCTTGTGATCGGTCTGCGCGACGACCCGCGAGATTCCGCCGCCGCCTTCGGTGTGCAGCTCAACAATCACCCGTCGGAAATTGTCGTCGACGCCGGGACGGAGGGCATCCAGTTGCTCATGTTGCCAGAGCGAAAACGTCAGGCCGTTCGGCAGTCTGACCGGGTCCGTACCCAAGCGTGACTCCGCGCGGAAGAATGCGCAGCCCGTTTGGCAGACAGCAGAGAGAGCGATGAGCACGATGACCGGCAAACCGTCGCGGCGACGATTGAATGACATGGCGTACTCCGTACCTGGATGGGCGAAAGCGCACGGGACGCAGCGGTGGGAGAGCAAGAACAAATTCAGTCGTGCTGCGGGGCGGGAACTTCGACTTACACACGACAGGTTCCGAAGCCTGCCCCACATGTGTCACTCGCTTGCGCGTCGCGTTCGGTTGGTCTTCCTGCACGAGCCGACCTTCTGCATTCTTCATTCTGCATTCTGCATTCGCGCCCCAGCGCTCACAAAAACTGCTCAATCCCCCGCGCCTGCGGCTGCACGCGCGCCGATTGCACCTGCTTGGCCCAGCGCTTCGGCCTGCCGCGCACGCTCTCGGCCAGCAGATCCACAAACTCCGGATCAAACTGCTTGCCGCGCTCTTCGATCAGCACCACGAGCGCTTCGTCGATCGACCGTCCCGGCCGATACGCACGGTTGCACGTAATCGAGTCAAACGCCTCGCACACCGCGATCAGCCGCGAGCCGAGCGGAATGCTCTTGCCCGACAGCCCGTCAGGATAACCGGCCCCGTCGAACCGCTCACGCAAATGCCGGATCATCGCGATCTCGGTCTCGAACACGCGCAGCGGCTGCAAAATCTTGCACGTAATCAGCGGCACCTGTCGCATCACCGCCGCCTCGTTCGCGTCCAGCGGCTGCGGTTTCATCAGCAAGCCGTCGGGAATGCCGATCTTGCCCAGATCGTGCAGCATCGCCGCGTTGGCGACCGCGATTCGCAGGCTCTTGGGCCAACCCGCCGCCTCGGACAGCCACTTGCAATAGAGCGTGACGTTGCGCGAATGCCACGCGCTATAGCCGTCGCGGGCCTCGAGCGCCTGAATCAGCGCCCAGACGCTCTGCAGGCAGATTTCCTTGGTTCGCATGCTCAGCGAAACCACTTCCTTGCGCAGCCGATCGACCTCATCGGTACACACATCGCCCGGATTCGCCTCGCACAACTCGGTACATACCGTCACGCGATTGCGGCCTTCGCGCTTGCTCTGATAGAGCGCGTGATCGGCCAAGTTCACCAGGTCGGCGACCGAGCCGACCGCCGTCGCCTCGGTGCTGGCCACGCCGATCGACGCCCGCACCACCAGGTCCGGCTGATCGGGCAGACGAATCTGCTCAGGAAACGAGCGACACAACCGCTCGGCGAGTTGCCGCGCTTCGTCGGTGTTCGTTTCGGGACAGATCACGGCGAATTCTTCACCGCCATAGCGTGCGACCAGATCCGTATCGCGCACGATGCGTTCGAGCTGCCGTGCGGCGCTGGTGAGCACCTGGTTGCCGACCTCGTGTCCATACGTGTCGTTCACCGCCTTGAAGTGATCGAGATCGATCATCAGCAGCGACAGGCATCCGCCGTATCGCCGCGTGCGGGTGAATTCGCGATCGAGCTCGGCCCGGAACTGGCCATGATTCCACAGCCCGGTAAGCCCGTCGGTGACCGCGGCGTGCGCGAGCCGTTCCTGCAGACGATGAAACCGCATGCCGCTGCGAATGCGCGATTTCAGCTCTTCGAGGTCATAGGGTTTGGTGAGAAAGTCATCCGCGCCTGCGTCGAGAGCGGCGACTTTGTGTTCCTCGCCGCTCATCGCGGTCATCAGCACGACATACATGCCGTCGAGTGAGCCGTCGCCGCGGACTTGTCCGCAAACCTGAATACCGCTCTGGTCGGGCAGGTTGATGTCGCAAATCAGCACGCGCGGCCGCGACTGATAGATCGCCTGCAAACCGGTTGTGGCGTTTTCGGCCTCGATGACGCTGTAGCCCAGGTTGCGTAGCTGCTCGGCGAGCAGTCTGCACTGCGCGTCATCGTCCTCGATAATGCAGATGTCAATGTCGTGTCGATGCATCGCGTCCCCCAACGGCCCGCCGGGCGCACAGAGTCGCCGCGGGCGCTTTCCCTCTGGGGAATTTTTCAATTTTCCGCCGTAGGTAGTTAGGCGGAACGTGGAATTGTGAAGGCGACTTCCGCGCGTCCGAGAAAGACTGCGAGCGGTCGCGTCGCAGGGGCGGCGCGTTCGCTCGGCTGTGCGAAGGCAGTTCGAACCGGCATGATCTACGCGTTCATGTCTTTCCAGCGCTTGGCCATCTGCGCAAAAATGATGAGTGCGATGGCCGACACGACGCCGATCGCGGCGAAGGGCAACCACACATAGAACTGCGGGTCGTAAGTGTCCCAGAGCAGCCGCGTCGCCGCCGAGGGGTCGAGCTGCGTGACTTCCATGAGCTTTTCCATCGCCTTGGGTCGCGTTACGCCGAGCAGCTTCTCAGCCGCCCCAACGTCGCCGGTCCAGGTCGCCCCTGGCGTCTTCTCGACCAGATAGCGCAGGGCGAGCGTCGCCTTCTCGCCGAAGCGACCATACACCTCGCCCGCGATCCACGATCCGACAAACACGCCGATGCCGACCGGGATGTTCACATAGCCGAGATAGAGCCCCTTCTTGTCGGGCGGCGCGATCAGGCCGAGATATTCGTTCTTCTTCGGCCCGGTGGTCATCTCGCCCATCGAGAAGAACAGGATGCCCAGCAGGAGCATCCACGGATTCATCGTCAGACCCGCGACCAGCACGCCGATGATCGCCAGCACCATTCCGCCAATCATCGCTTCCAGCGTGCGCATTTTTCGTGTCAGCCACGAGACGCCGACCACGCCGATGATGATCAGCAGCGAGTTCAGACTCAGCAACACCTGCTGCGGAATCTGCAACCCGCGCGACGTTTGCTCGGTAAACATGCCGAGCACGCCGTTCGGCAGGAAGCTCAGACTCTTGGCGATCGCGCCGCTATCCACCCAGTCGGCGATGAAATTCGGCTGCAAATCCCAGAGTTGATACATCATCATCCAAAAGCCGGACATGATGATCAGCCACGCGATCAGCCGCGCGTCGAGGATGTTGATCAGCGTTTTCCAAAGCACCGAGCCGATCGAGTCGGTTCGCGACGCACCCGTCGGAATGTCCTTGTAGAGGAAAAGCAATCCATAATTGCAGGCCGTGAACGCGGCGGATAGCAGAAAGAGATTGCGCCACGCCTCTTT
Source organism: Phycisphaerae bacterium (assembly GCA_046155505.1). Classification (GTDB taxonomy): domain Bacteria; phylum Planctomycetota; class Phycisphaerae; order UBA1845; family Fen-1342; genus JBJXFK01. Next base: position 46,740 of record JBJXFK010000241.1, read on the forward strand.
CGACTGTGAGCCGATGGCGAGAAACACCAGTCCTGGAATGTAATGCCCGACGAACGCGCCGACATTGACCACCCAATAGAAAATGCCCCAACCGACGGACGCATTTCCCTTGCTCAAGATTTGCGCGAGCGTGCCCTGAATGCTTGGTTTGAAGAACGCCGTGCCGGTCGCCAGCGTCATGATGCTGATGAACAGCGACCAAAAGTTGTCGATGCCCGGCACGTCGCGCACGAACGCGACCATCAGATACCCGATCATCATCAACGTGATCGAAAACGCCATCGTCGGCTTATAGCCGTATCGATCCGCGAAGCCGCCCGTCGCCATCGGCAGGATCGACTGAAACACCGCCCACCAGGCGTAGATCACGCCCTTTTGCTGCGGCGTCAGATGCAAGCCGCCCGGATTGTCGGCCTGCATGATGTAGATCGGAGCCATGACACGCAGCGTGTAAAACGCGAGTCGTTCGAACATCTCGATGCTGTTGAGCACCCAGAACGTGTTACCAAACGCTGGCGGCGGTGCGGCACTGGCCTGCGCCGCCGAGGTCGAATCAGCCATGTGGTCGTATCCCCACTACCGAGATCTTCGCCTCGCCTATCAACGGCAAAACGCGACGTGAAGCGGCGTGTTTACGCGAGCGACGGCGTGCGGTCAATTCGACGCAATCGAGCGGCCGCCGTCGCACCATCGGTCACACACCCGCCACAACCGGCCCAAGCCGCGCGGGCGGCTTTACGTCACGACCATTTGCGAACTGCTCAAACGTCATCAACTTCCCGCCGGCGGGCTTGATCTCGATCAGCCGAATCCGTCCACTGCCAGTCTGCACGCTGCCATCGGGCAGAAAGTCTCCCGGCGCGTGCATGCCCGCCTCTGTGCCTTGGTCTCTCCCGCCTTCGTCGCTCCGCCGCTGCGTCGCTTCGTCGCTCTTCCCCTCCGTGCCTTCGTGCCTCCGTGCCTCCGTGCCTTGATCTTCCCGGTCTTCGTCGCTGCGTCGCTCCGTCGCTCCGTCGCTCTTCCCCTCTTCAACGCACACCGCCCGCGCAAGCTGCACCTGCACCGGCTTGCCCTTGGCCGGATGCACCACCGCCGTCGCCGTCGGCCACGACCACAGCCCGTTGATCCGCCGTGCGATCACCCGCGCCGGCTGCGACCAGTCGATCACCCCGTCGGCCTTCGACAATTTCGGTGCCCGGCACGCCTGCGTCGCGTCTTGCACGAGCGGCCGCGCGTCGCCGCGTTCGATCGCCGCAACGGTCTCGACAATCAGCTCGGCCCCGAGCAGCGACAGGCGATCGTGCAATTCGTCGGCGGTCTCGGTCTCGCCGATCGGGGTTTCGCGCCGGCCCAGGATCGGCCCCGCGTCCCAGCGCTCGTTGAGCACAAACGTCGTCACGCCGCTGGTCGCATCGCCGTTGATCACGGCCCATTGATAAGGGGCCGCCCCGCGATACTTGGGCAGCAGCGAGCCGTGAATATTCACAAACCCCTGCGTCGCGGCGGCGAGCAGCGCGCCGCCGATTTTCTGACCAAACGCGACGATCACCGCCAGCGTCGCGCCGCGCAACAACTCGTCGGGTGACATGCCATTCACATCCGCAGCTTGCACATGCGACAGCCCGAGCGCCTCGGCAGCGACGCGAACATGCGTCGGCTGCACCTGCAACCCGCGCCCGGCGGGCCGATCGGGCTGACTGACGACGATAGCAATCTCATGCCCCGCAGCATGCAGCGATCGCAGCGGCGCGACGGCGAATTCCCCGGTGCCGAAGAAGGCGAGTTTCATGGCGGTAGGGTAGGGGGCGGGGGGTGGCGGGGCCAAGTGGTCGGTCACCCGCTCCGATTTGCAATGACGGCGTACGCCTGTCGTGCGAGCTCAATGGCGAGCGCTTAGCCGCTGTTTCACCTACAGCGGCTCGGCGCGCGTGGCCGTTGTCCCAGCGGCAGCGGTTCGTTTGGTATGATTGGCTGTTGGTCATGCAACTCGATTGCGGCGCCTGCACGCCGGTGAACACGGTACTGCGTAGATGCTGTTGGCCGCCAGTCGCGTCCGACGACGAGCAGCGGGCGGATGACGCAGGAGTGCCGGCGTTTGGACCGCAAGCGGGTGACGTCGATTCAGTTGCGGGAGCCTCTCCGCGTGCGTCGCCACGCCACCCGCAGGTGGAACTCGCGCCTACAAACGCGGGGGTGCCCGCGTACGATCTGCTCGATTAGCGCCACCTGCCGTTACAGTGGCGGAGAACGGCCCGGCGGCGACACCGGGCAGAGGTCAAATAGGAAATCTCGCAACGGGGTGCCGTGATGACTCAAACTTTCATGCCGCGGTTTGCGTCGCCTCGACACCAGTCCGGGGCATGGACCCTGGCGCTGCTCGTCTGCGGTGCGCTCTGCGCCGCGCCACCCGCGTTCTCTCAGTTACTGCCGCCAACAACGCAGAGTTCTCCAGCGGCTGCGGCACCGACGCCGCTCAGCCCCTTCATTCGACGCATCTTTGAAGACCGCGGCGGCCGTCTCTGGTTTGGGACCAACGGCGACGGCGTCGCCCGCTACGACGGCAAATCAGTGGAATTCTTCTGCGTAAAGCAAGAATTCCCCGGCCTCGCGGTGCGTGCCATCGTTCAGGACAAGCACGACGCCATCTGGTTCGGAACGGAACGCGGATTGATCAAGTACGACGGCGTGCGATTCGCCACGTACACGACCAAGGACGGTCTCGCGCACGACGACATCTGGAGCGTGATCATCGACCGCGACGGACTGCTCTGGATCGGCACCTTCGGCGGCGTGAGTCGGTTCGATGGGAAGACGTTCACCGAGTTTCCTCTGCCCGCGGTCAAACCGGATCCGGACCGAGGCGTGACGAGCGAGCGCATCGTGAACTGCATCATGCAGGACAAGGGGGGACGCATGTGGTTCGGCACGCCCGGCGGAGCGTTCGTGCATGACGGCAAATCATGCACGAAAATCTCGGAGGCGGACGGCCTGTGCGACAACTCGGTGAACGACATACTCGAAGACCGTCAGGGACGGATTTGGTTCGCGACGCATCACAACGGCATCTGTTATCGCGTCGGGGATAAGTTCACGCACGTCGCCGCGAAGGACGGCGTACACGGAACGGAAGCGTGGGATCTCTACGAAGATCGTGCCGGCAACGTCTGGTTCCCGATCGAGAACTCGGGCGTGTACCGCTACGACGGCAAAGCCTTCACGAACTTCGGGGAAGCGAAGGGCCTGACCACCAACGCCATTCAATGCACATACGAGGATCGAAGGGGGCGACTTTGGCTCGGGGGGTGGCAGGGGCTGTTCCGCTGTGATGGTGAGACCATTATTAGCGTTGGCAAAGACGGGCCGTGGGAAGTTACGAAGCCGCGCTGACCTGCCCCCTCAACCCGGTCCCGCTTGCGGTACGGTTTGCCGTGGCTGGACCGAGGACGCCGTCGGGTGCGTCCCTCGATGCACCAAGCGTGATCCACGCCCGAAAAGGGTGCATTACGGGATGCACCCTACTCTTGCTCCTCTTGCTCGAAACCGAAGTCACGTAATACCTTAATGATTTCGCTTCGAGCAGGTTCATCCTCGGGAAGTTCGTAGAGGAGCTCTGTCACACTGGCCGCGTTGTCGGGTCGAGCACCGGCGGCCAGCATTCGACGTACAAGTTCAACATCACCGGAGCCAACGGCGGTATGCAGCGCGCTTATTCGGGTCCTGGACTTTGCATTCGGATCCGCGCCATGTTCAAGTAGCAAATTTACCAGTTCCAATCTTCCGAGAGTCATCACATCAATGAGCGCCGTGTCGCCAAATTCGTTCGTTGCATTGACATCGAATCCGTTTTCACAGCAAAAGCGGACACCCTCGATGTAGTTCTCTATGGCGAGAAAGTGAAGAGCGGTCTCGCCATGTAGCCAACCACGGTCACGAAGCCCGGGACAAGCCGCGAGCATTGACTTGGCTTTGGGATGGTCATCGACGGCGGCATCGATGAACTCACCCAATGATTGGTCGTCCCTTGGCATAGCGATCCACCGTCCCGGCATGGAGTTTCATCCGTTCATTGTATCAGGGCGCCCGGCGATCGGCTGCTGCTCGCCGACGTTCGGGGCACGCGACAACACGAGTTACACCTTCGCAAGACCGGCATAGACGAAGTCGCCCGTCACCGTCTCGGGCAGTTTGCGTGGGGTGGCAGCGCGGCGATAACCCGCTCGTGACGTCCACCGAACCGGCCTAGGCCCGAGGGGTACACCCGCCCGCTCATCAAGTCAGCGGCGGAAACTCGCGATCATAGCACTCGTCGCACCACGCATCGGTACACGGCAAGTACGAGTGATGCCTTGTGTGTCCTGAGCGGCCGCACACAGAACACCAACCGCAATATCCCGTTGGGAGCGGTGGCCTTGTATCGTGCAGTGGACCGCGACCCAGACGTGCCAACAGTTTCCACCACGCGAGCTTCAGTTTGACGCGTATCGCGACCCGCTCAATTCTCTTTTGGTCCGGGTCCGGGCAATAGCATGGGCCGCGGTCTCTACCGGTCATTTCCCAATCCTAGAAGCACTTGGACATTCGCACGGGCACCACTGCTCTTGAGCACCGGTCTCGCGGCCGTCGAATCCGCGCGGCTCAAGAAGCAGTTGCACACCCAAACACCCGCCCGTGCCATCCGCGGGCACGCGATCAAAGCCGGAAACGCCCGTAGCCGTCATTTTCTCGCGTTGCGTTGTCCGACGTACTCCCAAACGTACCGGCCGTGCTCCGTTCGGACAGCCGAATCCTGTACCGCATCCGAGCTGCCGGATGACTCCGAAAACAGGTCGTGCGTCAGGTCCGTCACGCGCAAAGGCTCATACGTCGAATCGCTCTTGTGCAAATCGACGACATTGAAGCATCCAGGGTTTTTCGCCGGACAATAGCTGCGAACTCCGCCGGCCATGAATGCCGAAAATTCATCGAGCGAACGAAACACCGATGAGCGAAGGACGGACTCCCGCGCCACAGTTGCCGAGAACAAAGCGTGCTCTTTATCCCGAACGCGAATTTGCGATCCGCTCGCGTCGCTGGTGATCGACGCTTCGACCAACCTGTGCTCGCCCGGGAAGCCGAGCGAGGTAATGAACGCGCCTAGCCGTGAGTTGGTATTCCGTTCCGTGACGTACACGGCGGGTGTTCCGGTCTCCCGCTCAATCACGCCGAACCGCAGCGCGCAGTTAATATTGCGCAACCCCAACTCGTCAGGCACGGGGCCAAACGTAACCTGGTCTAGGTCCAGCACGCAAAAGGACCCCACCGATGCCCCTTCGATTGATTGCGGGGCGAGCCACGAGGGAAGTTGGCGACCGAGTAGCTCTATCGGAAGCCGAAAATTGAAGATGAACCGCTCGATTAGCCGCGCGCGAATCTTGGGCATTAGCTGCACAGGTACACCTCGGTCCGATTTTACACCTGTAGGTTTGACGCCGACAACGACGCTGCGCGCTTTCTTTGCGACATTGCCCATCTCCTTCGTGCCACTGCCCATTTGCGCGGCGGCGCGGGAAGGAGGCGGCGCGCCTGGGGTCGCGTCTCCGACCGGTGTCTCCTCGATTCACTTTCTGCCAAACGAACGACCGACCAGAGGTCGGTCCCCCAAGCGCGAGTCCTCTGAATAAGGGCTCAGCGATCATGCGCTTAACTTGCACCGCCGCGCAGTTTCTCAAGCGTTCAATTGACCAATCCATGCAAGCGTGCTACTCTTTCCACATTCGAGCCAGAGAAGGCTCGGTTCTTCCCTAAACCCTGCGGCGGCTCGCTCGCCGACGAGACGAAAGGACCACTGATGAAACTGGATCGACAGTACATCTTGGTCGCCTTCCCGTCGGTTCGAGGACTTTCCCCACCGCCCTAGCCCCAAAACGACATTGCTTTTGCCAATGACGATGGAGCCTCGGCGCGACGCAGCGACCGGGGCTTTTTGATTGCTATCCAACATTCTGAGACGGTAAGCGGGCGGCTCGCATGTCGCCTAGCTGTGGCGGGATCGCTTACGCGATCGCGCTTGTGAACGGACTCTCTGGGGTATTTGCGTGACTTCTTCCAATACGCTTGATCAACGATCATCGCCGACGCCCGACCGCGGCGCGATGATCGAGCTGCTCAGCGAGGCGATGCCGATTATCGGTATGACGATCTCGCGCCTGGCGCTGCAAACCATCGACTTTGTTATGGTTTCGGCCATCAGCACCGCCGCGCAGGCCGCGATTTCGCCGGCGACGCTGCTGGTCTTCGCCGTCGCGTGCATCGGCATGGGCGCGGTAACGAGCGTGCAAACCTACGTCTCGCAGGCCAGCGGTCGCGGCGACGCGCGCGCGGGCGGTTCCTATGCGTGGCAATCGCTCTACATCGCGCTCGCGTTCGGCCTGCTCACCTGGCCGATCGCGACCACGACGCCTATCTGGTACGGCTGGTGGTCCGACGCGGTGAAGGCGCCGGCGGATGTCGCACAGATGCAGACCGTGTATATCCAATGGTGCCTGTGGCAGACGCTGCCGTGCGTGCTCGGCCAAGGGCTTCAATCGTTTTACAACGGCATCAAGCGCTCGTCGGTGCCGCTGATCGCGACGATCGCGTCGTTGATCGCCAACGTGGTCGGCAATTACGTGCTCATCTGGGGCAAGTTCGGCTTCCCCGAGATGGGCATCGCCGGGGCCGCGCTGGCGACGGTCATTGCGTGGTGGGTGCGCGTGGTTGTCATGGTCGTTCCGATGTTCTGGCGCGAGTATGAAGAGGAGTTCGGCACGGCGAGTTCGCTGGCGTTCAATTTCAAACGCACGGTCGAAATTCTGCGCATCGGCGTGCCCACCGGCCTCACCTGGCTGATGGACATCGGTGCGTGGGTCGTGTTCATGGCCGCGATCCTGCCGCCCTATGGCACGGCAGTGATGGCCGCGAGCGCGATCGCGCTGCAATACATGCACCTGTCGTTCATGCCGGCAATCGGCATCGGCACGGCGCTTTGCACGCAGGTCGGCTTCGCGATCGGCGCGGGGCGACCGGACGACGCGGTCGCGCGCGTGCGCGTCGGGATGTGGCTCAACGGAATCTACATGACGCTTGCCGGCGCGATGATGCTCATTTTCGCCGGCCCGCTGATCTGGGTGCTCAACGCCGATCCGGACGTGATCAAGGCCGGTCAGGTCATTTTGATCTGGGTCGCTCTCTTTCAGCTCGGCGATGCGATGTGCATCACCTATCTCAGTGCCCTGCGCGGCGCGGGCGATGCCAAGGTGCCGGCGATCATGATGTTTTTCTGCTGCTGGGTGATCTTCATCGGCGGCGGCGTGTCGGCGAGCCTCTGGCTGCCGCAGTATGGCATGAGCGTTCCGTGGGCGACGTGTGCGCTATACATCGTCGCGCTCGGGGCGATGTCGATGCTGCGCTGGAACGCGGGCGTGTGGCGTACGATCAAGCTCGCAAATGAGACTGCGCCAACCGCCGTCAGAGCCGACCCTGCGGATGACGCACGGCTCCCGCTCGATCCCGAGCCGGCAATCGCCGCCGGACAGCGGGCGGATTGACGACATCGAAATGCAGAATGAAGCTTGAACATTGAAGAATGCAGAAGGCCAATAATGGACGCCGGTCGCTGCGCTCTTCGTTCTTCGTTCTGCATTCTTCATTCTGCATTCGGCGCTGAGCCGTTGCTTCGCATCATCGGATCCAGCAGCGTGCGCAACGCCTGCCGCGCGCGATGCAGTCGCACCTTTGTCGCGGCTTCACTGATGCCCAGACGCCGGGCCGCTTCCTCGGTGCTCAATTCCTCGATGTCGCGCAGCAGGATCACCGTGCGATGCGACTCGGGCAGTTCGTCGATCGCGCGGCGAACCGCGGCACGCATCTCTGTCGTTTCGAGTCGATCGGCCGGCGCGTTCCAGGGCGAAACGCGCGTCGCGTGATGTCCGGTCTCGTCAAACGTCGGCAGCAGCGCCTCGATCGACGACGTGCGTCGCGACTTGGCCGAGCGCAGTTGCATGAGACACGCATTTACCACAATGCGATGCAGCCATGTCCCCAGCTTCGAATCGCCCGCGAAGTTGCCGATCGATCGAAACGCCGACACGAATGCCGCCTGCACCGCGTCAGCCGCATCCTGCTCGCAACGCAGAAACCGCCGGGCAACGGCCAGCAGATGCCCGCCATAGCGCCGCACGAGTTCCTCAAACGCGGCATCGACGCCCTTCTGCAACGCGTCGAGCAGCGTCGCTTCGTCGACATTCGAATCAAACACGCACCCTCGCGCCGCCATATCGAGATTTGACTTCATCGGCCAACCTCCGCGCGTAACAGTTCCGCCACAAAGTTCGAGCAACTGACAATCGCTCGACGCTGCCGGATCAACTCGCGCAGCAACTCGATTCCGGACTCATCCACAAATGTCACCGCCGCCATCTCGACCTCCGCAGGCGTCTGCGTCGGCTCGGTCCGGTCGATCACCTCGCGCAACGCGTCCACCCACGGCCCGACGAGCTTGCCCTCAAGCCGAAAGCGAGCAGACGACTGACTGGTCACCGGCGTAATTCGAAGCATCCAACACTCCGTGATACGCCCGATTTAGCACGGTGCGTGCCACAATTTGGCGAGAGCCATCGTGAATCTAACTTGTTGAAATGAATATGCTTACAAGATGTGGCCAGAAGCTGATCGCGACTTACCCACGGCATTTCGTGGTCGCCCGCCTCGCCGAATCGTGGCAGCTACGATATGTCGTGGGCAGGCCGCACGATGCCGAGCTTCTTCAGTCGGCTTCGCAGCGTGTTGGGGTGCAGGCCGAGCAACTTCGCCGCGCCGCGATCGCCCTCGATCACCCAGCGCGTCTGGGCCAGTGTCGCGAGCATATGTCGGCGTTCGACCGATTCCAGCGAGGTCGCATCGGACGGTGCGGCGATCGACGTCGGCATCGCATCGCCTCGCGTCAGTGCCGGATCGATCTCGATCCATTCCGACGCGCCGAGAATTACCGCCCGCTCAATCACATTCTCCAGCTCGCGGACGTTGCCCGGCCAGTGATACGCCACCAGCCGCCGCATCGAGTCGGCCGTGACGCCTTCGATGCGTTTGCCGATTCGACCGGCGTGCTTGCGCAGCAAAAACTCGACCAGCAGCGGCACATCGTCGGCCCGCTCGCGCAGCGGCGGAAGATGCACCGGAAACACGCTCAGTCGATAGAACAAGTCTTCGCGGAATTTGCCGGCCTTCACCTCGGCGGGCAAGTCGCGATTGGTCGCCGCGATCACGCGCACATCGGCCTTGATCGCCGTCCCGCCGCCGACGCGCTCGAACTCGCGCTCCTGCAAGACGCGCAGCAGCTTGACCTGCACATCGGGCGGCATCTCGCCGATTTCGTCGAGAAAAATCGTTCCGCCCGCGGCAAGCTCGAATCGGCCAATACGCCGCGTGATCGCACCGCTGAATGCGCCTTTCTCGTGGCCGAATAGCTCACTTTCGACCAATCCCGTCGGCAGTGTCGCGCAATTGACCTTAATCAGCGGCTTTTCGCGGCGTTTGCCGTGCGAGTGAATGGCGCGCGCGATCAGTTCCTTGCCGCAGCCAGTCTCGCCCGTAATCAGCACCGTTGCATCGGTCGGGGCGACGCGCTGCACGCTTTCGAGCACATCGAGCAGCGGCTTGCTGCGCCCGACGATCTCTTCGAAGTTGTGGGCCGCCTTGATCTCTTCCTGCAGGTAGACGTTTTGCTCGCGCAGCCGCGAACGCTCCTGCTCGATCAGCACCTTTTCGGTGATGTCGATGAACATCGTGCGCGTGTATTGCCCGCT
>JBJXFK010000248.1:0-18445 GCA_046155505.1 Phycisphaerae bacterium
CGCTCGTCGCGCACCACCGGCTGCGTGTGCAGGTTGTAGCCGCAATGCTCGCAGTAGCGGTCCGATTCGACCAACGCGACCGCCTGCGATCGATCGACCATGGGCGTCGCGCTTGTCGACGCCGGAGCGGGCGTTGTGCGCTGTGATTCATCCATCTCGCGGCTCAAATCGTCCAATCCGGCGCAAACTCATTGGCCGGCGTGTTCATCGGCTTGGGCGGGCGCACCTTTAGCACCGGCGGCGTCAGCGACACCTGATGCCCCGGCGCGACGGTTTGCGTCACGAATACCGAGCCGCCGATGATCGCGCCGTCGCCGATGACCGTATCGCCGCCGAGCACGATGGCATTCGCGTAAATCGTGACGTTATTTCCGACGGTCGGATGCCGCTTGTGCCCGCGAATAACGCGCCCGCGTTCGTCTTTGGGGAACGACAGCGCGCCCAGCGTGACGCCCTGATAGATCTTCACATTGTCGCCGATGTGCGCGGTCTCGCCGATGACGACGCCCGTGCCGTGGTCGATGCAGAAGCTGCGACCGATGGTCGCACCGGGGTGAATGTCGATGCCGGTCAGCCGATGGGCGTGCTCGGACATGATGCGCGGTAGCTTGGGCACGCCGGCGTTGTACAGCTCGTGTGCAAAGCGGTGAATCGTGATTGCCAGCATTCCCGGATAGGCGAGGATGATCTCGGTCGTGCTCTGTGCGGCGGGGTCGCCGTCGTAGTGGGCCTGCACGTCATCGGCCAGCATGGCGCGGATCGCGGGGATTTTCTCGACGAACGCGGTCGCTATGCCGGCCGCCTGCTGATGGCACGGCCCCAGCTCACTGGGCATGTGCCCGGCCCGCTCGAATTCGTGCAGGAAGCAGTGCGCGATTTCTTCGCGCAGCGTTTCCCAGACGCGCGACACCATCTCGCCCACATGAAAGCCGACGTTGTGCTTGCTCAGATCGCGCCGCCCAAAGCCGCCTGGATACGCGAGTTCGAGTAGGTGATCGCAGATGCGCACGATGCGTTCGCGATTGGGCAGGTACTTGCCGTCGATGTGGTGCGTCTTGGGATCGGTGAAATAGCTGGCGACGATGCGCTCGACGAGCGCCGGCAAAGCCTCGCCTGCGGCGCGAGCGAGTGCGTCATCGGATGGGTGCGTGCTCATTCATTCATTGTATCGTCGGGGGCGCGGGAACAACGGGACAAGGCAACAACGGAACAAGGGACCAAGGGGACAAGGGAACAACCGGACAAAGGAGCACCGCGGCGCTTCAGGAAGATCAACTCGCTACTCGCTCTTCGCTACTCAACAATCGACCGGACGCAGCGGGAGATGCTCCGCCGCGTCCGGTCTTTGTTTCACCCGCGCCGCTTTCGCTGCCGGGCGTCCCCTCCGGTTACTCCGTTAGCAGGGCGAGCCGAAGCGCGCCAGCAGCCGCGACAGGTCGCTCAGATCGACATCATCATCGTCATCGAGATCGCCCTGCGCCGGCGTGACGCCGCCGCTCAGACCGAAGTTCGACAAGAGGATCGACAAGTCAGTGAGGTCGATTGTGCCGTTGCCGCTCAGATCCTCGACGCAACCCGGCGGAGCGGCATTTACCGTTACAAACGCCGCGGACGAGGTCGTCGGGCCGCAGACGCCGCCGATCGGCGTGACGATTACGTCATACGACGCCTCGTCGCTTTCGATCGCCGCAGTGATCTGCAGCGCGGCCGCAGTCGCACCGCTGACGCGACCGCCGTTGGTGACATTCAGGCCGCCCTTGCGCCACTGATACGTGTAATTGCCCGGATTGGTGACAACCACGGCAAGATTGATCGTGTCGCCTTCGTTGACGCTCGCGGCGTCGGGCTGATCGGTGATCGAGGCCTGCGACTGATCAACGTTCAGCGTCGCGTTGTTCGACGGGTAGACGCAAGTGGTTGTTGTGTCGGTGATGACGCAGTTGTAGTTGGCTGCGGCATCGCTCGCCTGGGCGTTGGAGATCAACAGCGTCGCCGTCGTCGCGCCGCTGATGCTGCCGCCGTTGACCAGATTGGTCACGCCCTTGCGCCACTGATAAGTCGGCGTAATCGCGTTGCCGGCCACCGTGAACGACGCGTTTGAGCCGAGGCAGATAGTCTGCGACGCCTGCGGCTGCGTAGTGATGCCTCCCGCGGCACAGTCGACCGTGATGGTCGCCGTATTCGAATCATTGGGGCAGCCACCGATTTCGGCGGTCACGCGACAGAAGTAGTCGGCCGCGTCATTGGGCACGACCGGCGAAATCTGCAGCGTGGGCGAGGTCGAGCCGAAGATGCGACCGTCGTCGTTCATGGCGACGCCGTTGCGATACCAGCGATACGAGTAGTCATTCGGGTTCGAGACCGAGCAACCGATGAACAGGTCGCTGCCCGCGTCGATCGGGCCGCTCGACGGCTGCGCGGTGAAGGTAGCGATGTTGTTAATGATCAGTTCAGATTCGTCTGAGATCGCGCTGCAACTGTTGGCAGTGATGACACAGTTGTAATCCGTCGCCGCGTCGGTACTCAGCAGGCCGGTGATCGTCAGCGTCGCCGAAGTCGCGCCGCTGATCCGCCCGCCGTTGGTGAGGTTGGTGGGACCCTTGCGCCATTGATAGGTCGGGCCGACGGCGTCCGTGGCGACGCTGAAGTTCGCGGTCGCCTCGGCACACAGCGTCTGGCTGACGATCGGCTGCTGCGTGATCGCCGGCTGCGCGCACGGCGGATAGTCATAGCCGATGGCATCGAAAACGTTGAGGTCCGAGACGCGGAAGAAGTTCGGGTTGTTCGTACCGCCGCCATACGCCGGGTCCATGAGGCCGATGCTAATGCCCTGCTCGCGGAAGTGGCTGGCCTGCCACGGATTGCCGTCCGACAGGCGATACTCGACCGAGATGATGTCGAACTGATGATCATCATCCGGTGCATTGAAATCGTTCAGCCGCGGCGCGGTTTGAAACTCGGCCGTGGTATCGGGGTTGTAGTCCATGCCGGCGTCGGTGCGGGCGAAGCGGAAGATGTCCAAGGCGTCGGTATCCGAAGTCGAACCCGTGTCGACCGCCGAGACGAAGCCCATCGCGTGGCCGGTTTCGTGGCACATGATGTCGATAAACGACTCGCCGGTGATACCGTTGTCTGGGTTGTAATCGAACGTGAAATCAGTGTTGAGCGTCATACTGGCGGCCGAACCGGCCACCGTGCCGACCGTCGCACGATAGTTGGCGCGGGTCCAATTGATCGCGCCTTCGTTCGTGATCGTCGCCGACGCTCCGTCGAAGCGCACCGGCATAGTCGTACCGGCAGGCAGGAAGTTATGAATCGTGTCGTTCGAGTCCATGCCGCCGACAAGCCCGCTACGCGAGTTGGCGTAGCTGACGCCGGTGACATATTGGCTGCCGGTCGCGCCAATGACGCCGCTACCCATGTTGGCGTAGCTCAGATTGATGGTAATAGTGATCGGGTCGCCGAAGAGCGATTCGAGGTACGCCTCGGTTTCAACAAGCGCCGTCACGGCGGCCGCCGGAACCGACGCATCGACGTTGAACACAAAGTTGATCGCGCCGCCGCGAGCGATCGGCGCGTCGATGATGACGGAAGGTGCGCCGCCGTCCCACAGCACATTCGTCTCGTCGGCGACCAATTGCAGTGCCTGGAGATTGCGGGCCGCAGGAATCGTGCCGCACATAAACGTCCAGCGCTGTTCCTGCGTAATCGGGATCTGCGATCCGTCGGCGTACAGTGTGCTGATATCGGGATCGAGCGGGACGACGTACGTCACCGGCTGCGCGAGGCGCTGCAGCGCCTGCACCGGCGTGAGGGCCGGCCCGGCGGTTTCATCCATGCCGCGCGGGTCTTGCGCGAGGGCCAGACCGCTGCCCAAAATCGCGAAAGCCGACGCCGCTTGCGCGAAGTTGCGCATGCGACAGTCGACAAACAGTTTCCCCGATCGAATCCGCTGTGTGGCTCGCATTCCTTATGCTCCCAAATTACGACCGCGCCGGCGGCCCTGACGGGCCATGTGTGAGCGCAGACGTGTTCACCGGTGTCCCTCACCCTAAAACGCTTGGTCCCCTCATACAAACAACGACCGACGGCAGATTGCTCGACGAACGGCGAGAGCCCAGATTTACCGGTGGCAACCAGCCTCGAGACGGCGTTGTAACGGCCAAGTGTCGGCTACCCGACTTTATTCGAACCGAACGGCAGGGTCAACAAAACTTCACTTTTGGAACCCCGGCGTTGCTGCTAACGTCTCATAGGTATACAACGCCCGAGGCGGCGTGGTATTCCTGATGGGCACCGAAGCGTCTGATAACCGTTCCAGAATTCCCGTTTTCGCATGGCCGAGTTATCAGCCTACCCAAGTGCGAATCGAAGTACGCACTTCGGATGTTTCTCGCGACGCGCGTGCTTGCAACGCCGAGTTTGGCGAGTACAAGCCGAGCGGTTATCTTGGCCGATCTTGTTGCACAGAGTCTCACGTCGAGCCGCGCCAGGGGGCGGCAACGCGCGGGGTGACGAGGACCGACGCCGTGCCTCAAATCGCAAACCTGTCTCTACTTATGATCTCGCTGGCGATGCTCCTGACGGGCTGTAACCCGCCCGCGGGGGGGGCGTCGGCGGCGAGCAACCCGCAATCGCCGCCAGCCGCTGCCGACAAGTCCAAAATCGGCCTGCTGCCCGCCGGCAGCAAGCGGCCCAACGTATTGGTAGTAGTCGTCGATACGCTGCGATTCGACAGAACCGGGGCCTATGGGCACAAGGGCGGCTACACGCCGACGGTCGATGCCCTCGCCGCCGAGGGAATGGTGTTTGAGCGCGCGCAAACGGTCGCCCCGTGGACGCTGCCGTCGATCGGGTCGATGTTCACCGCGCACTACCCCAGCGTGCATCGCGCGATCAGCTATGAGCAGGTGCGCGAGATGTCCAAGGGTCGGGCGATGACCGTACCGATCATCGCCGACGAATTCACGATGTGGGCCGAGGTCATGCGCGACGCCGGGTATTCGACGGTCGCCATCTCGGGCAATCCGTTCGTTCAGGCACCGTATGGCTTCGGCCAGGGTTTCGAGGCGTTTCTCGGCAAGGAATATGCCGACAACACGGCGGTCGGCACGAAAGTGAACGCCGACGTGTTCGCGTGGCTCGATGCATACAAGGGCGAGAAGCCGTTCTTCATGTACCTGCACTACATGGACGCGCACGGGCCCTATGACGCACCGCGGCAGTTCATGGAGCCGATGCTGGCCAAGGTCGAGGTGAATCCGAACAAGCGGGCGCTGACGCAGCGCGAAGCACAAAAGGTGATTCCGTATCTGCGGCTGGTGTTGCCGGACGTGCCGGACGCGAAAGCGGTCGACGAGCGGCTGCGCGGGTATCTGGACTACTGGACGGGCCGCTATGACGCCGGCGTGCAGGAGTTTGATACGTACTTCAAGTCGCTGGTCGATGACCTGAAAAAACGCGGCCTGTGGGACAACACGTTTGTCATCTTCACCGCCGATCACGGCGAGTCGTTCCTCGAACATGGCGAGTGGGATCACGGCTACACGTTGTATCAGCCGGAAATTCAGGTGCCGCTGATCTTCCGCTGGCCGGGCGTGATCCCCGCCGGCACGCGAATCAAGGAAACGGTGCGGCTGCTGGATTTGTATCCGACGGTGATCGAGCAACTGCGAATCAAGCAGACGGCGACGCTGCAAGGTGCGTCGATGCTGGACACGATGTCGGGCAATCCGCCGAAGCAGCCGGTCGTGGCGTTCAGCGAAACCACGAAGACGAGCGGGCCGAGAAAGAACAACCCGCAGTTCGCGGTCGTGGTCGGCGACTGGAAGCTCGTGCAAACGGTTCGCGTGGCGCAGAACGCGAAGGGTCAGTGGGAGCCGGTGCTGACGAACAACGAACTGTTCGATCTGTCGAAAGACCCGTACGAGCAGAACGACCTGTCGCGGACGAATCCGAAAAAGGTCGAAGAGTTGGCCCGGATCATGCTGGAGCAAAACACGATCAACGCGAAGACAAAGCCGGGATTGGTGACGCAGAAAGCGACGGGCGACGCGAGCAAATTCGGCGGCCTGGGATATGTCGGGGATGCGGGCGAAGAGGAAGACGAGCCAACCAGCCAGCCGGCGTCGCGGCCATGAAGAAGATGAACCACAGAGACACAGAGACACAGAGACGCACAGAGAAGCGAATGAAGAGTCGGGGGATGCGAGGATTTGAATTGGGTTCGATGCTTCGCGCGCTCGGCGGCGATGGTCGCAACTCGCTCTTCGCTATTCGCCATTCTGCCTTCTCTTCTCTGCGCCTCTGCGCCTCTGCGTGCGCTACTCTTCGAATTGCCTTCCGCCCGTTGTGGCTGAATGCGACGCTCTGTTTCGCAGCGCTAGCGATAGCTTCGGGGATTGTGTGGCTGACGCCGATTTCGCCGATGGGCGAGGTCGATCGGGCGTACATCGGCCCGGGTGCGGGCATCGCGCTGGTCGGTTCGTGCATGGGCGTGACGATCGCGATCTTCACGGCGCTGCTGATGATGATCGTCTGGCCGTTCAAGTGGCTGTTTCAGTTTCTGCGCGGTCGCAAGACCTATGCCAAGGCGCAGTTCAAGCGCGTCGTCGTGCTCGGCCTCGATGGCCTAGAGCCGACGCTCGCCGAGCAGTACATGAGCGAAGGCATCATGCCCAATCTCGCCAAGCTGCGCGAGCGAGGCTCGTACACGAGGCTCGGCACGACGTGGCCGCCGCTGTCGCCGGTGGCGTGGTCGTCGTTCAGCACCGGCACGAATCCGGGCAAGCACAACATTTATGATTTTGTGTCGCGCACGCCGGACTATCGCCCGATGATTTCGTCGGTGCGAATGCGCGAGCCGAAGCGCAAGCTGTCGATCGGCCGCTTTGTGATTCCGCTCAGCTCGCCCGAGGTCACGTCGCTGCGCAAGAGCAAGCCGTTCTGGAATCTGCTGGGCGATGCGGGGTTTTTCAGCGCGGTGATTCGAGTGCCGATCACGTTTCCGCCGGACAAGTTCAAGGGTGTGCAACTCAGCGCGATGTGCGTGCCCGACCTGCGCGGCACGCAGGGCATGTTCAGCTATTACTCGGAGCAGACCGAGGAGGGCGCGATCGGCGATGGCGACGTCGGCGGCGATCGCATTCGCGTCGAGCGCCGCGGCTCACGCGTCGATTCGTATCTGCGCGGGCCGAGCAACAGCTTGCGGGCCGACAACGCCGAGATGAAGCTGCCCTTTCGCATCACCGAAGGCGGCGGCGGCGGGGCGGCGGCGACCCTGCACGTCGGCGGCGAGTCGATCCCGCTGCTCGTCGGGCAATTCACCGATTGGGTCCGGGTGAAATTTTCCGCCGCACCGGGCATCGGCGTCAGCGGAATTTGTCGCTTCATGCTGAAGAGCTTTGAGAAGCCGTTTGAGATGTACTGCACCCCGCTGCAGATTGATCCGGATAAGCCGGTGATGCCAATTGCGCATCCGCCGGTGTATTCGAGCTACCTCGCGCGAAACCAAGGGCCGTTCAGCACGCTCGGTTTGGCCGAAGACACATGGGCGCTGTCGGAAAAGGTGTTTAACGAGGACGACTTCATCAAGCAGACGTACGACATCCATCAGGAGCGCGAGACGATGTTCTTCGACGCGCTCGAGAAGGTGCGTCGTGGCCTAGTGGTGTGCGTGTTCGACGGCTCGGACCGCATGCAGCATATGTTCTGGCGGTTCATCGACGATCAGCATCCGGCGTTGCCCACGGAGAAGCGGGCGTCACATCGCAACACGTTGCGCGACATGTATCAGCGGATGGATGATCTGGTCGGCCGGACGATGGCCAAGCTGGGCGAGGACACGGCGCTATTCGTCATGTCAGACCACGGGTTCAAGACGTTTCGCCGCTGCGTGGATTTGAACGCGTGGCTGCGCGACAACGGCTATCTCGTGCTCAAGGACAGCAAGCAAATCGGCACGACGCCGTACTTGCAGGATATCGACTGGAGCAAGACGCGCGCGTACGCGATCGGGCTGGCCGGCATCTTCTTGAACCTGCGCGCGCGCGAGGCAAAGGGCATCGTCGCGCCGGGCGAAGAATCAAAGAAACTGGTCGCGGAGATTTGCGCCAAGCTGACCGGCGTGACCGACGGCGCGGGCGGCGAAGTCGGCGTGAAAGAGGCCGTGCCGCGCGAGCAGGTGTACAAGGGGCCATACGTCGAGAACGCGCCGGACATCATCGTCGGTTACAACGAGGGCTATCGCGTGTCCTGGGACGCGGCGATCGGCAAGTGCGGCGAGCAGGTGTTCAGCAATAACATGAAAGCCTGGAGCGGCGATCACTGCGTACACCCGTCGCTCGTTCCGGGCGTGCTGTTCAGCACGATCAAGCTAAGCGGCGAGAATGCGAACATCATTGATCTCGCACCGACAGTGCTGGAGCTATTCGGCGTGCGCAAGGCGGAGTACATGGACGGCAAGTCGCTTCTTGGGGGCGACGCCCGATGAAAAAGATAACCACAGAGGCACAGAGGCACAGAGGAGCACAGAGAGAGACGCAGGTATTTGTGCGCGCGAGACTGACGGCACTTGCGAGTCGTTGGATAACGCTAGAAATCCAAAGACAGAAACTATCTCAGATTTTACTCTGTGCTTCTCTGTGCCTCTGTGCCTCTGTGGTTACTCTTCTTCCGGGTTGTTCGGAGTCGGCGACGCCGGCGAAGAACGACGCTGTCGGCATGAAGATGCTCGTACTCGGCATGGACGGCCTTGACCACAAATTGCTCAAGCGCCTGATCGACGACGGCCGCATGCCGAATTTTTCGAAGGTCGCCGCGAGCGGCAGCTTCAAGGCCCTCGGCACGGCCATGCCGCCGCAGAGTCCGGTCGCGTGGGCCAATTTCATCGCCGGTACCGATCCGGGCGTGCATCAGATTTTTGATTTCATCCACCGCGAGGCGAATCCGAAAGACCCGTCGCTGGTGATCAGGCCGTACTTGTCGACCACGAGAATAGAGAGCGAGAAGACGTTTCTCTCGAAATGGGTCGGCGACGAAATCGCGATCGGCGACAAGCACAAGATTCCGCTGGGCGGATCGTCGATCCAATCGCTGCGGCGCGGGCCGTCGTTCTGGGATAGCCTGATCGAGGCCGGCGTGCAGACGACGATCTACCGCATGCCGGCGAATTATCCGGTGACGGTGAAGAAGACCGGACTGTTCGGCGGCGTGCCGGCAAATTTTCGCTGCCTGTGCGGCATGGGCACGCCCGATTTGATGGGCGGCTATGGCGAATTCACGCTCTTGACCGAGGAGCTTGAGGAAGAAAGCAAACAAGTCGAAGGCGGCCGGCTGTTTCGGCTCGAATTCGTCGATCACAAAGCGACGGTGAAACTCGACGGCCCGCCGAACCCGTTCGCGAAGGTGCCCCAGGGCGAAATGCCCGAGCCGATGAAGTCCGAAATCGCCGTCATGCGCGATCCCGAAACCGACGTGGCGGCGATCACGCTCGGCGGACGCACCACCGTGCTGAAGCGCGGCGAGTGGAGCGACTGGGCAGCGTTCGCGTTCGACACCGGCATGCCATATGGGTCGATGATCTCGGCCCTGGGCGTGCCGACCACGGTGCCGACGATGGTGCGCATGTACCTGCGCAGCGTGCATCCGACGACGCAGGTGTACCTGTCGCCGATGAATATCGATCCGGTGAATCCGGCCAATCCGGTGAGCGAGCCGGCATCGTTCGCGGCGGAAATCGCGGGGGCGTCGGGACGGTATTACACGCAGGGCATTCCCGAAGACGGCAAGGCGCTGAAGGCTGACGCGCTGAACGAGGACGAGTTTTTGCAAATGGTCGGCGTCTTGGCCGACGAACGCACACGGCAATATCACGAAGCGCTGCGCACGTTCCGCGAGGGATTTCTGTTCTTCTACTTTGGGCACACCGATCAACTGTCGCATCACTTCTGGCGCGACATCGATCCGATGCATCCCGGTCGCAAGCCGGAACAGGACGGCAAGTACGACAAGGTGATCGAGAATGTCTATCTGGAGATGGACGTGCGCGTGGGCGAGGCGCTGGCCGCGCTCGATTCGGACGACATCCTGATCATCGCCAGCGATCACGGCTTTTCGAGCTTCCGCAAAGGCTTCAATGTCAACACGTGGCTGGAGCAGGAAGGCTTCATGACCACGCTGGCAGGCGCGGGTCGCAGCAATCTGGATTTCGTCGATTGGCCGCAGACCAAGGCGTACGCGATCGGCATCAATTCGCTGTTCATCAATGTTGAGAACCGCGAGAAATTCGGCATCGTGCCGCCGGCGGATCGGCGTGCGGTGATGGATGAAATCGCGAAAAAACTGCTCGAAGTGAAAGACGAAGACGGCGCGCAGGTGATCGTGAAGGTGTACGTCACCGAGGACGATTACAAGGGTGCCGACCCGAAGATCGCGCCGGATTTGCTGATCGGGTATAACGAGAACTATCGCGGAAGCTGGGCGACGGCGACCGGCGGAATTCGTCGCCGCCTGATCGAGCCGAACCGCGAGCGCTGGAGCGGCGATCATTGCATCGCGCACTATCTGGTGCCGGGCGTGTTGCTTTCGAATAAGCCGGTGAAGATGGAATCGCCGGCGTTGATCGACATGGCCCCGAGCATTCTCGGCGCGTTCGGCGTGAAGCCGGCGGCGGAGGTGCGCGGGCGGAACTTCTTTGAATAGGGACCGAGAGAGGAGGGATCAAGGGAGTAAGGGATCGAGGGATCGAGGGAAAGAAGAGCGAATCGCCGGTCGCGCGGCGAGCATTTCCCCTTGATCCCTCGATCCCTTGATCCCTTGTTCCCTCGCTCCGCAGGAGCGCTAGATGTTCGGACCGAAACTGAAAATCGACAAGAAATTGCTCGACCGCGCGACGGTCGTGGCCAAGAAGCAGGGTTACGCGTCGGTTGACGAGTTCATCGTCAACCTGATCGAGCGCGAGCTGACCAAGCTCGAAGAGGCCGACGCGACGGAGAAGGTCGAAGAGCGCCTGCGCGGGCTGGGGTACATCGAATAGCCTGTGGGATGGGTTTGCCTCGTGGGATGGGTTTGCCAACCCGTCACGTAGTCCGGGTTTCCCAACCCGGACCCTCTGAGTTGCAAAGGGTCTGTTGTTGAACGCTGTGAACGCCATCTTCGGCCTGCTAATCAACGGCCTCATCGCCCCGCTCTCCGGCCTGCCCGCCTGGCTGCCGCTGACGGTTGCGTCGCTGCTATTCGGCATGATCGCCGCCCTCGCATTTCGCTACACATCGAATCAGGCCGCGCTAAAGCGCGTCTCTACACGCGTCGGCTCCAGCCTGCTCGCGATGCGGCTCTTCGGCGACGACGTCGGCGTGATGTTTCGCGCGCAGGGTTCGCTGATTTGGGCGTCCATCAAGCGGCTCCTGCTCTCGATCCCGCCGCTGCTATTCATGTTCATCCCGTTCACACTGGTCGCCACGCAGCTCGCCATGTGGTACGAATTCCGCCCGCTGATCGTCGGCGAAAACGCGACGCTCGAGGTGCGCACCCGGCCCGAGGACTTTGACAAGGTCGCAGCCATCGCGCCGCAGGTGCCGACAGGCGTCGAGCTGGTCGGCCCCGTTCGCAGCATCGCCAACAGCGCGATTTACTGGGATGTCCGCCCGACCGCGACGACCCTCGGCGAACTGGTCTGGGACATCGACGGGCAGCGCATCACAAAAGCGCTCGCGGTCGTCGGCTCGACCTCAACGCTGGCCAGCGCCAGCCCCAAGCGCCCCGGCGGAGTTTTTTGGGATCAGGTACTCTATCCCGCCGAATCAGCCTTCGCCGCAACGTCGCCGATCCAGGAAATCAGCATCGCCTATCCGACGCGCAGCACGCCGATTTTCGGCGTGAATCTGCCGTGGTGGCTGACGTTTCTGATCGTCTCGATCCTCGGCGCGCTCGCGATCAAGCCGTTCGTCAAACTGCAATTCTAGTTGCCGCCCCAGACCCGGCCCAAACGGCCCGATCCCAGGCGGCCCGATACGGAGCGAACATGCGCTTACTGGCGATCATTCCACTCCTCGCTTCCCTTTGCGGCTGCGCGGCGGAGCGTCGATTCGACGTCGTGATCTATGGCGGGACTTCCGCCGGCGTCATCGCCGCCGCGAAAATCGCGAGCCTTGGCAAGTCGGTCGTGCTGATCGAGCCGGGCCACCACCTCGGCGGTCTCTCCGCCGGCGGGCTGGGTGCGACCGATATCGGCAACAAAGCCGCGATCGGCGGCATGGCGCGCGATTTCTATTGCCGCGTCGGCAGCAAGTATGGCCAGGCTGAGGCGTGGACATTCGAGCCGCACGTCGCCGAGTCGGTATTCGGCGAGATCATCGGCGCGGCCGGCATAACCGTGGTAATGGGCGAGCGACTCGATCGCGACGCGCGGCTGAAAATGCACGGCACGCGCGTCGCGTCGATCATGATGATTTCGGGTCGACGATACTCCGGTCGCATCTATCTCGATTGCTCGTACGAAGGCGACCTGATGGCAGCTGCCGGTGTTTCGCACACCATCGGCCGAGAATCGAACGCGACGCACGGCGAAACGCTCAACGGCGTGCAAGTCGCCAATGCGACCAAGCATCAATTCTCAGTGCCCGTGTCGGCGTATCGCATCGCGGGCGACCCAACCAGCGGCCTGCTCCCCGGAATCGAGGCCGCGCCGCCCGAAGCCGACGGCAGTGGCGATCATCGCGTGCAAGCTTACAACTTTCGCATGTGCCTGACCGATGTCGCGTCGAATCGTCGAGCGTGGGAAAAGCCGGCGGACTACGACGAATCGCGATACGAGCTATTGCTGCGAAACTTCGAGGCGGGCGATGCACGGCTGCCGATTCACTCGGTCATGATGCCCAAACGCAAGACCGACACGAATAACAACGGAGCGTTTTCGACCGACTTCATCGGGGCGAACTACTCATATGCCGCGGCGAGCGATGCGGATCGGCTGAAGATCATCGCAGCGCATCTCTCTTATCAGAAGGGATTGATGTGGACACTGGCCGAGCATCCGCGCGTGCCGGCGAAGATTCGCGAACATTTTCAGAATTGGGGTCCGGCACGCGACGAATTTGTTGAACATGACAACTGGCCGCATCAGCTCTACGTTCGCGAGGCGCGGCGGATGGTCTCTGATTACGTGATGACACAGGACAACTGCCAGGGACGCCGGCGCGCCGACGATCCGGTCGGGCTGGCGGCGTACACCATGGACTCACACAACGTGCGGCGCTACGTGGACGCCGCCGGAAATGTTCGCAACGAGGGCGACGTGCAGGTCGGCGGATTCCCGCCCTATGAAATTTCGTATCGGGCGATCGTCCCGCGCCGCACGGAATGCACAAACCTGCTGGTTCCGGTCTGCCTGTCGGCGTCACACATCGCGTATGGTTCGATTCGCATGGAGCCTGTGTTCATGGTGCTCGCCGAGTCGGCGGCGACCGCGGCGTGCATGGCGATCGACGGCGATCTCGACGTGCAAGCGGTGGATCAGCATGCACTGGGCGGCGCTCTGCAACAAGCGGGACAGGTACTGACTTGGCCCGCTCAGTCGAAAGAATGAAGAGGATCAAACACAGAGGCATAGAGAAAACGAAGCGCCGATTCTCTCTTCTCTGTGTCTCTGTGTTTCGTTTCAATCTGATCGACGAAGTTCAAGACGCAGTACTCCGGGCGTTTGCACGATCGCGGTGGTGATTTTTCCTCCGGGATCGCGTTTGAATTGGACGTAGAGGCCGCGATTCGAGATGAAACGATCGCCCTCAAACGGACCGAGCGGTCCGGTACTCAGCAGAGCGCCAGCGCGCTGAACCAACGTGAGCCGATCAGTCTGCGCGGCAAACCGCACCACTCCGCCCAACTCGACGCTCGCATAGATTCTCGCAAATTCGCCGAGCGCTTCGGCTGTCGGCTTGATCGGCTTTAGCTTGCGACAGCGACCGCTGGCTACGCGCTCGCCGCTGATGATCAGCCGCGCGGCATCGCCGTCGCCATCGACGTGAATCTGGAGTTTTGCGGGCAGATCGGTCGTCGCCCAGCGTCGCGGGCCAAGCTCGATCAAAGCGGATTGCACGCCCACGCCGAGCAGCCGGGGCGCGGCGCGCGTGTCGAGCATCCAGACATCCGCGGTCGCGTCATCGATGTAGACCGACGCGAGCGACTTCGCCTCGGCGCTCGAAGCGGCACTCGCCGCAGGTTCCGGCGGGCCGAGTTCAGCTTCGAGCCAAATGTCCGCGACCTGCATGGCGAGTCGGCTCGCTTGCGCTGCGTCGTCGTTGGTCAATACGACGATTGCGGTCCGTAGCGTCGGGAAGCGCACATAGTCCGCCTTGTAGCCGAACGATCCACCTGGGTGGCGCACGGTCGGTGTGCCTCGGTATGAACCGAGCATCCAGCCGCACGCATATTCGCCGATGCGCGGATGCAACGTCTCTCCCGCTGCGAGTGCCGGAGCAGCGACCAGAGATTTCCAGAATTGCGGCCCGCTCCATTTGGCTTCCAAAAACGCACGTTCCCACGCGATAAAATCGTCGAGCGACATCCAGAGACCGCCCGGGCCGACCATGCCGGAACGCAGTTCGATCGGCTTGCCATCAGCACCGTGACCGCGCGCACCGCCGGCGGGGCGCGCGCCGAATCGAGCAGCCGGCATGGCCAGCGGCTCGAAGAGATCAGCGCGCGCGAACTGGTCGAGCGGCCGCCCGCTGACAGCGCGGACCAGTTCGGCGAGCCAGACATAGCCGCTGTTGGAATAGCACGCCGACGCGCCGGGATCGAAATTCAGCGTTTGTTGCTTGGCGAGCAACGTAACCGCGGCGGCGTTGCTCGCAAGCGCAGATGCGGGATCGAGATCGGACAGCGTGACGAGATCGAAGATGTCTCGAACGCCGCTGCGATGAGTGAGGAGGTGTCGAACCGTGATCGGCTTCTCGGAGCGCGGGAATTGCGGCAGGTAGCGAGTCACCGGTTGATCGAGGTCGATGTTGCCGCGCTGGGCGAGCAGCGACACGCACGCCGCCGTGAAGGGCTTGGCGACTGACGCGACATAGAACGGCGTGTCGAGCGTGACCGCCGCACCAGACTCCATGTCGGCAACGCCGAACGCGTGCCGATAGAGCGGCTTTCCGTCACGGATCACGGCGACAACGCCGCCGCGCGGGGAACTGGCGGCGAGCAACGCCTCGGTTTGTCGCTCGCGTGTGTCGCCCTGGGCAAGTGCGATGGACGAGGCGAGTGACAGAAACGCCGCGACCAGCAATGTCGCGCGATGGCTGCATTCACGATTGGATTCGCAGGTATGCACAAAAAGCCTCCGTAAGTTCCTGCACGAGTGTGCGGCGCGCGATCGGCGAAAAGCCGGGTCGCTGGTCCTGAAAGAGCAGATACTCGCGAAGTGTCGCGGACACAAAGGTCAAGCCGATGTCGATCGCGCGGGGCCATGTGGGGTGCATGATTTCGGCGCGGCGTTCACGCAGTCGAGCACGCAGCAGGTCGTGCAGGTGCTGGTTGGCGGCGCGGATGCGTTCACGGAAGTTCGCGTCGCCGGTCGTGCGCGAGCGAAGCGCGATCTGTCGCAAGATCGCACGGTCGCGTTCGAACGCTCGTGCGGCGAGATCGATATAGCAGCGAATGACGTCGCGGGCCGACTGACCGGCAAGGGCGGCAACGCTCATGGCGGCGTCGGCGCGGGCCAGCAACCGCGTGACGAACTGGTCGTGAAACCAGTCGAGCACGGCCTGCTTGCCGGTGAATCGGGCGTAAAAGCCGCCGATCGAAACGTCGGCGGCGACCGCGATCTCGGGCACGGTCAGCTCTTCGAACGAGCGGCTGGATAGCAACGACAGCGCGGCGGCGACGATCTTCTTTTCGGTGGCGAGACTGCGAGCCTGGGTTGCGCGCGGCTGGGGCGCAGGGGTCGCGCGATCGAGACGCCCGATTGAGTTCCTGGGAGAGATTTTCACGCGCGAAGCCTCGGTACGGCGGATAAAGTGAGTCACGAAACAGAATCAGAATCGTATTCGCATTTGACGGGCAAGTATTCGGCAGTCACTGTGAAATTCCGGGAATTAAACTGACGGCTGAACGTCACTGGTGGGGTGCGACGCAGCCGCGCTTCGTCTTCAGGTGAAGACGGCTATACACAGCGGAACAGAGGCGCAGAGAAAACGAAAATCTGGATCTCTATTCTCCGTGCGTCTGTGTTTCGTCTTCTTCGCCGTCATTCCGGCCGCTTAGACATGAATCCCACGCTTGACGCGAAACAGCGATCGCGAAGATTCGCGTGCGACGCCGCGTCGCGTTCGTCTTCGCTGCGCAGGTCGTCGAGATTGGCGTTGCAGCGCGGGCAGCCGGCCTGGGCCGTGTGGAACTCGATGTATTCGTTCCACTCGTCGTCGAGCACGCCGAGCAGATATCGCCCGAGCGTGCTGCGCTTCACGCACGAGATCGCCTCATCGCGCCAGACACGGGCGACGGAGCTGTTCGAGGCCAGATCGCCTTCCTGCCAATCGTGGGCAGCGCCGACTTCCTGCGTGAGTTGTCGCCAACGTTCGATCACGCGGAACTTCGCGCCCGCGACCGCCGTCTCGGTCAGTTCTAGATCGGCGGCGACCTCTTTGTTTCGCAGGCCGAGCACGACCAGCATCTCGACAATGATGAGTTCCTGAAACCGCCGCTGTGCCTCGCACTGCTCCACCCACGCCCGCAGCGCACGAATGAGCACGCGCTTCTGCGCATCGAGCGATTCCAATCCGGCGAGATGATCGCTCGGCGTATTCGGATCGAGCCAGCGATCCGGCGTTTCGTCCATGTCGAGCTGATCGAGGCTCTGCCGCTTGCCGCCCTTGTTGCGGCGGAAGTGGTCATTGAGCTTGTGTCGCAAAATCGCGAAGAGATACGTTTCGAGCGATCGATCGGCGTCGTAGTTAGCAAGGCTGCGCATCAGGCCGAGGAACGTCTCCTGCACCAAGTCCTCGGCGTCGGACGGCTGCGCGAGCATGCGGCGACAAAAGCTGAGCAAACGACCCTGATAGCGGTCGATCACCTCGCGCCAGGCATTGGCGTCGCCGGCCCGGACCTGCTCGACCAGATAAGCTTCAGAATCGCTCGCGGGCATGTGCGCTCCCTGGGTGGGGAGAATACCAGAAGAGAAGGGATCGAGGGATCGCGGGAATAAGGGGTCGAGGGCAAGATTAGGGGTGCGATCCCACGGCAGCCGACACCTCTTCGACCCGCAAGCAAGCGCTCGCGCATGGATGAAGAGTGCAGCGATCGCCGGCGCGACGATACTGGAGTTGCACTGAGTGCGCCCGAGCGTGACAAACCAGTGCTTTTCACGATCGGCCATTCGGACCACGAGATGCCGACGTTTCTCGCGCTGCTCACACAGCACGGCGTCAACGCGATCGCCGACGTGCGGTCTCAACCCTATAGCCGCTTGCATGGGCAGTTCAATCGCGAAACGCTCGCCGAGGCGCTGCGATGTGCCGGAGTTCGATACGTCTTCCTCGGCCGCGAACTCGGCGCGCGGCGCAGCGAACGCGAGAGTTACAACGGCAAGCAGGCCCGATACGACCTCATCGCCCAACTCCCGGCGTTTCGTGACGGCCTCGACCGATTGCGACGCGGGCTCGCGACGCATCGAGTCGCCATGCTGTGTGCCGAGAAAGATCCGATCACCTGCCACCGAACGGTGTTGGTGTGTCGGCAGCTTCGCCGCGACCCGATTTCGATTCAGCACATTCTGGCCGGCGGCTCGATCGAGACGACCGAGCAAGCCGAACTGCGGCTGCTTGCGACCGTAGGGGTGCCGACCGAGCATCTGTTCATGGATCGCGCAGCGCTCATCGAACAGGCATACGATTTGCAAGCCGAGCGAATTGCGTACACCGAGGCTGAGGATCCGAGCGCGGCAAGCGGAGAGACTGCATGAAGCTCAGACGTTTCACCATCGGGTTCACGGAGACGACCGCCGAAGATTTCTTCAGGCTGCTGAACGATGCGGGCGTGAAGCGCGTGGTCGACGTTCGGCTCAACAACACGTCTCAACTCGCCGGGTTTTCGAAGCGAGACGATCTACGTTTTTTCCTCCGCGAGGTGGGTGGAATCGAGTACGTTCAAATCCCGGAGCTCGCACCGACGCAAGGCATTCTCGATGCATATAGAAAGCACAAGGGCAGTTGGTCGGTGTATGAGCAGGAGTTCAACGCTCTGATTGCCAAGCGTGGAATCGAGAAGATCGTCCCGCGCGATACGGTCGATCTCGGCTGCCTGCTTTGTAGCGAGAAGCAGCCGCACCAATGCCATCGCCGGCTGGTCGCTGAATATTTGCAGAAACACTGGCGCAACGTGGACACGAACCACCTGGTCTGACGGCGGGCCGCGAGTAAGATGACGCGCGATGAATCAACGCGACCAACCTGTC
>JBJXFK010000260.1:0-2839 GCA_046155505.1 Phycisphaerae bacterium
GAAGCGTCGTAAGCGTATGGCCCCGGCGGGCGCTGCCCATTTCCAGCCCTGTCCACTCGTCGGTCGTGAAATTGTAAAAATAGGCCTGGGGCGTCGAGTAAGTGAATTCCGGCGACTTACCGATGCCGCCGGCAAACAGTGCGGCGTTTGGCAGCAAGCGGTTCTGGCCGTTGGGCGCTCCCCCGCCAATTGAAGTTGCCGCAGCCTTGGCCCCGCTTGCCAAACCATCATGACGAGTCGAGGCTGGCGAGGGGACGAGCGCCTTTTCTTCGAACTCCCGAGCGTCCGGATTCCACACTGAGTAAATGGCAGCCGGCACCTTACCCGTTGGCGTCAGTGCGGAGCCTTTGCGTACGAACTGCGGCTCGCGAGTTTCGTTGGGCTCGGTCGGCGTGTTGGCGTCATTCGGGTCGTTTGAATCTCCACGTTCCGGCTGGCAACTCCCGATAGCCAGGATCAGAAAACACGCTGCCGCGAGGCCGGACAAACAGGAGGCTCTAACTCTAATTGCGCTCATGGCGTGGTCCTTGTGCTCGCCGGGAAACCCGGGTCATCGTTCGGAGCGAGCGCGAAATGATTCTACATAGCCGGCGACGGCGAACGCAATTGAATCTCATGCGTCGCAGCGGGAAGCGGACCGCGTGTAGGGGTATGACACTCGGCGGTTCGGTCACCGAGTGATCCCAAATGGGTCCGAGTTTGCTGACGGGTTCATATCACCGGCGTTCGATCTCCCGGGCGGAGAACGACACGCGCTTGTCTCCGCTCCACCGCTCAGCTATGTTCAGTGTCATGCCATACGAAAAAATCCTCATGCGAAACGTCGGCGTGCCCAACAGCGCGTCGATCGATACTTACAAGGCCGCCGGCGGATACAAGGGGGCCGAAATTGCCCTCAAGATGACGCCCGCCGACCTGATCGAGCTGGTCAAGAAAGCCAACCTGCGCGGCCGCGGCGGCGCGGGCTTTCCGGCCGGTGTGAAGTGGTCGTTCCTGCCGCCGAATCGCGAGGTCACGTATCTGTGCGTGAACGCGGACGAGTCGGAACCGCCCACGTTCTGCAATCGCGTGACGATGGAGCATGACCCGCACATGATGCTCGAGGGCATCCTGATCGCGGGCTATGCCACGCGCACCACCACCGCGTACATCTACATGCGCGGCGAATTCACCGAGCAGTTCCACGTCGTGCAGAAAGCGGTCGACGAGGCGTACAAGGCCGGCTACTTCGGCAAGAACATCCTCGGCAGCGGCTATTCGCTCGATTGCTACGTGCATCGCGGAGCGGGTGCGTACGTCTGCGGCGAAGAAACCGGCCTGATCGAATCCCTCGAGGGCAAACGCGGCTGGCCGCGGATCAAGCCGCCCTTCCCGGCGATCGAGGGGGCGTTCCGCAAGCCAACCGTCGTCAACAATGTCGAGACGCTGGCGTGTCTGCCGCACATTTTGACCCGCGGCGTCGATTGGTGGCTGTCGCTCGGCACGCCAGGATCGCACGGCACAAAGATGTACTGCATCAGCGGGCCGGTGAACAAGCCCGGCTGCTACGAAGGCCCGCTCGGCATCACCGTCCGCGACCTGATTTACAGCCCCGACTTCGGCGGCGGAATGCGCGACGGCAAGAAGGTGAAGATGGTGCTGCCCGGCGGCATCTCGATGGGCGTGCTCCGCGGCGACATGTTCCCCAAGCCGAGCGACGGCAAGGTCGATCCGGCCAATGACTCCGACGAACTCGACTGCAAGCTCGACTTCGACGATGTGCGCAAATACGGCATGCTCGGCCTCGGCACGGCGGCGGCGGTCGTCGTTAACGAAGACACCGACGCACGCGACGTGCTGCTCAACATGGCCCGTTTTTATTCGCACGAATCGTGCGGCCAATGCACGCAATGCCGCGAGGGCACGGCGTGGATGTACAAAATCGCCAAGCGGATCAAGGCCGGCGCGGGCCGCTCGATCGATCTCGACATTTTGTGCGAGGTGACCGCGAACATGGGCATGATGCCGGGCATGAGCATCTGCGGCCTGCCGGACGGCGCGGTGTTCCCGATTCGCACGCTCGTGCAAAAGTTCCGTCCCGAATTCGAACGGTACATCGCGGCGCAAACCAAGGACGCGGCGGCCGCAGTGATCAAGAAGGTCAACCCGGCGGCGTACGACCTGCCGATCTATCAGGGCCGGGCGACGGTGAACGAGCACGGCAGCATGTCGCATGAGCACTATGCGGGCGGGCAGCGGTAGCGACGCCGCCAGAAAGCACGAACGAGTCAGGTAGCAATCGCCAAGGCAAAGGGCTGAAAGATATGCCGAAAATCATCATCGACGGAAAAGAAGTCCACTGCCGCGACGGCATCCCGGTCTTGCAGGCCGCGATCGAAGCGGGCATCGAAGTGCCGCACTATTGCTATCACCCCGGCCTCTCGATCGTCGCCAGTTGCCGCCTCTGCCTGATGGAGCAAAAAATGCCCCATCCGCAGACCAAGGAACTCGCCTGGAACAACAAGCTGCTCCCCTCGTGCCAGACCTTCGTCAAGGAAGGCATGGAGGTGCGCTTCGGCTCCGATCTCGTGCAGCAAAACCAAAAGCATGTGATGGAGTATTACCTGCTCAACCACCCACTCGACTGCCCCGTCTGCGACAAGGCCGGCGAGTGCTATTTGCAGGACTACAGCGAGGGCTACGGCAACTCCACCAGCCGTATGGTCGAGGAGAAGACCAAGAACCCGAAAAAGGACATCGGCCCGCACACGCTGCTCTATCAAGATCGCTGCGTACTCTGCACGCGTTGCGTGCGGTTCTGTGACGAGGTCGCCGGCGATGCCGAACTGGCGGTCGTCGA
>JBJXFK010000280.1:0-4861 GCA_046155505.1 Phycisphaerae bacterium
GAAACCTGTCCCACAGAGACAGGTTGGAAACCTGTCCCACAAGAGCGCTCGCCGGTCACGCACTGTGTTGGTTTTTGTCCAGGCCCTCCGAAGAGTGTCTAGTGCCTAGTGGCTAGTGCCTAGTGAAGACAAGGCACGCCAAGCCGGCACTTGCAGTTTCGATTCGCGCCGGCACGGTGCCGGTGCTGGGTTGCGCTTCGCCGGTGATCGGGCGGCGAGCGCGGCCGCGCGTGTCGACTCGCGCGGTGAGACCTCGGGGGAAGTATTGGTGCGCGGAGGGGCGTGCGGCAAGGGGCGCGCGGGGCGGGTGCAAGAGGTGAACGGTGGTGACCGGATTTGAGCGGGTTTGAGTGGGGAAAGGGGAGTAGGGAACAGGGAACAGGAAGAGGAGCCGGGGGCGGGTGCGGGAATTCGGAAGTCGGGCGCGGCTGCTTGAACTGGTTCAGACATGGCGACGTCGGAGTACCGGTGTCGGAAGGGCATCCGAGGCGTTGCGATGCCACCGGCTGGGAAGGACATGCTTACGCGGAGTACCGCGAAAGCATGCCACGCGCCCGGGAGAATTCGACTCTTCCGGCGTCGGATCGTCGCTCGTCCGCTCGGAAGGAATCTCACTCGACATCCGAACGGTTCACGCGCTTCCGAATCACACTGCTCACAGAGCAGTGGCACCCGCACGGTTTTCGTAGTTCGCGGCCGTCTCGCGAATTCAGCGGTTTCCGACAATGCCACCCGCCAAGGTCATTGTCATTCAATTGCATCGCTTGCTGCCGTGACGCATGTAGTTCCCAGTCTGACGCGATCGGCCATCCGTGTTCGACGACGTGTGCGCATCGCACGCACAACGCGGCGTCGGCCACGGAAGGCCGATCGCTACCGTTGCACTCTGCTCTTTCGACTTCGGCGTTTGCGCCTCTCCCCACCCTAGCCCCTCGCCGCTACAGTGCGTTTTCACGTTTTCGCCAATCGCACAATCGGAGGACATCAAGTGGCCGCTCGCACGCGCACGCTCGACTGCTCGGATAATGACGATCGCATCTCCAAAACTCCCGCGCTCTCTCGTCGCGACTTTCTGCTCGCCGCTTCCGCCGCCGCCGCTGCTTCGACGCTCGTCGGCTGCGCCGCGGGCGATCGTCGCCAGACCGGCCCCGCCATCCGCCCCGGCGGCGTGCAACCCGACAAAATTCGCGTCGGCGTCATTGGTTGCGGCGGTCGCGGGACGGGAGCGGCCATCGATTGCGTGAAATCGTCGGCCAATGTTGAGATCACCGCCCTGGGCGACCTGTTCAAAGAACGCGTGGATTCATGCCGGGCCGAGATCGAGAAGCTCGGCGAGGCCAGCAAGGCGACCGAGGCGACCTGCTTTGCCGGGTTTGACGCGTACAAGCAGGTGCTCGCGTCGCCGGTCGATCTGGTCATCCTCGCCGCCCCGCCTGGCTTTCGCCCGCCGCACTACGCTGCGGCGATCGACGCGGGCAAGCACGTGTTCATGGAGAAGCCGGTCGCCGTCGATCCGGCGGGCATTCGCACCGTGCTCGCCGCGTCGCAGGTCGCGGTCGCCAAGCGGCTCGCCGTGGTCGCGGGCACGCAGCGCCGGCATCAACCGTCATATCTCGAAGCAATGGAGCGCATCCATGACGGGGCGATCGGCGACATCGTCGCCGCGCAGTGCTATTGGAATCAGGAGGGCCTGTGGGTCAAGAAACAGGAATCCAACTGGAGCGACATGGAGTGGCAATGTCGCAACTGGCTGTATTTCACATGGCTCTCGGGCGATCACATAGTCGAGCAGCACGTACACAACCTCGACGTGGTGAATTGGGCCTTCGGCGGCGTGCCGACCAAGTGCATGGGAATGGGCGGGCGGCAATGGCGAACCGCCGCGGAGTATGGCAACGTCTTCGACCACTTCGCGATTGACTACGAATACGCCGGCGGCGCGCGCGTGATCAGCATGTGTCGTCAGATTGACAAAACGTCGGTCCGCATCGGCGAACGCATCGTCGGCACGCGCGGCGTATGCAAGTTCGACGGCAGCAACGCCGAGATCGTCGGCAAGAAGAACTGGAAGTTCGACGACGGCGGCAAGCCGGTCAATCCGTATGTGCAGGAGCACGCGGATTTGATCGACAGCATCCGCTCGGGCAAGCCGCTGAACGAGGGCAAGCAGGTCGCCGAGAGCACGATGACGGCGATCATGGGCCGCATGTCGGCATACACGGGTCGCGAGTTACAGTGGGACTGGGCGATGAATGCGTCAAAGCTGGATCTGACGCCGGAAAAGATGGAGTTCGGCCCGCTGCCGGTGGGCGAGCCGGCGATGCCGGGGGTGACTGCGCTGGTGTAGGACGCGCGGCGCGCCGGCTTCATCGCCGCTCGATCCGCTCCATCCCGCCCATGTATTGTCGCAGCGCCTTTGGCACCGTGACGCTGCCGTCGGCGTTTTGGTTCATCTCCAGCACCGGAATCATGATCCGCGGCGAGGCGACGACCGTGTTATTCAGCGTGTGGCAAAAATGCACCTTGCCCGCCTCGTCGCGATAGCGAAGGTTGAGCCGCCGCGATTGGAAGTCGTGGAACCGGCTGGCCGAGTGCGTCTCGCCGAAGCCGTTGCGGCTGGGCATCCACGTCTCAATGTCATACATCCGTACTTTGCCCTGGCCCATGTCGGCGGTGCATACTTCGAGCACGCGATAAGGCAGTTCGAGGGCTTCGAGCGTGTCGGTTGCGTTCTTGATGATGGCGTCGTGCCACTTGGCCGACTCCGCCGCGTCGGACTTGCAGATCACCACCTGCTCGAGCTTGTCGAAGAAGTGAATGCGATAGAGGCCACGCGTGTCCTTGCCCGCCGCGCCGGCCTCGCGGCGAAAACAGGTGCTGCGTGCGACGTAGAGCTTCGGCAGTTCGGCCTCAGCCAGAATCTCGTCGCCGTGAAAACCGGTGACCGGCACTTCGGCGGTCCCGACGAGGCTCTGCCCGTCGCGTTCGCAGAGATACGCCTGATCACGCCCGAGCGGGAAGTAGCCGGTGCCCTCCATCAGCTTGTCGAGCACCAGCACCGGCACGGTCATCGGGATGAATTTCCGCTGGATCATCAGATCCCACGCGAGGCGCAGGATCGCCTCGTGCAGCATCGCGCCCGCGCCCTTGAGCACATAATTGCGACTGCCTGCAAGCTTTACGCCGCGATCGAAGTCGGCGATGTCGAGCGCGACGCACAGGTCGACGTGGTCCTTGAACGGAAAGCCGAAGTCCTCGGCCCGCTTGGGCGCGCCGACGCGGCGAACCTCGACGTTGTCGGCGTCGCTATTGCCGATCGGCACGGCGGGGTCGGGAATCTGCGGCACGAGCAGCATCATCTGCCGCACCTGCTCGTCGAGGCCGACCCTTTGCTCGTCGATTTCTTTTAGCCGCGACTTGAGTTGACCCATCTCGGCGCTCAGGGCGGCCTTTTCTTCCTTGGGGGCTTTGGCAATCTGCTCGCCGGCCTTGTTCTGTTTGCTGCGCAGCTCGTTGAACTCGGTCTCGAGCGCGCGGCGCTGCGCATCGAGCGTCAGCAACGCGTCGATATCGACGTTCATTCTTTTCTTGCGGGCAGCGTCTTTGACCAGCTCGGGGTTTTCGCGGATCAGCTTGATATCGATCATCGTCGGCTCATCGCTTTCGTTGGGTTCGAAGGCGTGCGACACACGCCCGCAGCGCGGGGCATCGCAACGCCGAAGCGGGAAAGATAACCCGCAATCGCGACGGAAGAAAACGAACGCTCGGCGACTCATTTGGCGATCTGTGCGTCTCGCGCGCTGCCCAGCTTGCCCGTGCAGACGCCGCCCCTTACCGTTCGCCGCATGCCGCAACGACATGCGCACATCACCGCCGTCTATCCCGGCTCGTTTGACCCGCCGACGCACGGGCACCTCGACATCATTCGCCGCGCGTCGCACCTGTTCAATCAGCTCATCGTCGGCGTCGGTCACAACCCGGACAAAAAGCCGTTCTTCTCGCAGGACGAACGGCTGAAGCTGCTGAAGCCGCACTTCACGCATCTGCACAACGTGCGGGCCGAGGCGTATGAGGGGCTGACGATCGACTTTGTGCGCAACGTCGGCGGGCGGGTGCTGGTGCGCGGCATTCGCGATCTGGCCGATCTGTCGAGCGAACTTCAGCAGGCGAATGTGAATCTCGCGATCGGCAGCATCGACTCCGTCTTTTTGCTGGCGAGCGAGCAGTACGCGCTCACGTCGAGCACGTATGTGAAACAAATCTACGAGCTAGGCGGCGGCGACGTGGTTCGTCTCAAACGGCTCGTGCCGGAAAACGTGGCCCGCGCGCTGGCGGCGAAGCTAGGCAAGCCGAAGCGAAGAGCGCCTGTGCCGCGGCGCCGCAAAAAGTAGACGCGGGGCGGTCACAAGCGACCGACCCGCGTCCAGTTGATTCGCAAACTCGTCGAAAATTAGTGCGGCGAGTGCCCACCCGACGCCGGCTGCTTGGGCTTGGCCGGCTCCTTGGGCTTGGCTGCGCCATGACCGCCGCCCGCGGGAGCAGATCCGCCGCCGTGCCCGCCGTCGCCGTGACCATCGCCGCCTTTGGTCGCGCTCGCGCCGGCGACTGCGGTTTTGGGTTTCGCATCGGCGTCCTTGCCCTTGCCGGGCTGCGCGTGATCGTCATTCGCGACGGCTTCACCCGAGCAAACCTGGCTCTCATTCGGATGGCGACCGAGCCAGTTCACGGTGCCGGTCTCGATGTCATAGACCGCGCCGACAATCGTCAGCTTCTTGGACTTCACGAGCTGCGACAGCATCGGGCTCGACTTCAGCAGATTTTCGACGCTCAGGAAAACGTTCGCCTTCACCGCCTCGGCGAG
>JBJXFK010000289.1:0-14411 GCA_046155505.1 Phycisphaerae bacterium
AAGACGATTCAGCGCGCGATCGTGGTCAAGGGGCGGCTGGTGAATTTCATCATCTAAAGCCGATATGACCCGGTCTCAGGTGCCGACCTGCGCTGTGCCCACCCCGGTGATCGATCCGAAATAAGTGACAATTCGTCGGCATTTCCCCAGCGTCGCGAACGAGCCATCGTCACGTCAGCGTTTTTGCATTTCGTTGATCACCGGCAGCAGTTTGTCGAATGCGTCGGTCGTGCGCCACTGATCAAAGCGGCGACCGTTGACGAATAGCACCGGCACAGCCTCGACGCCGAGCGACTTGCCGAGCGCGGTGTCGTCGTTGATTGGCGCGAGTGCTTCGGGTGAGTTGATCGCGGCTTTGAACTTCGTTGGGTCGATGCCGCAAGTGCGTGCCCATTCGTCGATGTATTGCGGGGCGATCTCACGCTGGCGTTGATAGAGCACGCCGCGCAGCGTGCGTGCGGCGTCGGTGCCGCCCACAATTCGTGCGGCTTCATAGGCACGCGCGGCGAGGCAGGCTGAACCGTGCGCCGTGCGCTTTGCGTGCGGGTTGCACGATTGATCGAGCGGATAATGCTTGAAATGCACGCAATAGGTCTGCGGCTCGCGGGTGGCAAGGTCGGTCAATATCGTGCGAAGCTGCTTGCACACTGAGCATTCGAAATCGACGAAAGCGACGAGCGTGAGCTGCGCGTCGGCGTTGCCGAGGCTGGGTGGTTCATCGCCGAGAGGAACTTCGACGAGCGGCTGCGACGTGTACTTGATTGCGATGTACTGCGGATCACCGATGATTCTTTCGTACTCGCGAGACATCTGGTTTGCGGAGGCGGAAACGAAAATCAGCAGCGCGTACGTCGGAAAGAGCATCAGCGCGAGCAGGCCGCAGGTCGCACCGGCGGCGGCAAGGTTGTGATGCGGATAAATCGGCTCGGCGCTTCGCCGGCGAGTCCACGGAAACGACGCGAGCGCGAGCATGACGATTACCGCGTTTAATGCATGCACCCAGACGCAGCCGATGCACCATCTGCCCAGGACCGATGACATGATGTTAATGGAATAGAGCGATTGAAACCCGCCGTAGAGTACGAGCAGCGTCACCGGAATCGCCCATGCCCAGCGGCGCGGATGGACGCGTCCGACAAACAGAAACCACAAGCCGACGGCCGTGAAGTACGCCGCTCCGAGCGCGGCAAGCGGGACGCGCGGGGCATTGGGGTTTGAGCCGATCGACACAGACGCCCAAGAGGACGCGAGAACGGACGAACAATCGGTCACAGCGTCGGCAGCCGGATTGCATTGTGCGGCGAGAATCGGGTTGGTCGCCGCGATGCCCATGCCGATGCGCCACAGGTCGATGCTCAACCACCAGCCGGCGGCACAGAGCAGCACGATCGCCCCGTCGAGCCAGGCGCTGGACCGGCGGCGGATCGGCGATTGTTGCGCGGCGGGCGTCGCTTCGGGGACGCCGCTCATTGCGATTTCTCGCTCTGCGCGACTTCGTTTAGGTAGGCCTGGAAATCGGCCATTTTGTATGAGATGAAGCAAAACGCGTGGTGCAGGGCGAGATATTCGATGTCTTCGCGGTCGCCCTCGGCTTCGTGGCGCAGTTCGTTGAGCTTGGCGAGGATGGGTTCGGCGCGCATGAGCGACTCCTGTCGGTTTGTCGGCGAGCGGCATAGTATACGCGCAGGTTGTGCACCGTGAATCCGGCGTCGCGCGCGTGGCTTGCTCGGCCGCGCGCGGCCGATATGATGGACGGGATGCACTGAGGCCCGATGTCGGGCGGAGCCGGGCGAATGGCGGAACCGAGGCAGGCAGGCGCGGTGGAAGCGCAGGCGGCGCGTCCACGCACTTCGCCGATGTGGAACATCGTGCTGCTGGATGACGATGACCACACGTACGACTATGTGGTCGAGATGCTGTCGAAGCTGTTTCGGTTTTCGTCCGAGCGCGCGTTTCAACTGGCGGTCGAGGTGGACAAGACGGGTCGTGTCGTTGTCGAAACCACCACGCGCGAGCGGGCCGAATTGAAACGCGAGCAGATTCAGTCGTTCGGCGCGGACTGGCGGCTGGATCGTTCGCAGGGTTCGATGACGGCGCAGATCGAGCCGGTGACTTGAATTGAAATTGTGAAACTGCGCGCCGAACGAGTGGTCGGCGCGGCATTTGCATCCCCCGACGGATCGCGATCGGCGAACGTCGAGTCTGAGGAGTGTTTCGTGAACAAAAAGGGCAAGCGAGCCGCTAAGAAGCATCGGAAGAGTGTGGACCGCAAGAAGCGCCGGGCGCGCGAGGGGCGGGCCAAGAAGAAGACGGCACGCGCCTAGCGCGAGTATCGAGTAGCGAATAGCGAGTAGCGAGTGGAAGACCGGGAGCCGATCGCTGCGCGTGATGGTGGCGTTCGGGACGGCATGGGGGGCGGCGGCCCTCCGCTGCTTTCGGCTCGGTCTAAGATGGCATTCGACCGGCGGCGGTGCTCCAGCGCGGCGGCCCTTCATGTTCAACCATCGGAGCGTGCATGCGTAGCGGCGCGGTCGGATTTTTCGCGGCGGTGGTCGTGCTCGCCGCAGCGGCGTTTGGCCAGACGGATCGGCGCAACCCGCCGCTGCTCGGCAGCGACTTCATGGTCGATCTTGCCCGCGACTATGCGCTGAGCGTCGGCGACAAACGGACCGCCGCCGATGCTGACGTGGTGCGAGCGCTACTCGCGGCGGCGACGCGGCTCGAGGCGAAAGCGGCTGAGCCCTGGCGGCTGCGCTGCGAGCTGGAGGCGGTCGTCGGCGGGGTCGAGTCGATCGCCGGCCCGCTCGAAAAATACCTCGAACTCGACCCCGAACACGAAGTCGCGTTCGAGATTTTTCTGGAGATCGGCCCGCGCGCGATTCAACAGGTCGAAAAACGTCGCGAGTGGTTCGAGGCACAACTGACGAAATCGCTCTCGCCCGTGCAGCAGGCGATGGTGCATACCCGGCTCGCCGAAATTTCACTGCAACAGCTCGATCGCGCAGCGGCGGCGGAGCGACTCGACAAGGCCGCGACGCTTTGGCCGGCTAGTCCGGGGGCGGCGAAGCTGCGGCTGCAATTACTCAGCAATGATGCGAGCACTTCGCAGAGACTCCTGCTGATTCTCTCGGCGCTATTGTTGCAGCCGCGCGATGCGCAGTTGGCCTGGGATGCCGGGCAGTTGCTGCATCAGGCGGGCGTGGTCGCCGATGCGCAGGTGTTTTTTGATCACGCGCTGCGGATGAACGCTGTGAGCGGCGCGGGAGCGGCACTGCCGATCGAGAAACTGAACCAGATCGCATTGAATTTGCACGCACTCGGGCGCGTCGACGAGGCCGTTCGCTTGGCCGAGCGGGTACTCGACGCGAGTCCGGGATCGCTGTCGGCGCGAATGAATCTGCTTTGGATTCATCAGCATGGCGGTTCGGCCGCTCGCGCTCTCGACGTGAACCGCACGCTCGACGAGGCGGTCGCGTCGATCACCGATCTGGATGCGCTCGACGTAAACGTGCTGGCGCAGGCGGCGTGGTATTACTGTGCATACGACAAAAATCCGCCGCCGCAACGCGTGCTGGCGATGGCTGCTGCCGTTTCGGCGCGGGTGACGAACGACGCATTCGCGCGGCGGCTCATGGGTTGGGCGCTGGCCATCAACGCGCGCGCCGACGAGGCAATCGCGATTTTGCGACCGATCGCACGCGACGACCCGTTCGCGGCCGCGGCGTTGGCAAAATTGCTGAAGCCGACCGACGAAGCGGCCGCGAGACAGGTGCTGGGCGAATTGCGCGTCCAGCCGATCACAGGACTCGCGCGGACGGTGATCGATGAAGTGGGGCTGTCGTCGCCGACGAACATGCCCGCATCGGCACCGAGCGATATCGCCGACGTGCTGAAGGCATTTGACGGCTCGGTGCTCACATTTGATCAGGATCCGTCGCGGTTTCTCGACGTGACGGTTGAGTTCGAGGATCAGAACGTCGAGACCGCCGAGCCGTGGGTGGTGCTGATTACGTTTCGCAACCGCGGGTCGTTCCCGATCAGCTTCGGCCCCGACGGTTTGGTGAACGCAAGCATGCTGATGTCGTTTCTCGTCGAGGGCGACAAGACGCGCGAGTATCCGGCGCTGTTCTCGATGCATCTTGATCGCGTGAAGAGCCTGATGCCGGGCGGGTCGTATCGCATTCGCCGCTCGGTCGATCTGGGGCCGTTGCGGCGGATGTCGCGCGGCACGCCGCAACGGATGCAACGTGTGACACTGACGGCGATCCTGGATGCGCAGTTGAACGATGCCGGCGCGTGGCAGGCTACGACGTTTGGGCAGATGGTGCGACCGGCGGTGACGGTGCGATTGCCGGTGTCGACTGCTGCGGCCGGGATTGAAGCATTGTTTCGAGGCGTTGCGGCGGGTGAGCGCGCGGCGCGCGCCGCGGCCGTCGAGTCGCTGGCGCAGCTTTTGGGCGAGGCGCAGCGGGCACGCGCGAAAGAACCGGCGTATCGGCGGACGGCGGTGCCCGAGACGCGGATCGAGGAAGCCCTCGCGAACATGCTGGCGATCGACGACGTTGACTTGCGCGTGCGGACGCTCGACGCGGTGATGACGTGCGGCCTCAACGCGCGGCTGGCGACGGGCGTGCGGCAATGCCTGGAGCATCGCGAGTGGGCGGTGCGCATGATGGCACTGCGGGTACTGGCGCGGCAGGGCGAATCGTTCGACATTGAGCTGGAGCGCGTGGCGAGCGACGACGCGGATGAGACGGTGCGCGCGATGGCGAAGGCACTTCTCGAGGTCGGCAAGGCGCGGCGCACGATGCAAGCCGAGTGAACTGTGCAACGTTCAAGGTGCTCAGTGCTCAGTGCTCAGTGCTCAGCGATGAGTGAACACTACCGGCAGCGGTGACGCATTTTCCACTTTGAACTTTGCACTTCCCAGTTTGAACCCTGAACCCCGAACCCCGAACCCTGAACCCTGAACCCTGCGGTTTCGCGCTTCGCCGATAACCACCATTTCGGCTGTGTGCGTTGACGCGTTTGAGCCGATAGGGGTACAAAGCGGCACGCGCGGAGTTTGCGCGGGCTGCGAGTCGTCCAAAATGCTGCGCTGGGGGACAGGCCTCTGACCGGTCTTTCTTCGAAAGGTGCGTCGTGCGCAGAAAGACCGGTCAGAGACCGGTCACCCAGCGCGCGGTTCTCGCTCCTGCTTGATTCGAGTTGGCCGCAGCAGTTGAAATTCGGATTTCGTTCCCTCACCTGGCGAGGATGTGCGATGCGTCTGGCATGGATTTGCATAGTCATATTGCCGCTGCTCGGCGGGTGCGTCGTTCGCAATGAGATGGCGCGCGGGCATCTGAGCCGCGGCGAGCAGGCGCTTGAGTCAAAGGACTTCAACGTCGCGCTGGTCGAGTTTCAGCGGGCCGTGAAGCTCAACCCGCAACTCGCCGAGGCGCATTCGGGACTGGGGCAGGCGTTCAAGCAGGCCGGCGATCTGGAATCGGCGGCCGGCTCGCTCGAAACCGCGGTGCGGCTCGATCCGAAGGATTTCACGTCGATGTTCGAACTGGGCGAGGTCTATCGCCTGCTCGATCGCACGGCCCAGGCGGTGCGGGCGTATCTGCTCGCGTGCAAACTGCGGCCGCGCGATTTCGATCCGCATTTTCGACTGGCCGCGTGCTATCACCAGGCCGGCGAGCTGGACATGGCGATCTCGACGTATGAAAACGCGCTGCGGCTCGATCCGCGGAGTGCGCACGGCTGGAGCAATCTGGGGGCGGCGTATGACGCGAAAGGCGAGTATTACAAGGCGATCAACTCGTACAAGCGATCGCTGGAATGCGACGACGATCAGCCGATTGTGCTGGTGAATCTCGCGACGGTGTATCTGAATCAGGAGCGCTACGACGCGGCGCAGAAGACGCTCGAGGCGGCGCTGCGGGCGCAGCCGACGCTGTCGATTGCGCATGAGCGGCTTGGTTACTGCTACTGGCGAACGCAGCGGCTCGACCAATCGGTGACGAGCTATCAGGAATCGATCAAGCTAAGCGATCGCAACGCGCGGGCGTTCGCCGGGCTGGGCGTGGTGCGAATGACGCAGTTTTTGAGTACGCCGGAGAAGATGGAGTTGCGCGAGGAAGCGGTGGAGGCGTGGCATCGCAGTCTGGAGATCGATCCGAATCAGCCGAAGCTGCGAGATTTGCTGGAGAAGTATCGGATCAAGCGCGAGCAGCCGAAGGGGCTTGAGTAGTGGTCAGGGTTCGGGGTTCGGGGTTCAGTGCTTGGGTGCCGCGGGCTGCGCGCTGCGGTGAGATTGACCGCGTTATCATGTCGTCGTGTTAGACCGCATTCGATTTGTGTTGGTTCGCTCGCAGGTGCCGGGAAATGTCGGCGCGATTTGTCGCGCGATGATGAACATGGGGCTGAGCGACCTGTTCATCGTCTCGCCCGAGTGCGATCCTCTCGCCGATGAGGCCCGTTGGCGGGCGATGCGCGCGTTGCCGATTCTGGAAGCCGCGCGAGTCGTGCCGACGGTCGCCGAGGCGCTTGATGGATGCGTGCTGAGTTTTGCGACGTCGGCCAAGGGTGGGTTCTATCGACGGCAGATCGCCGCGCCGCCGTGCGAGTCGGCTCGGGTTGCGCTCGAAGCGACGGCGGGCGGGCAAGTGGCGTTTGTGTTCGGGCCCGAGGATCACGGCTTGACGCAGGGCGAGTTGCTTGATTTCGATCGGTTGGTTGAGATTCCCGCGAATCCGCAATACGGCGCGCTCAACATCGCCGCCGCGGCGATGGTCATCGCTTACGAGTTGTATACAACCTCGCTGGAGATGGCGGGTTCGCCGCTGCTGCCGCCGCAGGATCCGCCGGCGGATGATCAACGCAAGCGGGTGATGTTCGAGAAACTGTTCGCGGCGCTCGATCGCATCGGATTTTTTGACTATCAGCAGACGCCGGAGCATCTGCAATTCGCGATTCGGCGTGTGCTGGGCCGGGCGGCGATGTCGGTGAATGAGGTGGACATTTTCATTGGCATCGCACAGCAGATTCAGTCGTTCGCGCGCAGGCACGATGGGAAAGCGAATGCAGAATGAAGAATGCAGAATGCAGAACGCTCCTCGGCGCGATTGAGAGAGACTCAGCCCGTGGGCGTTCCATAAGTGGCGATTTTGCTAGCTGAGCGGGCTTTCTGCATTCTGCATTCTGCATTTTGCATTCGACGGTCCGAAGCCATGCGGACGCGAACGACCGTCGGCACGGCACCCGCGCTGCTTGAACTCCGCTTCCGTGCTACACCTTCGTCGCGCGAACGACTTCTTCCGGCGTGCTGTAGCCGTTTCTGACCAGCCGCCAGCCGTCTTCGCGGAGCAGCCGCATGCCGGCGGCCTTTGCGGCGGGCAGCAGGGCGGCGGCGGATTTGCGTTCGACGACCATCTCGCGAATCTCGTCGTTCAGCGTGAGCAACTCAAAAATCGCGCGGCGACCGGAAAAGCCGGTCTGGAAACACTCGCGACAGCCGCGCCCGCGCCAGAGCTTTTCGCCGACCTTGTAATCAAAATCGCGCGGCAGCAATTGCGGGTTGTCTGGTTCGTACTGCTCCTTGCAATGCTTGCAGAGCGTGCGCACGAGTCGCTGAGCCATGACCGCTTCGAGCGAGCTGCTGATGAGGAACGGCTCGACGCCCATGTCGATCAGGCGCGTCGTCGCGCTCACGGCGTCGTTGGTGTGCAACGTGCTGAACACCAAGTGACCTGTGAGCGATGCGTTGATCGCCGTCTCGGCCGTCTCTTTGTCGCGAATTTCGCCGACGAGAATCAC
This sequence comes from Phycisphaerae bacterium, assembly GCA_046155505.1. GTDB lineage: Bacteria > Planctomycetota > Phycisphaerae > UBA1845 > Fen-1342 > JBJXFK01. The sequence continues at coordinate 7,804 of JBJXFK010000289.1, forward strand.
GTCCGGGTCGTGACGCAGAAACGCACGCATCGCCTTGGCAAAGCTGAGGCCCGATTTGATGTTCACCTGCGTCTGATTGATGCCGGGGATGAAATATTCGACGGGGTCTTCGATGGTCAGGATCTTCAGTTCCGAGTTCGCGATCTGCTTCAGCGCAGCGTAAAGCGAGGTCGTCTTTCCGCTGCCGGTCGGGCCGGTGACCAGGACGATCCCGTGCGGGCGGTCGATCACTTCGCAAAACCGCTCAAACGTGTCGCCCTCCATGCCCAGTTCTTGCAGGCTGATGAGCACCTTCGACTTGTCGAGAATGCGCAGCACGATGCCCTCGCCGAAGGCCATCGGAATGACGCTCACGCGCAGGTCGATCTCGCGCCCGTGCACCTTGATCTTGAAACTGCCGTCCTGTGGCAGGCGCTTTTCGGCGATATTCATGCCGCTGAGAATTTTGATGCGGCTAATAACGGCGTTCTGAAAGCGGCGAATCTCGGGCGGCACGTTGGCATAGCGCAGGACGCCGTCAACGCGATAGCGCACGGCGAAGTCGCCCTCGAACGGCTCGAAGTGAATGTCGCTGGATCGCAGGTCGATCGCCTCGATCAAAATCTCGTTGACGAGCTTGATGACCGACGCTTCCTGGGCCATCTGCACGTCGAGGTCGCTCGACTCGACGACGGCTTCGTTCATGATTTCGATGTCGCCCTGCTCGGCGGCCATCTCCTGCAACACTTCGCCGCCGACGCCGTAGAAATTCTTGATCAGCTTGTTGATCTCGGCCCGCGTGGCGAGCACCGAGTCGATCGGCATATTGATGCACGTGCGCAGCTCTTCCATCGCGTACATGTTGTACGGGTCGCTGGTTGCGACTTGAATCGCCTTGCCGCTGCGGCGAATGGGCATGAGCGTGTACTTGTGGACGATGCGGCTGGGGACGAGCTTGAGCAGATCCGGCTCGACATCCTTCTCGGTCGGCTCGATGACCTTCATTGAAAGCTGCTCGCCATAGACGCGGAGCATCTCGCGTTCGTTGACGTAATTGAGGCGGACGAGCAGTTGGTCGATGCGCTCGGATGAATTTTTTTGCTGGGCCAGTGCGCCCAGGAGCTGATCCTGCGTGATGAGGCCTTTTTTGACCAGCGTTTCGCCGACAGGCATTTTCTTCGATCCTTTCGCGGCGGAGTTTCCGCCGCTGGGAGAATAACGGCATAGCCACATAGGGCACAGAGGGCACCGAGTTGCGGCGTTCGGGCCTCCGTGCTCGTAGCGATCGGGCCTCCGTGCCCGACGGCGGCTCGCGTAGCGAGCCAGAACCGAGCCCCGCGCGTAAGCAAGGGGTTTCTCGCGGTTGCAAAAGAGCTGTCCCTACGATCGCGGCTCAGAAGCAGCAGCCGAGGGCGGCGGCTCCACAAAGCGGCGTTCGAGCATACGTTCCGGCTCTCTCCTCGCGCACCGCTCCGATTACTTGTACACGGCTCGTGAATCCAAATTGCGGGCGTTTTTCGAGGCTCGGTGGGGTAGATTATCGAGCATATGGGCCGAACGGTGCATGCTGACACGACACGCGACACGGTTGGGCACGATTTGAAGTGCCGCCGGTGCGGCTACAACCTGCGTGGGTTGTCGTGGGAGGGTAACTGCCCGGAGTGCGCGCTGCAGGTGATTCGGTCGACGGGCGAGCGGTGGTTGTCGCTGAGTGATCTCGGGTGGTTGTACACGCTGCGCCGCGGCCACTACTGCTTGATCTGGGCGTCCGTTCTCGCGATGGGCGGGTTGCTCGGCGTGATGTTGCTGGGGCGGGGCCAAGCCAACTCCACGGAACAACTGGCGACAATCTGGTTCGCTGTGATGACCGTGTGGGCATGCGCCGGTTCGATGCTGATGGCGACGCCGGAACCGAATCTGACCGGGCAAGCGTTTGAGGAACGGACGCGCCAATTCAGCCGATTTTGGTCGTTGTTGTTCGCGGCCGGGACGACGATTCTCAGTTTGGCCGCGACGATCACGGGATCGCGGCTATCGCTCTTGAGCGCCGGCGTGGTCGCACTGGTTGCGGCGACATGGCTGGCGGCGATTCTCGCGATTTACGCCCACGCACGCTGGATCGGATTTCTGGCGTCGCGCTGCGAGCGGCGAACGCTAGCCGACATGAGTATCGCGAGTGCGCGCGGTGTGTTCATTGCTGGCGGAATCGCATTCACGTTATGGCTGGTTGTGCGCGCACCGGTTGCCCTCAACCTGCCGCAGACTGGCACGCTGATTCAAACACTCAGCGTAATCAGCGGGGCACTCTTCATCGTGAACTGTTCAACGATGGTCGCGCTACCGGTGTTGGTACTCATGCTCTTCGCGATTCAGGTTCAAGCCGGTCAAATGCTCGCCGACGAAATTGCGCTTGCCGAGGCACGCGAACGCGTTGCGCAGGGGTTACAGCCTGAACGCCCGCCGCGAGGGTCGCTCGAACGCGGGCACGGCGACTGAGAGCGAGCTACCCCGGCTCGCTTCGCTCGCGGTCACTCGCTGGCGCGTCGCGTTCGGACCGATTTCACGCGGCGCGCCGACGGCGGAGTACCGCGCGTCAGCATGGCACTGAACATTGTGGAGCTGCCGCCCTCGGCTGCCTCTCGTCGCACACATGCCGACGCGAACGGCCGTCGGCGTGGCACCCGGCGCTACGCGTTTATGGCAGCCACTCGTGCGACAGCGTCGGGCAAGACTTCCATCAGACGTTCGATATCCTCGGTCCGCGATTCGCGACTGAGCGAGAAGCGGATTTGACCTTGCGCGATGACCGGGTCGATGCCCATCGCCTTCAGAACATGCGACGGTTCGAGCGAGCCGCTGCTGCATGCGGCCCCGCTGCTCGCCGCAATGCCGGCCTGGCTGAGCAATAGTAGCAACGCTTCGGCCTCGACCCCCGGGAAACATGCGCAACAGGTGTTGGGCAATCGTGCGCCAGCATCGCCGGCGACGTGTACGGTTGGGAATTGCGAGCGTAGTCGCGTTTCGAGATCATCGCGCAGGCGGCGCACATGCGCGACGTGCGAATCGAAGTCGTCGATCGCCAAGCGGCACGCGGTTGCGAATGCCACGACGCCGGCGACGTTTTGCGTTCCGCCGCGGCGCTGGCGTTCTTGTGGGCCGCCGAGCAGTTGTGGGCGGAATTGTGTGCCGCGGCGAATGTAGAGCGCACCGGTGCCTTTCGGGCCGTGGATCTTGTGAGCGCTCAGGCTCATCAAGTCGCAGCCGAGATCGTCGACACGAATGGCGAGTTTGCCGAGTGCGTTGACCGCGTCGGTGTGCAGAAGCGAGCCGCGGGCGTGGACGATGTCGGCGATTTCGCGGAGGGAAAAAACGACGCCGGTCTCGTTGTTGGCGAGCATGATCGAGACGAGGGCGGTGTTGGGGCGGATGGCGGCTGCGAGTTGGTCGAGATCGAGTCGCCCGTCATGATCGACGCCGACGCGGGTGACGGCGACGCCGCGGCGTTCGAGCGACTCGGCGGGTTCGAGGATGGCGTGGTGCTCGACGGCGGAGATGACGATGTGCCGCTTGGCGGGGCGGGCTTCGAGCACGCCGAGCAGGGCGGCGTTGTCGGATTCGGTGCCGCCGCTGGTGAAGGTGATTTCGCTGTCGCGTGCGCCGATGGCGGCGGCGACGGTGGCGCGGCATTCCTCGACGCTGGCGGCGACCTGCGCACCGAAGTGATGCAGGCTTGACGGGTTGCCGTATTGCTCGGTGAGATAGGGCAGCATGGCGTCGACGACGCGCGGATCGACGCGGGTGGTGGCGTTGTTGTCGAGATAGATCACGGCGGACATATGTGGATCGTAGCGTGCGGCAGCCAAATTCGTAGGCTGGGCATCGCCCGCCATTATGCGCGTCGAGCGCGCGGGGTGGGTCGATCGTTACGCCCGTGCGAATGGTGGGCGATGCCCACCCTACACCGACGCGCGGTGCCGATCCTCCTTAGTTATTCGGCGTGAGCGGATCGAGATCCCAGTCTTCGGCGAGTTTCTCACGCAAGGTCAGGCTGCGCTCGACATGGCCGTCGCGGAAGGCGAAATTGGAACCGCCGTAGTGGCGTTCGTCGATGTAGGCTTCGCCCTCGAGGCCGGCGAGGCGGTATTTGGAGACGTCGGATCGTTCGAGGTCTTCGGGCAGCGTGACCATCGGGGCGCTGTCGGTGATCAGTGGCAGACGGTAACGCACTTTTTCGAGCGTGCCGCCGCGCCAGCCTTCTTCATAGACGCGATAGTGCCCGCCGCTGCTGCCGAATTGCGGTTCGGCCTCCTTGCAGGTCCAGAAACGATAGTTGTCCTCGATGTTGCGCATCACCGGGTAGGGCTGATCCCAGGGATAGTCGCGTTCGCTGTACATCGAGGTGTAGAGCACCTCGGCCCAGCCGTGATATACGGGACGACCGCTGGGCGGCAGCCAGTCTTTCGGGGCATTGGGCGGTTTGGCTTCGTAGCGCTGTGTCGGAAGGGCGAAGGAGTAGTCGTTGCCGTAGGCGAAAATGCCCTTCATCATTTCGCTGAGCGTGGCCATGCAGACGGTGGCCTTGGCTTGCTGTCGAGCGCGAGAGAGCGACGGCGTGGTGATGGAAATCAGGAGCGAAATAATCGCGACGACGACCAGCAGTTCGATGAGCGTGAAGGCGAGACGACGACGATTGCGCATGGCTGCTCCCAGCAGGTTCCACCAGGGAATAGTACCCGCGTCGATCCGCCGATTCCAAGAGAATCTGGCACGATCACGAAATTCGGACGCTGCTTACGGGCCGAGTGGCTTGCGTTGGTTCGGATGCCGTTTGTCAAGTCGCTTTACAATGGCGGGATGAAACAACGCTCGCACTCTCGCGCGGCTTCCGGTGGTGCCGTCAGCGCTGCTGCCGTTCGCCATCGACCGATATGGCCATGGGCTTTGCTCGTCGCGCTGATCGCATTTGCCACGCACGCGCCGTCAATCGGGCACGGCTGGGTGAACTGGGATGATACGACGTATATCCACAACAACGCGCTGGTGAATCCCGAGTTCGCGAAGGCCACGTCGCAGCCGGTGTACTCGCCGTGGGTTGGGCTTTGGCGTATGTACACCACACTTGAATTGCCGCAGTACTACCCGGTCACGTTTCACACGTACTGGAATGAATATCAGTTGTGGGGATTGCGACCGACCGGCTATCACGCGGTGAACGTGATCCTGCATGCGATCTCGGCGGGGCTGGTCGTGTTGCTGATGCGGCGGTTGGGGATGAGCGACGGCGCGGCCGCGGCGGTGGGGCTGCTGTTCGCCGTGGCGGCGGTGCAGGTGATGTCGGTGGCGTGGGTGTCGGAACGCAAGAACGTGCTGTCGACGAACTGGGCGTTGCTGACGATGCTCGGGTGGGGGCGGTACTGCGAGCGCGGCAAGGCGAAGTGGTTGGTCGCGACGCTCGGTTTTTTTGCGGTGACATTGCTCGCGAAGTCGGCGTGGCTGGGGTTGCCGATTGTGCTGCTGGCTCAGGCGATGCTGATTCACCGCACCGACGCGCGGCGTGCGGCGGTGCTGCTGTTGATGCTGCCGATGTCGATCGCCTCGGGTTGGGTCACGAGCGTGGTGGAGCGCGGGTTTATTGATGTAGACACGCCGGCGCTGGGCGAGCGGTTGATGTTGGTGCCGGCGGCGGTACTGCATTACGCGCTGCGGACGGTGGTGCCGTGGGATTTGACGCCGTTCTATCCAAAGTGGTCGATCGCGCCGGCGTCGCCGCTGTTTTGGATTCCGCTCGGGCTGTGCCTGGCTGGGATGGCGATGTGGTGGACGCTCCGGCGGCGGATGTCGGCGATTCAGCACTGGGGGCTGGCGCTGTTTTTTGTAAGCATCGGGCCGGTGGTTGGCGTGTTGCCATTCGGGAATATGTCGGTGACGTGGGTGAGCGATCACTTCGCCTATTACGCGGCGATCGGTTTGTTCGCGTTTTTGGTTGCCGGTGCGCGTGATTTTTTGCGATCGCGGTTCGGCGGCGGGGCAGTGATCGTCGGCGCGACGCTCTGCGGAGGTGTGGCGCTGCTGAATTTGATTCAGACGCAGCGGCTGATCCCGATCTGGAAGGATTCGCATGCGCTGTGGGGGCATGTGATCGCCCGGCAGCCGGCCAACGCGCTGGGGTATTTTGGTCGCGGGCAGGCGTTTCTGGCGCAGGGCGATTTGCAGCGGGCGGCAGAGGATTATCGCCGCGGGCTGGAGCTGCGGCCGACGATGAGCGAGTTTCGCCTTTCGCGGGCGGCGGCGCTGGCGCAGATGCAGCGTCTGGACGAAGCAACGGCGGAGTATGAAAAGACAATTGAGCTGGACCCTGCTAACCGGTTCGCGCGCGAGCAGCTCGCTGCGATCGCGTTTCATCAAGGTGTGCAGCTTGCGGGCGAGCGAAAATTTGACGAGGCGATCGCCGCGTATGAGCGGGCAATTACGTTGAATGGTGCTTACGCGCCGTATTGGAACAACCTGGGTTGCGTGTACTTGGATCAGGGGAAGTTGGAGACGGCGGTCGAGAAGATCGGCCGCGCGGTGCAAATCGATCCGCTGGATGCGCCGGCGTGGAACAACCTGGCGATCGCACAGGATCAGCT
>JBJXFK010000290.1:0-2693 GCA_046155505.1 Phycisphaerae bacterium
AGATGGCGGCGATCGGGCCACGAGTGGCGATGAAAGGCGTCTTGTGTGGCTGTCGGGCTGCTTAGCGGTGGTGAGAAGCTGCGCTCGAACAGCTCGCGGCGCGGGGCGTCGACGAGCGAATCGCCCAATCCGGATGACGTGTAAAAAAACGGTCGCGCGCCCGAGAGGACATCCGCAATTGCGCCAGGGGGGGCATCAGCCTCCGGCCGGTGCGCGCTCAATTCGCACCGGCCGGAGGCCGATGCTCCCCGCGCGCTGCTGCACGACCGTGAATCGTCAATCAGGTCGCGGCTCGTGTAACGCAGTTCGCGGCCGTCGCTGTAGAGGTCGCCGACGCGGGTTTGATTGATGATCAGTAGCCGGAATGGCGGATAGCGTGACGGCGATAGCCTCGCGGCCGCGGCGGCGATCGCTTCCAGAGAGTCGAGTGCGAGAAGCTCTGGGATGATCGTTCCGCGGCTGCGCAGCTCGCCGGGGCGAATCGCGTCACGGCGCACTCCGTTGTTGACGTTGACGTTGAGCACGGTCAGCAGCACGCCGACGTCGCTGAGGGCGATCCATGTGCCGCCCGACGCGGGGTCGATCGGCAGAATCGCGCGGCGCGCGCCGAAGGATTGCATGCGGGGTGGAAGCGCGATCGGGCGCGTGCGCAGCTCGTCGCGATTGCACGCGATGCGCACGACGCGCGAATTCGTATCGTGCGATCCGCCCGGTCGCGCGGCTATCGGGACGACGGTGACGGTACACATGCGGTTTGCTCGAGGTGTGCGATGGTCGCCGGTGCGTAGCCAAATCTCGCCGGCAGCGGAACGCCCAGCGTGCGGCACATCGCCGAGACGATTGCGTTGTGGTGGATCGTATGACTGAGCACGAACGCCAGCTCGCGGCCGACGGTCGTGCCGGCTTCGATTGTCGTTCCGTCGCCGCTGAGCATCGCGGTCAGGCGCAGTGGGCGGTCGAGATCGTCGTGATTGATTCGAGCGACGCGCAGGAGCAGTCCCTCGATCGCCTCGATCGCGGCGCAGCGGCTTGACTCGATCGATGTGCCGCGCTCGCGTCGGTCGTAATCGAGCTCGCCGGTGACGATCGCGGCGCAGAGCGATTCGAAGTGATCGAGGCAGTGCCGAACGTGGCCGCCGATGCTGCTTTCAATCACGCCGACGGGCTTTTGCACGTACATCGCGTCGGAAACGGAGTCGAGCAGCGACGAGAGTTGCTTGAGCGCTGCGGCCAGCAGGGCAGCGGGGCGGCAAATTCGGTCAAACTGAAGCGTATTGTTCATGCGTTGCTCGCACTCCCGCCGCCGATGCCCAGCCGGCTCGCTGCGGCGCTGACCCACCCATGTAGTTCGCAACGGCGGATGACCAGCACCGCAGCGCTGCAAACAAAGACCACGACCGCCAGCGCGAAGAGCAGTCCGCCATCGTCTTTCACCACCACGCCGAGCTTGGTGAGGTGGCTCATGATCGCGCCGCTGATGACGCCGAGGGACAGTACCGCGCCGAGCGAAATCGTGCGCGGCGTCAGCAGCAGCACGCACGCGATCAGCTCGGCAACGCCGGAACCGATGCGGCCCCACGGCTCCATGCCAAGCGTGCGGAAAATGTATACGGATTCCTCAGCGGCGGTGAATTTGAAGAAGAGCGTTTGGGCGAGGATCAGAGCGGTGATGGCCTGCAACACCCAGCTTGCGATGACAAGCTTGCCGGAAAGCTGTCGCATTTCGTGTGCGGCGTTCATGCGAATCTCCTGAAACGGCTGATCCCGCGTCGCCGCCCGAACCGATTTGCGACTCGGTCTGCGGCAATTGCGGGATCACTCCTTGCACGTTGTTCGATGCGTCAGGCGGCGTTGCGTTACTTCGGCTTGGCCGTGTCGCTCGGGGCGATCTTGTTCCACTGCCGGTCAGCATCGACGGTCAATTTGGTCTCGGCTTTGTTCCAGTCGTTGAGCGCGTTGCCGAGCCAACCCTTATAGAACAGGAATAGCCGACCGTTGGTGATCTTGAAATTGGCGGGGTCGATTTCGACCTTGTCGCCCTCGGCCATCGCAGTCGCGCACCAGCCGCCGTATGCGGGGGCGTACTTTTCCGGGTCGGCGGCGAACTTGGCGCGATTTTCCGGCGAGGCAAACTGATAAGTGACGCCGCGATAGCGACTCAGGAGGTCGCTCTTGCCTACGACGGGTTTGCCACCTTCGAAGTACGTGACCGGGTCGCGACCCTGGAGGGCGATCGCGCCCTTTGCGAGGTTGTATTCTCTCAACGCGGCATTTGCGGAGTGCTTTTGCACCTGCTCGACGAGTTGGTCGAACGGCATGCGGTCGGTGTTGCTTTTGCCGACGTATCGAAAGATCTCGTTGCCGTCGGGGCCGATGAGGACGAGGGCCGGATAGTGGACGTTTTCGCCGTGAAAGGCGTAGCCATCCGGGATGCTGAACTGCTTGGCGATGGCCGCGTCGGCGTCGCGATAGATGGTCACGTCGATGCCCGACTGGGCGATCTTTTCGGCCCACTGTTTCACGTCGGCTTCGGGGTCGGGCTTGAGGAAGACGTGCTGCACGCCGGCGATCTCGGGGCCGCGGCGGACCATGTCGGTGGTGTAGCGCAGGCAGATCGGGCACTCGGTCTTGAGCAGGAAATGGATGGCGACGTATTTGCCGCGTGCGTCGGCCAGGCGGAACTTTTTGTCGCC
>JBJXFK010000293.1:0-3282 GCA_046155505.1 Phycisphaerae bacterium
TGATGGCGCTGCCGAGCTCGCGCGTGATGTCGTCTACCTCGATCAGTTTCCACTGGTCGAGCAAATACTCTCGAAGACTCGACGGCCGCGCCGGGGCGCTGGCCATCGCGTCCATCTTCATGTCGCCTTCTTCGATGATGCGTGCGCGCGAGCGTGTGCCGCGATATTCGCTGTCTTCTTCGAAAAGCTCGTATTCGGTGTTGAGGTTGTCGAGACGCTCGAATTCGGTGCTGTCGCCGTCTTTGGCGACGAGGTCTTTCTCACCCTCGCGGTCGTCTGTGGCTGTCGAACCCGATTCGGACGGACTCATGGGGTCGTCGTCGCCGCCGACGATTTCAAGAGCCGGGTTGCCGTCGATTTCCTGGGAGATGCGCGATTCGAGGGCCATCGCGTTCAATTGCAGGATGTCCATGGCTTGGATGAGCTGCGGCGTGAGGCGCTGCTGCTGCGAGAGGATCTGCCGCGGAAGCTGTGAAAACGACTGAGCCATGGGACCATCAATTCTGTAAGCAGGTTCGGTCGCCGCGTGCGGGGAATCCCGCGTGAGAATCACAAACGCCGCTCAGAACCCGACTTGCACTCCAGTATCATACCGCTGCAACGGGCCGATGCCACGCAATTTGCGTGCGTGGCACCATAGTTGCATCGTGTTCGACCGCGCTACCCCATCGGTAGTTTCGAGCGTGCGTCCGCAGCGGGCACACGCCAGAGAGGCGGCGACAACTGCGCCGCCGTCTTACGGAAGAGTCAATTGCCGAGGAGCGATCATGTACTCCGAAATTCAAGTTCGCGAAGCGCAGCCGGGCGATCTGGCCGAGTTGCATGCGCTTGCGACGCGGGCACTGCCGCTCGACCGGTTCTCGGTGGAGTTGCTACGCGAGAAGCTTTTCGCGAATCGTCGGCCGGAGCAGTTCTCGTGGAGCACGCAGGTCGCGGTTTGCGGCGGGAAAACGGTCGGATTCATGCAGTCGGCGGTTCGCCGACCGACGCGGAAATGCTGGATCGGCATGTTCGCGGTCGACGCGGGTCATCGCCGGCAGGGGATCGCGACGCGGCTGTATGAGCATGTGCGACGGGGGTGGCCGGCGGATTTTTCGGAAGCCGAGGTGCTGGCGATCCCGTGCAATTATTTTCATCCTGGGCTTGATCCGCGTTATACCGAGGGGCTCTGCTTTGTCGAGAAACTGGGCTTTCTGCGCGGCAAGGATTGCGCGAATTTGACCGGATCGCTGGAGCGGCGGTTCGATACGGCCGCCGAGCATGCGCGGCTGGCACCGCTGGGCGTGACGGTTCGGCGAGCGACGCGGGGCGACGGGCCGCTGCTTGATGCGTTCTTTTCGGCGAATTTTGGCGATGACTGGCGATATGAGGCGGAGCTTGCGATCGGGCAGTCGCCGATCGCGCTGCATCTGGGGATCAAAGACGGGCGGATCATCGCATTCAGCGGGCATTCGTCGCAGAATCGCGAGTGGGGATTTTTCGGGCCGATGGGCACCGCGCCGGAGTCGCGTGGGCTGGGCCTTGGTCGCGTGTTACTGTGGCATTGTTTGAATGACATGCACGATGCGGGTCATCGGACATGTGTGATTCCGTGGGTGGGGCCGGTTTCGTTTTATCACCAATGGGCGGGTTGCCGCGTGGAACGGGTTTTTTGGCGGTATGTGCTGAAGCCGTAAGTGCGGCGTTGTGCAGCACCCGCTATCAGCGGGTGCCACACCGTGTCACCATCATCCGCCGCGAAGCAGTTCAATCGCGATCGTGATGCAATAAATCGCCAGCAGCGCGCCGCCCTCGACGCGTGCGATATGCGCGTTGAACGTTTTGCTCATCGGCCACAGGAGCACGCCCAGCAGCAGCATCGCTCCGACCGCCATTCGACCGTCGGCGGGCACCTCGGCTGGCACGATCAGGCCGCACACGCCATAGATCAGTCCCGCGTTGAACAGGCACGAGCCGACCGCATTACCGACCGCCAGATCGGTCTGTTTTCGGAGCACGGCGGTGATCGACGTAATCAATTCGGGCAGCGTCGTGCCGACGGCGACGACGGTCAGGCCTATCACGCGATCACTGAGGCCGAGCGACTGCGCCATGCCGGTCGCACCGCCGGCGGCGAGGTTTCCGCCGATACCGAGCAGCGCGAGACCGCCGACGATCATGGTGATCGAGAGCCAGAGCGTTTGCGGGGCGTTGATGACGATCTCGGCGGCGCTCGTTTGCTGTTCGATCGGCGCGTCGGCGGGTTTAGCGCGCAGGCCGGACTGGATCGCGAACCCGGTGTAGATCGCGAATGCGGTGAGCAGGAGCAAACCTTCCAAGCGTCCGCCCGCGGCGTCGGCCAGGTGTGAACCCGACGCGAGCACGGCGAAGAGCGCGAACATGCCAATCATCAGCGGAATCTCGCGGCGCACGATCTCGCTGGCGACGGCGAGCGGCGTGATGAGTGCCGAAATTCCGAGCACGAGGCCGAGGTTGCTGATATTCGCGCCGACGATGTTGCCGAAGATCAGGTCGGGCTTGTTTTGCAACGCCGCCGTCAGGTTGAATGCGAGTTCGGGCGCGGACGTTCCCCACGCGACGATGGTGAGGCCGACGAGTAGTTGCGGCACATTTAGTCGTCGCGCCAGATCGATCGAGCCGGAAACGAGGATCCGACCGCCGCCGAGTAGCAGCAGTAGTCCGCCCAGGAAGAGTGCGAGATTCATTGTGGCCTGCGCTTTCGTCCGTCGCGTCGCGGCATCGCGCTGCGTATTTGAAACATAACGCATGAAGGCGGGGCGGTGGGGTGATTCGGAAAGCGCGGGGGATTTGGAATGTGTGGCGGCGTGCAATTGAGCTCCGCGGCCCTCAGCGGTTTATTCGGCGGGAACCAGGGAACAAGGGAACAAAGGAACAACGGAACAAGGGAAGAATGGAAGAAGGGAAGAACGGGTCAACCGAACATCGTCGCGAGGCGCGACACGCGATGTGGAGCTGCCGCCCTCGGCTGCTTCTTTTGTTGGTGCGGTCTACGCCGCTCGCTGGTGCTTCGCGTTCATTCTCTGACGCTTCGCGTTCGGATGCGGGCTGGAAGCCCGTAGTACACAATAACGGGCTGGAAGCCCATAGCACACGCTCGCTGCGCTCGCGTTCACTCGCTTGCGCGTCGCGTTCGGATCGCTGGCGCGATGTACGCGCCGCGCGACGAACGCGTCGATCGAGTATCAACTCGCTACTCAATACTCGCTACTTCAACAGATGTGTGTCCGTGTTCGTCAGCGGGCCTTCGCGGCCGGTGTAGCT
>JBJXFK010000300.1:0-11740 GCA_046155505.1 Phycisphaerae bacterium
CTTTGGTCGCAAAGCGCATGTTCTTCACTCGCGGCGTGGGCCGTCACCGCAACAATCTTCAATCGTTCGAGATCGCTCTCCGCGACGCCGGCATTGCGCAATGCAATCTGGTGAAAGTCTCCAGCATCTTTCCGCCGCAGTGCAAGATCATAACCGCCAAAGAAGGGCTCAAGACCATCAGGCCCGGCCAGATCACCTTCGTGGTCATGGCCGAGGAGCGCACCAGCGAGCCGAATCGGCTGATTTGCGCCGGCCTGGGTCTGGCGATTCCCGCCGGCGAAGATCACTTCGGTTACATCTCCGAGCATCACGGCTTCGGCCTGACCGAGAAGAAGACGGGCGACTTTGTCGAGGACATGGCGGCCAGCATGCTCGCCAGCACGCTCGACGTCGAGTTTGATCCCGATGCTGATTATGACCAGCGGCGCGAGTTGTATCGCATGTCGGGTAAGATCGTGAACACGCGGCATTTCGTACAGACGGCCGAGGGCGACAAGAACGGCCTTTGGACGACGGTCTGTGCAGCGGCGGTGTTTTTGTTCGAGTAGGCGTGGCGCACCGCGGCCCTCCGCGGTTTCTCTGGAGCACCCCGGCCTCTGCGGTGTTGTGGAGCAGCCGCCCTCGGCTGCTTTCTTCGATTGGGCGAGATACCCCGCTCGCTCGCACTCGGGGTTCGGATTTCAATTGCCGTCAGGTGGGCGTCGCCCACCATTTTCCTATTTCCTTCCATAGCGCAACATCGCGGGAGTCGCACGTGTCTGATTCCGTCCCCGACAATTTCCTCGGCCTGCCCTTGCCGGACTGTGACTACAAGTCGGCCAAATTCGCGGTGTTGCCGATTCCCTACGATGCGACGACCAGTTTCGCCGTTGGCACGCGCGAGGGGCCGCGGTGCATCATCACCGCGTCGCAGCAGGTCGAGCTATACGACGAGGAACTCGGGCGCGAGTGCATCGCGGCTGGATGCGCCACGCTCGACGCCGTGCAACCCGACGTGCGCGGGCCGAAGGAGCAGCTCGATCGCATCTTCAAGGCCGCCAAACAGCCGATCACCGACGGCAAGTTTCTGATCAGCCTGGGCGGCGAACACAGCATCAGTTCGGCGCTAGTGAAAGCGGTGATGACGCGGCACAAAGAGTTGAGCGTTTTGCAGATCGACGCACACGCCGACCTGCGCGATAGCTATCAGGGGTCGCCGTGGAGCCATGCGTGCGTGATGCGGCGAATTCACGAGTTGGGTGCCGACGCGGTCGCCGTGGGCATTCGCAATTACTCGGCGGGCGAGGCGCGGTTCATCAAGCAGGCCGGAAAAAAAATCGTCGGCGCGCGGCAATGCCGCGAGAGCAAGACGTGGATCGATGAAGTCGTCGCGGCCCTCGGCCCCGAAGTGTACGTGACGATCGACATCGACGGCTTCGACCCGGCGTATGCACCCGGCACCGGCACGCCGGAGCCGGGCGGGTTGGATTGGTATCAGGTCGCCGACCTGCTGGCGGCGGTGGCCCGCGCGCGGAAAATTGTCTCGGCGGATGTGGTAGAGGTGCGGCCGTTGCCGCCGGGACATGTTACGGAGTTTCTGGCGGCGAAGCTGATTTATCGGGTGATGGGGTTGGTGACGGGGCGCGGTCGGCGAGTAGCGAGTAGCGAGTAGCGAGTATCGAGTTGAACACAGGACATCCGAACGCAACGCGCAAGCGAGTGACTGCACGCCCAGTGTTCAGCGCATCCGAACCCGGAGCGCGAGCGACAGGGTAACCCGCGGGATCGGTAACCGTTCCAAATCCGAAGCTTGCTCGACGACGCACACGACCCCGCTCGATCGCGCTCGGGGTTCGGATGCGTGGCGCAGCGAGAGACGATACCGCTTACGGATGGTGCTCGGTCTCGACTTGCTATTCGCTATTCACTAACAGATACTCGCTACTTCGTTCCGGCCAGCTCCGGTTCCGGCACCTTGAATCCCGGCGGCAACTCGCCGGTGGTCTTGCATTTCGGATAGGCACTGCACCCCAAAAACTTCCCGCGCGGGCCTTGGCGCACCTGCATCGGTGCGCCGCATTCGTCGCACGGAATCTCCGTCATGATCGGCTTGGCCTTCGGCGGGCCGGGCATGCGTTCTTCGGCAATCTTCTTGGCCTCGCCGCGCAGGTTGGCGACGAACTTGCATCGCGGGAATCCGCCACAGGAAAAGAATGGCCCGAAGCGACCGCGACGCAGCTCCATCGGCTTGCTGCATTCGGCACAGGCGAGCGCGCCCTCTTCCGGCATCACTTCGACAACCGGCTTGCCGGTGCGCGTCCACGCGAATCCGGCGGGCGGCGGGCCGAGCGATTCCACCTTTTCGCCGGGCTTGAGCTTCGTGAACGAGCGACCGCTGCCGCCTTCACTCGGTGGTGTGGGTAGCGCGTCGCCCGCCGCGACTTTCGCCGCGTGTGCCGCCTTCAGTTCGTCCAGCTTCTCCGCCGGCTTGGCGTTGCGGCACTTCGGGAATCCCGAACAAGCCAGGAACTTGCCGCGCTTGCCGTCGCGCAGCACCATCGCGCGCCCGCACTTGTCGCACGGCAGGCCCGCGTCTTCCGGCGGTGGGGCGGGCTTACGCTTCACCTCGACGCCCGCTGGAATCTGGCCGGTGTTCTTGCACGTCGGATACTTGTCGCAGCCCAGGAACGCGCGACGCGCCTTGAACTTCACCCGCATCGTGCCTTCGTTGCAGGCCGGACAGGGCTGCGTCAGCTCCTCTTCGGGCACGAGCTTTTTCGGATTGCCCTGCTCATCGGCAGGCACCGTGTTGCGACACTCCGGATAGCCGGAGCAGCCGAGAAAATAGCCGAGGCGACTCTGTCGCAGCACCAACGGCTTGCTGCAAAGCTCGCACACATGGCCAAGCGCGGCGGTCAGCGGCTTGCCGTCGCGATCGCAGTTGAGCGTCTGCTTGCACTCGGGATATTTCGAGCACGCCAGGAATCGCCCGGTTTTGGACCAGCGATAAACCATCGGCGCATTGCAATTAGGGCACTCGACCTCGCTCGGCGAGCTGCGGGCGGGTTCCATCTCTTCGCCGGCGCGGCTGAGGTGCTCTTTGAATGGGTCGTAGAACTCGTGCAGCACATGCACCCAGTCGAGGTGCGACTCTTCAATCTTGTCGAATTCATCTTCCATATAGGAAGTGAACTTCACGTCCATGATTTCGGGGAAATGCTCGACCAGCTTGTCGTTGACGACTTCGCCGAGCGCGCTCGGGAAAAACTTGCGGTCGACCTGGTCGACGTAGCCGCGACTCTGAATCGTGTCGATGATCGCCGCATAGGTACTCGGGCGACCGATGCCCTCGGCTTCGAGCGTTTTCACCAGCGACGCTTCGGTAAAGCGCGCCGGCGGGGCAGTGAACTGCTGTTTCGGTTCGAGATCGAGCAACCCGACCGGCTGACCCTCGGCCAGCGGCGGAAGAATCTGATCTTCGCTGCTCACGCCGGCGACTTTGAAGAAGCCGTCAAATACCAGCTTGCGGCCGTTGCCGGAAAAGCGAGCGGGGCCGAGCTTCGTGTCGCATGTGACGCTGACCGAGGTCGAATCCCACTCGGCGGGCGTCATCTGACACGCCACGAAGCGACGCCAAATGAGGTCGTAGAGTTTGAACTGATCGTCGGTCAGCGCTTTGCGCAGACTCGCCGGCGTGCGATTCGGATCGGTGGGGCGGATCGCCTCGTGCGCCTCCTGCGCACGCGCGGCCTTCTTGCCGAAAAAATTCGCGTGCTCGGGCAAATAGCGATCGCCGAATTCCGACTTGATGTAGCCGCGCGCCAGCCCGAGCGCTTCGTTGCTCAGGTTGGTCGAATCGGTACGCATGTAGGTGATCAAGCCGACCGGGCCTTCGCCGTGCAGGTCGATACCTTCGTAGAGATCCTGTGCGATACGCATCGTGCGCGAAGCCGCGAGCCGCAACTGGGTGCTGGCCTGCTGCTGGAGCGACGCGGTGGTGAACGGGCCTGGCGGGCGAGATTGCGTGCGCTTGGTCGATAGCTCCGAGATGCGCAGATTCGCGCCGCCGCCGAATGCGCCGATGATCTCCGCCGTTTCCAGATTCAGACGTTTGTACTCGTCCCACGGCTTGCGCTCGATGCATTCGACGCGCATGCCCAGCGCCTCAACCACGGCCCGCGCCGCGTCGGCGTCTTTGGCGTCGAACGGCTTGCCCACGACGTCGGCCAGTTCGGTTTTGAACGACCCGTGATCGCTCAGCCACGCTTGTACATCTTTCTGTGTGCGCTCCGGGGCGCCGCGGAACTGCTTGAACTCGCCGCGTAGCCGGTCGGCCGCGGGTTTGTCGCCGCTGACGAAGGCGGTGATTTTCCAGCTCTCTTCCGGGATGAACGCGCGGATTTCGCGCTCGCGATCGACAATCAGCCGCACGGCGACGGATTGCACGCGGCCCGCCGACAGCCCCTTGGCGATTTTTCGCCACAGCAGCGGGCTAAGCTCGAAACCGACAATGCGGTCAAGGATACGGCGGGCCTGTTGGGCATTGACGCGATCGAGGTCGAGCGTGTGCGGATGCTCAAAAGCCTCTTTGATCGCCGACTTCGTGATTTCGTTGAAGATGACCCGCTGCGTGCGGTCCTGCGGCAGATTCAGCGTCTCGGCCAGGTGCCACGCGATGGCCTCGCCTTCGCGGTCGCGGTCGGTCGCGAGATAGACCTCAGACGCTTCGGCGGCGAGCTTTTTCAACTCGGTGATGACCTTGGAACGGCCGCGCACGGGTTCGTAGGTCGGGCGGAAATTGTCGGTCAGGTCGACGCCATAATCGTGTTCGGGCAGGTCACGGATGTGGCCCATCGACGCTCGCACGACGAAATCGTCGCCGAGATAACGGTTGATCGTCTTCGCCTTCGCGGGCGATTCGACGATCACGAGTGCCTTACCTTCGGACTTTCGTCGAGCCATAACTGTCGTCCCTGTCTCATGTATCGTAGCGCTCGGGCCTCAATGCCCGACGCCGTGCCGCTTCACGGAGTGCAAAGTGAAAAATTCAAAGTTCAAAGTGCAAAGCGCGGACCTCATTCGAACGCTGCCGAATCCTGAAGCGTCGCCGGTTCACATCGCTTTTTGAACTATGCACCTTGCACCTGCAACTGCTTTCGTTGCGACTAAACCCTTGTGCGGTCGCGGCTTGCGATTCTCCGGCCGCACCGCCATTGCCGATACCATCGGCGTCTCCCGTCGGAAAGCTTAGCCGCCCGGCGAGCGTCGAACCCATGATGGTTAGATGGATGGCAGGTGCCTGTCAAGTTTGGAGTGAGCGGGAATGAGTGGCAAAACGGGATTCCGGGAGCGGTTCCGGCGACCTCGAACGGTCGTTTGCTCGGCGTGATGAACATGTTATATTGCCGACACTTACGATTTTCGCCCGGCACCGGTCCGGCGAGAATTTGCGTCGCGAGAGTGGCGGAATTGGCAGACGCACCAGATTTGCGAGTTCGGCAGCGCCGAAGACCACTTGCGGTACAACGACGCCGGCCACATCCCGTAGAATTTGGGTAATCCAGATGGACATCTCAATCGGCGACATGCGGGCTGGGCGGGTGGACGTCGTTCCCGGTCTGTTCTACGTCGTGACCGACTTCACGCACTTTTGTTACTTCCCGGTGTTCGCGCGCGAATCGCACGTAGTATTCACGCAGGCGGGCAGCCGCCCACCATCGGTCGCGATTCCCTTGTCACCGAAGTCCATCGCATTCGCCTATGTCCGCGCGATTTGCGTTGTGATCGGATGGTTCGCCGCGCTTTTGGCAATCGGTTTGCATCGCGACAGCGTCCGAAAGCCGGATGAGTTCAGTGCCACCCATTTGTGGTTTCCGGTTGCGGTATCGAGCGGCGGCGCGCTGACGCTCCTCGCCCTGTCATACCTCCCGCTTCTCAATCGTGCCGGGGCGGCTCGCGCGAGGGCGATCGCGCGACAGATTTGGCTGCCTGAACGCGTCGTCGATCAGATTGGCGCGATTGCGGCTGGTGAGCGTGTGTACCTCTCGGCGCCGCTTGCTGAACTGTTCACCGATGCGGTCCAATCACCCGCCGCGCGGAAGTGGAATGAAACCAGTTGATCCGCGGCAGTTTCTCGGGCAATGGTGCGTGACAGTTTTGGCGGGGCAGGCGCGCAACGCGATGGGCCGCGGTGCACGGCACCGCGAGAACGCGGCGTTGCCGCCAGGTTTTTGCCCCAACGGGGCCAAACAGCCTCAGCCCAGGGCAACGCCCTGGGACGCGGCCAGCGCGGGAACGAAGCCCTGAAAGGGCGCTCCAAACGCCGCGTTTGGCGCGCCCTTTCAGGGCTTCGTCGGTCGCGCGGCTTCAACCCAAGGCCTTGCCTTGGGCTGTAGCTGGTCTGCACCCTTGGTGCGAATTACCGGTGCAAACGATCCCGCGACGAGTATGGATTGCTTGCCCGGCAAGACTGTCACGCACCCCTCGGGCAATGGGGGCTGATCTTTGCCGAGACATGTGAGCATGGTATATTTTCATCGTCAACTTGGGCGTTTGCTCGCCTGGATGGGTTGACTGCGCGAGAGTGGCGGAATTGGCAGACGCACCAGATTTAGGTTCTGGCGGGGAAACCCGTAGGGGTTCGAGTCCCCTCTCTCGCATGAGTGGCGGGGATCGAGAGATCGAGGGATCAAGGGATCGAGGGCGGGGGACTGCGGCGGTGATCGCAATAGCCCACGATTTGTACCTGCCCGCCGGTAGCGCTCGTCTCACCCCGCTGCGACCCGAACATGCACGCGACGTGTTCGCCGTCTTTCGTGACGAGCCGGAAATTCTGCGCTACTTCACCGACGCGCAGCCGCAAACGCTTCAGCAAACTGATGCGATGATCGCCGACGCCGTCCGAAAGGCCGCAGACGACGTAAGCGTTGCGCTAGCCATCGTGGAACAAGCAAGCGGCAAGTGCATCGGCTCGACCACTGTGTTCGACATTCACCAGAAAAACCGCTCGTGCGAGATCGGTTTCACCTGGGTCGCCGCGCCGTTTCGTCGCACCAGCGTGAATACCGAGTGCAAGTTCCTGCTGTTTCGCCAACTGTTCGAGCAATGTGGTTTGTTGCGTGTGCAACTGAAATGCGACGCACGCAACGAGCGGTCGCAAGCGGCGATTCTGCGCATCGGTGCGAAATTCGAAGGCCGCCTGCGCAAGCACCGCGTGCTGCACGACGGCTTTATCCGCGACACGATGATGTACAGCGTGATCGACGACGAGTGGCCGATGGTGAAAGCGAAATTGCTCGAAATGCTCGGGCCGGCCGCCGCAGCGTCATAAGAGCCAATCCCACAACCGCGCGTGGGACGAGTTTGAAACCCGTTTTTCGCGGTTGTGGGATAGGCTCTCAGTGCGGTGTGCGTGCGTCGCGCGAGCGCCGTTTTCGCCGCGGCGATGTTAGCGAATCGCCATGACGACTAGCGCGACCAACATCAATCCGCCGAAAATCGCCCAACCCGCGGTGAGCTGCGGCCGCGGGTGGATGACCGCATCGCCGCAATGCTGGCAAAACTCGACGCCCTCGGCGATCTCCTTGCCGCACGACGGACAAGGCACGACATCCCACGACTCGCCGTCGTCGGTCACGTCGCACGACTGGGGCAGGTCGCGAGCCGATAGTGGACGCTGCGGACCGCAGCCACCGCCAGGGCCTCAGCCGCCGGCACGGAGGAATGGGTATCGTCGGACCATCGTTTGCTCCTGCGTGCTTCGCGTGATCAGTGCGTCACTTCACGATCGGCAGCATGCGCTTGAACTGCTCGGTTCCCGCGCGGTGCATCAATTCATAGATCGCCGATTCGACCGTCGTTACGATTATTCCCGCCGCCCGCATCCGCTGCAAGGCGATCTCTCGATCATAGGCTCGTCGCGATCCGCATGCGTCGGCCAGTATGATCGGGGCGAGGCCGCGGGCCTTCAAGTCGAGTGCGGTTTGCTGCACGCAAACGTGCGTTTCGATGCCGACCATGAGTATTTGCGGACGTTGCAACTCGTACAGACGTTTCCAGCAATGCGGCTCCTGCGCGGTGCTGAATGTCATTTTCTCGACGCGGCCCGCGCCTGCTCCGGTCGCAGCCTCCAGAATTCGCGGATCGGTGGGGCCAAGGCCGGCGGGGTACTGCTCCGAAACCGTGACGGGAATCGCGAGCACGCCCGCGGCGCGCGTCGCACGAACGCACTGCGCGACGACCGATTCGTGGCCGTCAATGTGCGGCACGAGCCGACCTTGCACGTCGACGATCAGGAGCTGGGCGGCGACGGGGCGGAGCAGTTCGCTGCGCTGAAAAAACGGGTCGGCGGTCATCTTGCGGCCTCATGAATGTCAGTTGGTTCGGCGCAAATAGCACCACATTCAGTGTAGACGCCCGCCGGTAGACGCGATACATTGCCGCTACGGTTGGTTTCGAACAAGGGAGATCTCGTCATGGAAGACGCCGCCAGCATCGGCACATCGATGTCCGCTTCGGTTGAATCCTACGCCCCAGACTTTTCGCCCGCCGCGACGGAATTGCTTGATGCGCCGCTCGAGCGCACGGTGGATGCCGTCGCGTTCGCGGAAGAAGAAGGCACGGAGGCAGGGAGTTGCGACGAAACGGCCGAGCGACGAAGCGACGAAGGCGCAGAAGCGCGCGTCGTAGCGTCGGGTCTCAGTGCCCGACGGCGATCGCGTCGCCGAGGCAAGGTTGCACCTGCTGAAGCCGATCACGCGGTTACCGCGAGCGCGCGAGCGAATGACATGACCGAAATCGTTGCGGAATCGATCGTCGCAACATGCACAGCGGATGCGTGCGTTTGCGAAGAGCAAATTGCGCCGAAAATCGAAAATACCGATGCCGATGCCGATGCCGATGCCGATACCGATGCCGGTGTTCATACGAGCGCTGCCGATGTAACCGCTTCTGGCGTCGCGGCGAGCGATGTGACCGCGGCGGTCGACGCTGCGCAGCATGGCGAGCCGTTGCCCGAGCGCATTATCGAAGCGATTTTGTTCGCGTCTGATTCGCCGGTGATGCCCGCGCGACTCGCCGACGTTGCCGGTCTCGAAAATTCCGCGGCGGCGGTCGAGTGCGTCGAAAAACTAAACGCCCAATACGCGGCGATCGGCCTCGCGTTTCGCATCGAGAAGATCGCTCGCGGCTATCAGATGATGACCATCGCGTCGTATCAGCCCTATCTCGCGCGGCTGCATCAGCAGGCCGGCGAATCGCGGCTCAGCGATGCGGCACTCGAAACGCTGTCGATCATCGCCTACAAGCAGCCGATGATTCGCGCGGACGTCGAAGCGATTCGCGGCGTCGCGGCAGGCGACGGCATCAATCGTCTGCGTGCGATGGGATTGGTCAAGATCGTGGGCCGAGCCGAAATCGTCGGCCGCCCGATTCTCTACGGCACGACCAAGAAATTCCTCGACATGTTCGGCCTCGCCGATCTGAACGACCTTCCGCCGCTGGAGGCGCTCCGCGTGCGGCCGGCGACGAAGCCGGCATCGACGCCGATCGAAACGGTGAGCGAAGCGCCGCGCGTGGATGCGATGGTGGCGTAGTGCATCGACCACATGGTCATGTCTGCTTGCGGTGTGATTGTGGACCTGCTGCGAGACTTTGGTCGAGTTTCCATGCTGGCGGGACTTGCCGATGCTACTACCCAATGGCAACCGCGCAATCGTCGATATTGCAAAGCTACGTGACTATTGCCTGTGCCCGACTCACCCGGTCGGTAAACACAAATCGCGCGTGTTTTGGGAAGCGCTCGCGCTTCAACAGTCCGACGCCGCTTTCCTGAGAACGGCGTTGGAGCGTGCCGCATCTGAAATGGAGGCTGAGCTTGGCGAAAAAGATGAATTTGGCCAGCGGTACGTGATAGAATTTAAGCTGATGAGGGGCGTCCGATCGGCGACGGTGTTGAGTGCTTGGATTGTGCGTACTGGGGAGTTGCAACCGCGGCTCACGACATGTTTTGTGCGGTAATTGCCGAGTGAGTGCTACCATGCAAGAAATTCAGGTGACAGACGTTGTCGCGATTCTGGTAGACCTGCCCGAGCGCGGCTTGCGACGTGGCCAAGTCGGCACCGTCGTCGAGTCGCTCGGCTCCGATGCGTTCGAGATCGAATTCGCCGATGAGCAGGGTCGCACCTACGCGACGGCGGCGGTTCGCACCGGTCAACTGATGCGGCTAATTCACGCACCGTCACAAGTGGCGTAACGTCGGGTGAATTGGTCGTGCCGCGTTCACGATGATCCTGTGCTCAGGCACAATGCCGCGTCACGCGCGATCCACGGCAACGCACGATTTGCTCGCGCGCCGTTCCCCGCGATAATCTCCCCCCATGTCAACCACAACCACTCCGCACCACGCGCCCAAGCACGTTCCCGGTCACTCATCCGCCGGGCAGTCCACCGGCTTTCCGGCCCTCGACAAACTGCTGGCCGAATATCACACGCAGGAAGCCCAAATTCGCCAGGGCGGCGGGCCGCGCGGCATCGACCGCCAGCACAAGCTCGGGCGGCTGACGGCGCGGGAGCGGATTGAGCAACTGTGTGACAGGGGCCAAGCGACCGAGGGGCCAAGGGGCCAAGCGGGACAGCACACTCGACCCCTCGACCCCTCGGCCCCTCGACCCCTCTCATTCCTCGAACTCGGCCTCTGGGCCGCCTACGGCATGTACGAAGACGCGGGCGGCGTGCCGTCGGCGGGGACGGTTGTCGGCCTAGGCCGCGTGTCGGGGCGGCTGTGCGTGATCGTTGCCAACGACGCGACGGTCAAGGCCGGCGCGTTTTTTCCGGCGACATGCAAAAAGGTGTTGCGGGCGCAGCGATTTGCGATGGAAAACAAACTGCCGATCTTGTATCTGGTCGATTCCGCAGGCGTGTTTCTGCCGATGCAGGATGAAATCTTCCCCGATGAGGACGATTTCGGTCGCATCTTCCGCAACAACGCCGTCATCAGCGCCCAGGGCATTCCGCAAATCGCGGCGATCATGGGCAACTGCGTCGCTGGCGGCGGCTATTTGCCGGTGATGTGCGACACGCTGCTGATGACCGAGGGCAGCGGACTGTATCTGGCGGGCCCGGCCCTGGTGAAGGCCGCGATCGGGCAACAGGCGACCAGCGAGGAACTCGGCGGCGCGCTGATGCACGCCAGCATCGCCGGTACGATCGACTTTCGCGAGCCGAACGATGAATTGTGCATCGAGCGCTTGCGACGCTTGGTCGGCAAGCTCGGCAAGGGGCCGCACACCCCATTCGATCGCAAGGAGCCGGTTGCGCCAAAGCTGCCGCCGGAGAAGATTTACGATCCGGTGGGCAAGGCGAAATCGGGTCAGTTCGACGTACGCGACCTGATCGCGCGTCTGGTCGATGCCGACACGTTCGACGAATACAAGGCGGAATACGGCCAGTCGATCGTCTGCGGCTTTGCGCGGATCGACGGTTGGGCGGTGGGCATCGTGGCGAATCAGAAGAAGCAGGTGAAGCCGGCGAAGGGGGCATTGCAATTCGGCTCGGTAATCTATGTGGACAGTGCCGACAAGACGGCGCGGTTCATCATGGATTGCAATCAGATGAAAGTGCCGCTGATTTTCTTGCAGGACGTGAACGGCTTCATGGTCGGCCGCGACAGCGAGCAGGACGGCATCATTCGCGCGGGTGCAAAGCTCGTCAACGCGGTGAGCAACAGCGTCGTGCCCAAGATCACGCTGATCACCGGCGGCTC
>JBJXFK010000324.1:0-2967 GCA_046155505.1 Phycisphaerae bacterium
CGTATCTGCCGAAAGTCCCAGGCGTGAATCGATATTCGACATGGGCGTCCTTTTCCCGTTTCTCTCGGCGATGCGACCGACCGCGTGCCGCTTCCCGGCCCGCCCGTCACCCGCCTCGCCGCGTTTCCCGCCGCACAACACGAAAGCTCGCGCGGAGCATGCACATAACCCTACGCGGCGTGGCGACTCTTCGCCGCGCCAACATTGGGTCAATCGCTCCGTCCGGTCCTTCCCGAGGACACCGCAGGCCCGCGTTGCAATTCACGCGCCGATCCGCAAGTCCTTTGTTTTCAACAGCTTTCACCCGGCATTCGCAAAATTCGCCCCCTAGCTGGGTACACCCGAGGGGCAAACTTTTCCCAGCCGCCTGTTGTCAGAGCGACAACGCACTGCGGCTCTCACTCAATACAAGAAATGCACCCGCGAACCTCGGCAGTCGCGATTTACTTCACGAATTGCCCGACCCACCCAAACACGGCTGTGGCCGAGATATCATGACCCGCATGATAGCCGCGATTCAAGCCGGGCTGCGGATACTCCCGCTCGCTGCCCCGGCGACCGTCGCGGCCTGGCTGGCCATGATGATCGTTCACGAGTCCGGCCACATCAATGCCGCATGGTTGTCCGGCGGAGCTGTCGCGCGCGTCGTCCTGCATCCGCTACAGTTCTCGCGAACCGACCTCGCGCACAATCCGCAGCCGCTCTTCGTCGCGTTCGCCGGCTGCGTTTGGGGTTGCCTCGCACCGCTCGCGATTTGGGCGATCGCCCGAGCAACCCGATCGCGCGTCGAATTTCTGTTCAGGTACTTTGCTGGCTTCTGCCTCGTCGGTAACGGCGCGTACCTCGCCTCCGCGCTGCTGACCCCAGTTGGCGATGCCGCCGACCTCCTTCGCCTCGGCGCGCCGCTCTGGACGCTCGTCTGCTCCGGTACAGCCGCGATGGTCGCCGGCCTCGCGCTCTGGAACGGCCTTGGCAAGTCGTTCGCCGTGTTTGCAAACGACCGCAACGCACTGCTCTATACGTGGGTTGCCGCCTTGAGCGTTGTCATGTCGATGCTGGCGTGGTCCGCGTTCCAGTAGGGCGCAACGCTACGACTTCACAAACCCAATCGTCTTCTGCCACTCAATCGCCTTCGCCACGCCCGCGGTCAGCGGCGTCTCGGGCCAATAGCCCAAGAGCTGCCGAGCCTTCGTCAGGTCGGCCACGTATCGCGTCACCTCGCCCGCCCGCGCCGGTTCATACGTCGCGATCGGCTTCTTACGCAGCACAAGCCCGATCAGGTTCACGAGATCGACCAGCGTCGAACCCTGACCATACGCCACATTGATCGTCTTGGCGTTCACTCGCCGCTCGACCAGCGCGTCGATGCCCTTCATCACGCCCTGCACGCAATCATCGACATATGTAAAGTCGAGCACCTTGTCGCGACCGAACACAACGATCGGCTCGTCGCGTTCGATCTTGCGAATGAACAGCGGGATCACGCGTTCCATCCGCTCCAGATCGCAGTCAAACCGCCCGTACACGTTGCTGAATCGAAACACGAGATAGGGCAAGCCATAGCACTCGGCATACGAATAGATGAACGCCTCGCCGCAAATCTTCGACGCGCTGTACGGACTCTCGGCGACGATGAAATCCGCGTGCTCCTCTTCGGTCACATGCCGCGTGATGTCGCCATACACTTCGCGCGAGCTGCCGAAGATGATCGGCGTGTTCGTCCGCCGGCAAAATTCCAACGCCGCAAATGTCATCGACACATTTTCGAGCGCCCGCCCCGGCTGCTCGACCAGTTCGAATACCTTGGCATGTGCAGCCAGGTGAATCACCGCGTCAAACTTTCCCGACACCGGCAGCTCGCCGCTCGTCAGTTGCGTGAGATCGGCGGAAATCGTTTCAATTTCGCGCGTCCAGGTGTTTGCGCGTTTGTCGATGCCGACCACCGTGTCGCCGCGCTTCTGCAGAGCGAGCCCGAGATTGGTGCCGATCTGTCCGCTCGAACCGGTGATTAAGATTCGCAAGTTTCATGCTCCGAACATCAACCCTGTGCCGCGTGGCATGCTTACGCGGTACTCCGCGCAAGCATGTCTTCAAACCGATCGTCTCGCACTCACGCATGCCGACGCGAACGGCCGTCGGCATGGCACCCAGCGCACGCGCGTCTCAATCGTCCAATACTCTACAGCGCCACGCGAATCTTGCCCTGCTGCCAATCCTTCACCAGCACCTTCAACTCTTCCGTCGTCTCCGCCAATCGCCGGAACGTCAGCACCATCGACTCATACAGCCGATCATCGCGCACAAACTTGCCCATCGTCCCTTCGCCGCGATTGGCCGCATTGGCGATCTGCTGCACCTCGGTCAAAATCGCGCTCATCTGCTCCAGATTCTCCGTCAGCGAGCGAGCCACCTGATCGGTATTCGTGCTGATTCCGTCGAGCGTCGTCTTGCCCTTCTCCATGAGCTCGCCGACGTCGCCGACGACCTTCTTCGCATCCGCGGCGGCCACTTTCAAGTCCGCCGCCATCGTCTTGCCGTCCTCGGTCATCGCATAAATATTGTCCACCGACTTCTTGAGATTGCTCTGCACCGCCGGGTCGCCGATCACCGTGTTGATGCTCTTGAGCGACGTATCCAGCCGCGCCATCGCACTCGACAAATTTCCTTGCGGTCCGCCCGCGCGGTCCACTTCGCCCACGCTGCGAGGCTGCATCATCTCATGCATATCCGCCAGCACGGGCGTGAGCGCCTGGGCCGCATCGCCGAGCTGCGTCGCGGTTTTGTCAAACGTCGCCACGATTGACGGCGGGATCAACGTCTCCATCGCACTGGCCATCCGCCCCGGAATCACCGCACCCGCCTCCAGCACGGACGCATCCACCGGCCCCGGAATCAACTCGATCGGCGGACGCCCCATTCCCATTCCCGGCTCAATCGTCTCGGCCCGCGTCCCGGCACGCATGCGAA
>JBJXFK010000328.1:0-8449 GCA_046155505.1 Phycisphaerae bacterium
CGACCCGCCGCCGAAGGGCGAAACGCGCGAAAGCCGCACGCGCACGCGGACGATCGACGATTAGTCGCATGCGGATCACGCAATTCGCGATCACGGTTCGAGAATATGACGAGGCGATCGCGTTCTATGTTGATCGCCTTGGCTTCACATTGGCCGAGGACACCGATCTGGGCGGCGGCAAACGATGGGTGCGCGTCCTGCCGCCGGGGTCCGATGGGCCGGGGATATTGCTGGCGCGAGCGGTGACGGCGGCGCAATTGGCAAGCGTGGGCAATCAGACCGGCGGGCGGGTTTTTGTTTTCATCGAGACCGATGATTTTGCGCGCGACTACGCGCGGCTGTGCGAAGCGGGTGTGAAGTTTGTGCGTAGCCCGACGCAGGAGCCGTTCGGCGTCGTGGCGGTGTTTGAGGATTCATACGGGAACAAGTTTGACCTGATCGGGCGCGGGCAAAAGTTGTAGGGCCGCTCGGGGCACTCGCTTGCGCTTCGCGTTCGGATGAAAGACCGCTTCCTAACGGGCGCGGCTCGGTTTCGGCTCGCTGCGCTTCGCCGGTCACTTGCTTGCGCTTCGCGATCGGATGGGCCGCTCGTCGGCGCGGCGTTCTGCTTTCTGAATTCTGCATTCCCACGATACCCCACTCGCTCGCGCTCAGGGTTCGGATTTGTTCAAGCGCCGCCGGGCACGGAGGTTCGAACGCTACACCGTGCCCGCCGGCGTGCGAGCCGGGGGATAGACCGTGCGAATCGCCATAAGAATCGTTCGCGCTGCGGGCGAGCGATTGAGCGTGTAGAAGTGAATCCCCGGCGCGCCGCGTTGCAAAAGTTCGAGGCACTGCGCGGTTGCGTGCGCTACGCCGAGCGACAAGACCGCGTTTGCGTCTTCGCGCAGGCGGCGAAGCTCGGCGAGCAGCGATTCGGGAATGCTCGCGCCGCACATCTTCGTGAATCGCTCGATCTGTGCGACGTTGGTGATCGGCATAATGCCCGGCAAGATCGGCACGCCGATGCCGACGGCTCGGGCGCGGGCAACGAAGTCGAAATACAGTTGATTGTCGAAAAATAGCTGCGAGATCAGAAACTCGCAGCCCGCGTCGACCTTGGCTTTCAGCGCAGCAAGATCGCTCTCGAAGCTGACGGCTTCCGGGTGCTTCTCCGGATAGGCCGCTCCGGCCAGACAGAGTTTGAAATTCGCTTTCACGAACGCCGCCAGGTCGCTGGCGTGGGCAAAGCCGTCAGGGTGCGGCTCGAACGTGGTCGCACCCTTCGGCGGGTCGCCGCGCAGGGCGAGGACGTTTTCAATCCCGGCGTCGCAGAGCCGCTGGAGCACTTCGCGCAGCTCATCGCGCGACGCGCCGAGGCACGTCAAGTGCGCCATGGCCTCGATGCCGTGATCGCGTTTGATGTGGCCGACGAGTTCGAGCGTCTGTCGTCGCGTGCTGCCGCCCGCGCCGTAGGTCACCGATACATACGTCGGCCGCAAATCACGCAGCGAATCGAGCGAATCGCGTAGAGCCGCGAGCCCCGTGTCATCCTTCGGCGGAAAGAACTCGAACGAGATGCTCGGGCGACCGGTGGAAAGCAATTCGCGAATACGCATGGCAGCCTTTGCATTGATTCGCGCCGGTCCAACGAACGCCGCGCGGGGCGACATTCTAGCGTATTTCGATTAGTTTGTAGCCGGAGCGTCGTGCTCCGGCGTGCACAGAATTTCCCGCCGCGTTCAGGATCCCGGAGCTGCGATGAACAAACCTTCTCTCATCGCGGGCAGTGCATCGGCTTGGCTTCGCGCCTGGGCGGGTTACCTGCTCATCGGCGGGATCATCGCATTTGCCTGGCTCGGCTCGAGCGACATCGTCGCCATGGAAGGTATCGTCGCCGACGGTGCGCGCCACATCGAACGCACCGGCAAAATCTGGGTGCCGCATCTCTACGGCGAGCCGTACAACTACAAGCCGCCGATCGTTTATTGGATGGCCCTCGGCTCGTTTCGCCTATTCGGCGTCGAGAACGAATGGACGTTGCGACTGCCGATCGCGATGTGCGGCTTTCTCAGCGGAGCGGCGATTCTGGCGCTGCTCGGCGGCGTCATCGGCCCAGGCCGCGCGGCGGTGAGTGCGATCGCCGCCATCTCGGGCATGATCGTCATTCAGAAATCGCGCCTGGCAGAGTTCGATACGCCGCTCGCGCTGGGCGTCGGTCTCGCGACGTGCTGCGCGCTGCGCATGCTTGTGACCGGGCGCGGCTCGTGGTGGCTCTGGCCGCTTGCATACGTCGGACTCCCGTTCGGGCTGCTGGCCAAGGGCATTCCCGCGGTGATGGTCTTCGGCCCTGCGCTCATCGTGGCCGCGTTTGTCGTGGGGCGATTGCGGAGTCTGTTTGGGCCGGCGCATCTACTCTCGTTTGCCGGCTTCTGCGGTGTCGCGGCGTTCTATGTCTGGTCGGTGCAGCAGGAATTCGGCCTGCACGCATTTCGGCAGACGTTTTCGGAAGCCCACTCGCGCGGGTCGGCGTGGACGGTGCTCGCGGTGCTGGTGACGCTCGCCAAGCCAGCGATCGTCGCCGTCATTTTCCTGCCGTGGTCGCCGATGATCCTGCTGGCGTTTGACCGCGAGTGGCGCATGTCGCTCGACGATCCGATCCGTCGGACAACGTTGGGTGCGCTGTCGTTTCTTGCCACCGGCATGTTGGCGTTCATGATCGTGCCGACGCACGAGACGCGATACTACGTGCCGCTGATGACCGCGCTCGGCATCGTCGTCGGCATCGTCTGTACGACCGGCGAATCGATCGCCCGCTGGAATTTTCTGCGACAGATTGGTGCGCGGCTGACGGCGCTGGGCGTCGGCATCGTGGCGATCGTGTTTACGTTCGTCGCCGCTCGCGAACTGCTGCGCGATTCGGAATTTGAGGGAACCTGGCTTGGCATCGCCGTGCTCGCGGCGTGCGGCGTTACGGCGGTCGCGCTCGCGGCGGGCGTGGCGCGGCGGCTTGGCTCGAGCGACGCGGCGGCGATGCAAATTGCGGCCGCGATGTGCGCGTGGGCGTTTGTCACGCTGTACGACGTTCCGAAGCGGGCCGCCGATCGATCGCTGCACCGCGTTGCTGAGGCGTTTGTGCATGACTTGAAACGCGGCGAACGGGTCTGGGTCGATTTTGACGACGACCACTCGTCGCTGGTTTTTTACCTGGGTTGCGATGCACGCTGGTTTCGCCGGGGCGACGCGTGGCCGCCGGCGGGTGAGAAGCTAATCGTCTACAAGGATCGCCGCGTCGATCAACTCGGCGAATTATCCGCCGCATTTCCGGGGCGAGTGGAGAGTCTGGCCGAGGCGGCGCAGCGGCACTGGACGTTTACGCTTTGTCGCGTGCGAGCGGAAAGCGAGTGAAGCGTGTGCAGAGCTGCCGCCCTCGTTCGCTTTCTTTGCCACCGCTAATTATTGATCCGCCGACCGGCCCGCGCGGTAAGATCGCTCCTCGGCGAAGCAACCTGCTCGGAGGGCGAATCACGCGCGCACACGTTTCGCGAACGATTTCAGCGGTGGCATTGTTCGCAAGTGTATGGACCGAGTCGGCTGGGGCGCAGCGTGCCAAGCGAATCGTCGTGTTCGCGTTTGACCAACTGATCGACGTGTTGATGCGAATCGAAGATCTGAACGGCGACGGCGATACGCTCGACGCCGGCGAGGTCACGCGTTTCATCGACGACACAATCGCCCCCGAACTCGGCGCCGAAAATGCACAGGGGCTATACGCACTCGGGCGCAGTAGCGTGCTGGCGACGGATAACTTTCCGCCGGACAACATCGTCCGGCTGCGCGACGACAACGACGACGGCGATGCATTTGACGCGGGCGAAGCTGCGATCTTTCATGACGGCAACTTGCCGGGACCGACCACGCTGACCAACCCGGCCAGTTTGACGCGCGGACCAGACGGCGCGTTTTTCGTGATCGACAACAACGTGCTCGATAACACGCGCCCGCAGGCGGTCTATCGCCTCGAAGACATCGATCAGGACGGCGACGTGAATGACGCAGGCGAGGTGACCAACTGGTTTCTGCTCGCGCCCGCCGGCTCGAACACGGCGGCGGTGCTGGAGATCGAGTTCGGACAGGGCGACGCGCTCTTTGCGTTCGACATTTTGACCGCCAACAGGCGCATCATTCGCATCGCGCCGGATGGGTCGGGTGCGGCGACCTTTGTCAGCGCGGCGCAGCTATTTGCACTGACCAGCATCTCGATGTCGACAACGCTGGCCGAGATGACGTGGGATGACGATCGCGGTCGCATGCTGCTGGGCGCGTTCTTAGGCCAGGACATCGTGATCATCTCGCTCCGCGACGGCAACAACTCGAACACGATCGATCAGGCGAACGAGGTGCGCATCGTCTGGCGCGAATCGACCAGCGGATTCAATACGGGTTCGCCGCGTGATCTGTTCTATCTGCCGGATGGCGATCTGATCTGGGTCGACGCGCTGAGCGATCGCATCTGGCGGCTGCACGACGCGAACGACGACGGCGACTATGGCGATGCGGGCGAGACGGGGTTCATCTATGACTCGGTCGCGGCGGGTGCGGCAGGCCAGATCAACGCGCCACTGATGCTCAGTCTGTCTGCCGTCGAGGTTTGCGTGGCGGACGTGAATGAGGACGGCGCGATCGGCCTGAGCGATCTGAGCACGCTGCTAGCCAATTTCGGCTCGTCGAGCGGCATGACGCCGACACGCGGCGACCTGGACGGCGATGGTGATGTGGACTTGGCGGACTTGGCGAAGTTGCTGACGGATTTCGGCTTGGACTGCTGACGCGGCGACCGCTCTTTTGAGAAAGACGACTCACACCAACGGTAAAGAGAATCACATCGGGTGGATTGCGCCGAGCAGCCGTCGGTCTCTCGTTGACGGGCAAAATGGTGGGCGATGCCCACCCTACACGTTGCGCAGCACCGTCGCGAGCGCCGTTTCGAGCGTGATTGCGCCGTCGATGCGAAGGACAGGGCAGATTTGCGCCGCGAGGTACGCCTCGTGTCGCGCGCGTGTCTTGCCTTCGATGTCTCCGCAGTCATATCCGGCGGCCCATTCGATAAACGCTTCGTGGTCGGCGTACATGTCGCCGCCGGGCAAAATGCGCTCGCCGAATTTCGCGCGCTCGCGAGCGCGCAGCCGTTCCATTCGCAGATCGGGGGGTATCCATAGGAACACGATCAGCGTGAACGCAACACGCGGATGAGGTTCCAAGCCCGCAATGCCGCCGGAGAGAACCCAGCTTCGCGACTCGCCGAGGCGCGCTTCGAGCAGCGCAGCGCGGCTATGCGGATCGCGCTGCTCGCGACAAGGTGGATCGGTGCGCAGATGGTAAAAGTCATCGCATTCGAAATGCGGAATCGACAGCGCGGCTGCGACGGCGCGGCCGAGAGTGGTGGTGCCGCAGCCGGACGCGCCGAGGAAGTTGATTCGATGAGTTGCCACGCTATCAAATATACGCGAACTGTCTCAGCCATTCGCGCCGAGATCATTGAAGGGCGTGCGGAGGCGAATTGAAAAAAGATCGGTCGGGAGACCACCCCCCCTCCTCGCAGGGTGATTCGCCGCGCTGTACCCATGTCCCGCTGTCCCCGTGCTCCCTTGTTCCCTCGATCCCTTGTTCCCTGGTTCCCTGGTTCCCCGGTTCCCTTGACCCCTTGGCCCCTCGCCCCCTCGGCCCCTTACTATTCCACCCATGCTCGCTCGCATTCATAGCATGTCGCTCATCGGGATCGAGGCCCGGCCCTGCGAAGTTGAAGTAGACGCCACCGGTCACGGCTGGCCCGGCGTTACGCTCGTTGGCTTGCCCGATTCAGCCGTGAAGGAAAGCACCGATCGCATTCGGTCGGCGCTCACCAACTCCGGCTTTCTCGGCCCGCGCAGCAAGACGACCATCAATCTCGCGCCGGCCGACGTGAAGAAAGAAGGCCCGGCATTCGACCTGCCGATCGCGCTCGGAGTCATGCTCGCCGATGATCAGATTCGCAGCGAAGACCCCGAAGACTATTTGATCGCCGGCGAACTCGCCCTCGATGGCCGCGTGCGACCGATCAAAGGCGCGCTATCGATGGCCATGCTCGCCAAGGAACTCGGCAAGCGCGGCGTCATCGTGCCGCGCGACAATGCCGAAGAGGCGGCCGTCGTCGAGGAAATCGAAGTCTACGGCGTCGCTTCGCTCACCGAGGCCGCGGCGTATCTCAGTGGGCAACTCGCGCTCGAGCCGACACAGGTTGATGTCGCCACCGTCTTCGAAGTGGCCAGCCGCTATGACGTCGATTTCTCCGACGTGCGCGGGCAGGAACACGCCAAGCGGGCGCTCCTGATCGCGGCCGCGGGTCGACACAACGTGCTGCTCATCGGCCCGCCGGGAACGGGCAAGACGATGCTCGCCAAACGGCTGCCCACGATTCTGCCGCCGCTGAGCTTGCAGGAATCGCTCGAAACCACACGAATCTACTCGGCGAGCGGACAATTGCGTGCGTCGCAAAGCCTGGTCGCGACGCGCCCCGTGCGCCAGCCGCACCACTCGACCAGCGTGCCGGCGATCGTCGGTGGCGGGACCATACCGGGCGCGGGCGAAGTCTCGCTCGCGCATCACGGCGTGCTGTTTCTCGACGAGTTCCCCGAGTTCCCGCGCACCGTGCTCGAGTCGCTGCGACAGGTGCTGGAAGACGGTGCGGTGACCGTGGCGCGGGCGCACAGCTCGGTCCGCTTCCCGGCTGATTTCCTGCTGATCTCGGCCATGAACCCGTGCCCGTGCGGCTACTTCACCGATCCACGCAAGCCGTGCAAGTGTTCGCCGCCGCAGATCGACAAGTACCTCGCGCGGATCAGCGGGCCGCTGCTGGAGCGCATCGACATTCACATCGAGGTGCCGGCGGTGCCAATCGCGGCCCTGCGCGATGCGAAGCCGGGAACGGGCAGCGAGGCGTTGCGCGCACAGGTGCTGGCGGCGGTGGACATTCAGCGCAAGCGATTCGCCGACGGGCTGACGAGCAACGGGCGCATGTCGTCGCGTTTGCTGCGCAAGCACGCGGTGCTGGACAACGACGGCGAGCGGATGTTGCGACAAGCGGTGAGCGAACTGGGTCTGAGCGCGCGGGCACATGACAAGGTGCTGCGCGTGGCGCGGACGATCGCCGACCTTGCGGGCAGTGAGCACATTCAGGCGATGCACGTCAGTGAGGCGATTCAGTATCGCCGGCTCGATCGAAGCTTGTAGTCTGCCGACCTCGCGACTTTCAGCGAAATCCGACCGGCACTTTCGATGACTCGAATAGCGCCGCCGGTATCGCATCGGCCACGTCGCGAGCGAGGAAGCCGATCGGTGCGATGCTTTCGGCGAGCCGATCGGCGGCAAGGCCGTGTGCGTAGACCGCAAGTCGGGCGGCGTCGAAGGCGGGCATGTGCTGGCCGAGCAGTGCGGCAATCACGCCGGTGAGCACGTCGCCCATGCCACCCGTGGCCATGCCGGGGTTTCCGGTTTGATTGATGTAGGCCCGCGTGCCGTCGGCGACGACGGTGTGGTGCCCTTTGAAAACGACGATCGCGCCGGTGACACTGGCGAGCTCGTGCGCACTGGCGAGACGCTCGTCGTCGCTCTCGCCGCGCTGGCGACGCAGGCTGAGTGCGTCGCGCATGCGCTGCACCTCGCCAGGGTGGGGCGTGACAACAGTGACGCGGCCCGTCCGCTGCTCCCACCACGGCTCGCGTTCGCGCGAAAGGTTGTTGAGCGCATCGGCGTCGAGCACCATCGGGCCGTTGAACGCCTCGGCCAGATCGGCGACAAATCGACCGAGTGCGGGCGCTTCGCCGAGGCCGGGGCCGATGGCGGTGACATCGCACCAGGTGAGTGTGGGTTGCACCTCGGTCAGCGCGTCGGCGGCGATGCGCCCATTGCCGTCTTCGCCCAGTGGCACGGTCATGACGCACGGCTCGGCGGCGGCGACGATCGGTTGCGCGGACTCGGCAGTGAGCACGCGGACGAGGCCCGCGCCGCCGCGCAGCGCGCCGAGCGCCGTGAGGATGGCCGCTCCGCTCATGCCTCGTGAGCCGGCGATGATGGCGATGCGTCCGCAGGTGCCCTTGTGAGCAGAGCAGGCACGGGACGGAAGCTTGGGAATATCGGTCACGAGTTGCGGCGGCGGGAGCTTGGTATCGGCCATGTTGGTGCCTGCGTCGATCGCCGCCCGTCCGAACGAACGGGCGGTGCGGCGATGAGAGTGCCACAGAGTGATGGAATGGTATCGGTTCGTGACGGGCGTTTCCATGAAGCGGGATGGATGCGGCGGATCGCGGGTCGGCGTCAGGTTTGTGGGTAAATGACAAAGGCCCGATCCTCGGTTTCAATAGCTTCGGGTTTCAAACGAGCCATTTGGCCAAGGAGGGCCATGTGAATCTTACCGAAGTCGCCGAAACGTGTT
>JBJXFK010000329.1:0-9398 GCA_046155505.1 Phycisphaerae bacterium
AACACGTTTCGGCGACTTCGGTAAGATTCACATGGCCCTCCTTGGCCAAATGGCTCGTTTGAAACCCGAAGCTATTGAAACCGAGGATCGGGCCTTTGTCATTTACCCACAAACCTGACGCCGACCCCGGATTCGCGCGGGCCGAGCGCCCGCTTTGACTTCCCCCACCATCACCGTACAATCACGCCCCGGTTTTCGACGCACACCCTGGACAGCGCAGTACCCATCCGACCGGTATGGCTGCGCCCAAAGGAGCTTGGGACATGGCTTTTGCGGCCCGTTTGGCCACTCTCGGGACGGTTGCTTCGCTCTTTTTCGCTACCGCGATCACCGCCCCACCCGTTCTCGCGCAAGAATCTCAACTTGAAACCGGCCCAGCGACCGCCGCCGCCGGACTCTGGCAAAACGCGCTGACCGCGATGGCCGCACGCGGCGACTCCGAGACCGCTATCGGCGAGTTGCTGGCGTCGAATCCGTCGCCTTTCCGCCTCGCCTTGCTCGCCGAGCGCACCGAATTGCGCACCAAGCAGGGCGGCGTGCTGCTGACGCTTCAGCAGGACGTGGCCAACGCCAAGGCCGGCGAGAACGCGAAAAAGCTCTGGGAGCTGCTCGAGCGGGGCCGCGAGCAGATGAACCAAGCCGATGACGGCTGGTACTTCGCCTCGGTCGGCCAGTTCGGCATCGCCGCCGCGAATTTTCAAGCGCTGGTCGCCGCCAACCCCGACGCAGTTGCGCTGCTTGAATTCAGCGAGCGCGTGCAGCGTCGCCAGCAGATACTGGTCACGCTCGCCAGCGACCCGATCATGGGTGAGTCGGTGCGCGGAATCCTGAAGCTGCTCAGCGACGGCGAACAGGCGGTCAAGGCCGATCCGGGTCGCATCAAACAAAACGTCGAAAAGCTCGCGGGCGCGCCGCGTCAATACGAAAACGCCCTCGCGGCCCTGAAGGACAGCGGCGAATACAGCGTGCCGTTCTTTGTGCAGACGCTTCGCGACCCCGCTCAGCGTTCGCTGACGCAGCCGATCGTTCGCACCCTGCCGAAGATCGACCGCGCCGCGCTCAATCCGCTGGTGATGGCCACTCGCGTCGATGACCAGGCCGTGCGGATGATCGTCGTGCGGGCGCTCGGCCAGATCCCGTACTTCCAGTCGATTCCGTATCTAATGTCGCTTCGCGAAGACGCCAAGACGCCCGCCGATGTGCGCTCCGCGGCCGAGGCTTCGCTGAGCGACCTTGCCGGGCGCGGCATCAAGGTGCCCGACGGTGCGACCGCGGCCGATGCGTTCTACGCACTGGCCCAAGCCTACTATCGCAACGACAACACCGTCGCCGCCGACACACGGCTGACGACGGCCAACGTCTGGTATCACCGCGACGGCCTGATCCAAAACATCCCAGTGCCCACCGCGATTTTCAATGACATCATGGCCATGCGGTGCTGCGAAGAAGCCCTGCGACTCAACGCCGACATGAAGCCGGCGCTCGCATTGTGGATCGCATCCAACGCGCGTCGCGAGGCGGAACTCGGCGACGGCGAAACCGACGCGACCCGCCCCGACAACTATCCGTCTGCCGCGTATTACGCTCAGTCGGCGGGCACCGAGTACAACCTGCTCGCTCTCGCACGCGCCATTGACGATGGCGACGCCGTCGTCGCGCTGATGGCGATCGACGCGCTGGCCAAAACCTCCGGCCCAGCGAGCGTGCTGGGCAAGGTCGGCGATCGCGAGCCGCTCGGCGAGGCGCTCAACTTCCCCGAACGCATCGTTCGCATCCGCGCCGCGCTCGCACTCGCCGGTGCGATGCCCGATCGCACATTCGAGAACAGCCAAAACTTGATGCCCGTGCTGGGCGAGGCGCTTTCGCTGTACGCGGGTTCAAGCAACGCACTGGTCGTCGATCCCGAAGAAATGTCCGGCAATCAGCTTGCGGCGCATCTGCGCGGCGCGGGCTACACGGTCGTCACCGATCGCGGGCTATACGATGGCCTGAGCCGTGCCCGCAAGGAATTGCCCGGTATCGACCTGATCGTCATCGCGTCAAACGTGCAGCAGCCTGCCATTGCCGAGGCCATTCGTCAGATTCGCAGTGAAACGCAGCTTGGTAACACGCCGGTGATCATTGCCGCCAAGAAGGGCGACGCCGACGCAGCCGCCGAACTCGTCCGCCGCGAGCCGAAGACCGGCGACGTGCCGTCGGAGGTGAACGCGGAATCGCTGCTCGCCCGGGTAGGTTTCGTCGCACGGGGTGCTGGTGCGCAGGCGATCGATGCGACGCTGGGCGCAGCGCTCGCCCTCGACGCGGCCAGAGTCGTGGGCAAGCTGACCATGTCGAAATCCACCGTGGTCGACGTTGCCGCAGGCGAAAAGGGGCTGGTCGGCCTGCTCGCTTCGACTGATCCGCAGCTGCGCCTGACCGCGGGCGCGGTGCTCGGCTTCATGGGCGGCTCAGCGGGACAAGCGGCGCTCGCCGAAGTCGCGCTCACCGCGACCGAACCGGCGGAAATTCGCATCAACACGTTCGCCGCACTCGCCGAGTCGGCCATGCGTTCCGGCAATCAGCTTGGTGACGAACTCGTCAAGCGGTTGATCACCGCGGCCGAGAGTGAGGCCGATTTGGCCGTGCGCACCGCCGCGTCGCAGGCGCTCGGCGCGCTCAATCTGCCCGGCAATCCGGCGAGCACGATCATTCGCAATCAGTACGGCGGTTGATCGCACGCTTCGCCGCGCTCGGTGGATTCGGTTCGCAGTCTTGGATTCGTTGCTCTGCTCGAAGGGATGTCAGGTATGTTCGCAGTGCTGCTGATCTCCACAACAATGATGCTCGGCGATGTCGCGGCCCAGGCCGACCGCAACGAAGTCGGTCGCGGTCGCGAGCCGGCGATGACGCCCGTCGCGTGGGAATTTGAGCTGAAGTATCTGCCACCCCGCCGCATCGATGTGCCGATCACGGGCAGCGACAAGGTTGAGACGTATTGGTATCTCATCTACACGGTGACGAACAAGAGCGGCTCGACGCAGCGATTCTTCCCGCAGTTTCAGCTCGTGACCGAGGACTTGAAGGTCGTCGATACCGACACGGGCATCACGGCCAACGTGTTTGAGGCCATCCGCGAGCGGCACAATGTCACGCACAAGTATCTCGTCCACCCGACGCAAGCGATCGGCGATCTGGCCGTGGGCGATGACAACGCACGCGAGTCGGTCGCGATCTGGCGCGGCGTCGATGCCGACGCGAACAATTTCACGATCTTTTGCGCCGGCCTGAGCGGCGAATCGCACATGGTGCGCAACCCCGCGTTCCAGGACGGTAAGCCCGAGACGGCCAAGGCCGCAGCGCCCGCAGGTCGCGAGCGCGAAGTCGTCGTCAATCCCAAGAATTTCGTCCTGCGTAAGACGCTCGAATTGAAATTCGAATGGCCCGGCTCGCAGGAAGCCCGCGAGCGGACGGTGCCGACGCTGGCACGCGAACGCTGGATCATGCGCTGAATCACCCCAGGATGGAATTCCCACCCGCGCCGAACGAGAACCCCCGGGACGCGTCTCAAATGCAAGTGAGTGCCCAGTTCGAAGAACCGGGCACTCATTCTCTTTTGTTCGGTTGACTAGCGGCGAAGCTGCGGTTGTTTTCGCCGACCGCTCATCAAA
This sequence comes from Phycisphaerae bacterium, assembly GCA_046155505.1. Classification (GTDB taxonomy): domain Bacteria; phylum Planctomycetota; class Phycisphaerae; order UBA1845; family Fen-1342; genus JBJXFK01. The sequence continues at coordinate 3,648 of JBJXFK010000329.1, forward strand.
CCGGCGAGGCTCAGCGCGAACAACCCGCACGACGCCGCAGCGCACGGACCGCCGACCACTGGGTCGCAGCCATCCGGGCAATCGCCCCACTTCTCCGGGCACCGATCACGAACATCCGGCACGCCATCGCCATCCGAATCCTGGTCCGGCGGCGTCTGGCAATTCTGATCCTCGTCGATCAGCCCGTCGCAATCGTTGTCGATGCCATCGCGATCGTTGGCGCAATCTCTCGCCCGCGGAAAGACCGTCGGGTCACGATCGTCGCAGTCGTCGCCGTTGGCCACATGGCCCGACGGCTGTTCGCAGGCACGCACCGTCGAGTCGGCGTTTCCGAAACCGTCCTGATCGGCGTCGCGATACCAGGTCAGCGTCTGCGGCACGATTCCGTCGCAGTTGCGATCCTCGCCGCACACGTCACGCGCCGCGGGATTGAATGCCGCTTCGGTGTCTCGGCAATCATCGCGATTTTGCACGTATCCGGCCGGCTGCTGCGCCGCGCGAATCGTCACGGCAGGATCACCAAATCCATCGCCGTCCGCGTCGCGATACCAGGTGTTCTGCTCTTCGCATCCGCTGCTGCCCTCGTTAGCCAGGCTCAGCGGGCTCTCGCCGCATCCGGGCCGCCGCGCTTTCACCTGATATCGCCCGGTGAAGCACGGCGCGACCAGATCGTCTATCGACGTGGCGGTCTGCCAGTTTCCGATCTCGACGTTGTCGCGAACGACGCGATATTCGGCTCCGCCGGCGAGCGGCTGCCAGGTAATGCGCACTCGATCCGGCAACGCAGCGTCGCTGGCCTCGACGCCGGCCGGTGCGCCGGGCTGCCCGAGCAAGCCCGCGTCGGAATTGCTAAACGCGCTTGCGCTGCACTGCCCGACTGCCCGAGTCCAGTAGTAATACGTCACGCCCGGCTGAGCCGATCGATCGATTACCGGTCCCCCGGGAACCGCTGCCAGGCGTTCGGCCGCGGCGCTGTTGTTACTCGTGGCCCGGAAAATTTCGTACTCGGCGGCCCCCGCAACCGCATTCCAGGTCAACGTCACGCCGTCACAATTCTCATCGCTTGCGCTCAAACCCGTCGGCGCGGACAATGCCGGTCCGCCCGGAGCGTTCAAAACAAGGCGATAGTTACCCGCGCCGCCGCCGGTTCCCCACGTCGCCATGCGCACGCGATATTCGACACCGGCGGTCATCTGAAACTGAATGTATGACGCACCGGTCACTGGATCGCCGCACGGCGTGCCCGGCAGAGCGTCGTCGTTGCATGCCACCTCGACCAGGTTTACGCACGGGCCCGTGAAAATCGACAACACAGAGTTCATCTCGGTGCCGCACGCATCGAGCGTAACCACACCCGTGCATTGGGGCGTATAACGGAACCAGACATCTCGGGCCACGATCGAGCACTCCGACAAGCCGTCCAGCTCGGTGTCCGCGCCAGCGTTGGATCCGGTCACAACGACGCCGGGAACGAGCATTACCGCATCGGCACAGCGATCGCTTCCGGGCGTACCACCGCCACCATCGCCGCCGCCGCCACCTCCACCGCCTCCTCCGCCACCGCCGCCGCCGCCGCCACCGTTCGGGTCGCTCAGCAAAATGCGGAAATTTCCGGATGCCGTCGCGCCGCCCTGCGAGAAGCCGGCGACGCGAATTCGATACTCGACACCGGCATTCATCGTTACCGAAATGAACGAAGTGAGGTTCTCGCTTGGGCACAAGCCCGCGCCGGCGTTGTCGTCATTACAGGCGACCTCTGACATTTGCTGACAGGCCCCGGTCAGCACCGACAACACCGTGTCGAAGTCCGAGCCGCACGTCGCGATCGTGACCACGCCGGTTTGCGTCGGCGTGTACTTGAACCAGACATCCTTTCCGCTCGACGCGCACAGCGCGGCACCATCGTCGGTCGCGTTCGCGGTCGAGCCGCTGATCAGCGCGCCGCTGACAAGCGCGGTCGGCGTGGCACAGGCATCGTTTGCGAGACCTCCTCCGCCGCCGCCTCCGCCGCCACCACCGCCACCCAATGCGGCTGCGACCGCAGCATCGGCGCGCACAAGTCCGAATCCAAACTCGTTGTCCCGCCCTGCGGGACCAAGATTAAACGCGGTGTTTTGCAGGATGTTTTGAACCTGGTCCGGGGTCAACGCCGGATTGGCCGACAGCACGAGCGCCGCAACACCGGCGGCATAGGGCGAGGAGTACGACGTTCCCCGGGTGCCCACATTCTGGCCAATCTGCGGATTGAAGTTGAACGTGTAATCGGACGGATCGTATCCGGCGGCTCCGGTTCGATCCGTCGTGAGCAAAAATTCTCCGGGGGCGACGATATCGAGCTCCGGCCCGAACTGACTGAAATCCGTGAGTTGCCCGTCTGGCAGGATTGCGCCCACGCCGATCACCGATGACAAACGCGCGGGAAAACTGACGAAATTCGCCTGAGGAGCCCCGTTGCCGGACGCGGCAAAATGGACCATCCCCGCGGCCTTGGTCTGGTCGTACTTCTCGGCGACGGCCGCTGATGGCCCCATGCTCAGGCTCGCGTTGGAGATCCGGCAGTTGTTCGCCTGCCCCCACGTCAGCGCTTCAACGATCGCACGCGCCAGATCACCTTCAATGTTGGAACCATTCGGCGTGCCGCCCACTCGCGCAGAAACCGACCGAACGCCGGGCGCAACGCCGCAGACACCGATGCCGTTGTTGGCAATTGCCGAGACGCATCCTGCTACGGTCGTGCCGTGATTGTCGTTCGCATAGAGCGGCCCTCCGCCCGTGGTGTTTTGGCCCGTGAAGTCCCGTCCGGGGCTTTGATTCAGGTCCGGATGGTCCTGCTGACTGCCGCAATCCATGATCAGTACGCGGATATTCGAGGAGCCGAAACCGGATGACGCGTCCCACGCTTCGACGACGTTCATGTCAAAGTTCGCGGACTGTGTGTTGTTCAGCGCCCATTGAGCGCCGAAGTACTGGTCGTTGGGCGTGGTGAGTAATTCGCCGCGCGAGATTCGCCCGGGCTCCGCGAAGGCCACGTCATCCCGATCGCCGAGCTCGTTGGCGATGCGAAGCACATCGCTGCCGCTCTTCGAATCGGAGCGTACGAGAAATACGCCGGGCATGTCGCTCCAGTCCCGCGCGATCACAATCGTCACGCCGACTTCGGCGAGGACGCGCTCGGCCTGCTCCGCCGAAATGTGCGGCATGAACTTGACGATGATCTCTGGCTTGATCAGGCACTCGCCGTTTGAGTCGCGCAATACGGGCGAGACAAAATCCACCGCGCCGGACTCGGCAATGCTCGCCAATCGCGACTGCAGCGGCTCGATCACCGAGCGATCAAGCGTGGCATCAACGATCGACCAGCCTCGGACGACGCCGTGCGGACGTTGCGTCGCCCCGAGTCCTATGGATTGGGCAACTTCCGCGTCCAGTGCAACACCGTCATTCCTGAACACGGCGACCTGGGTTTCGTCAACGGTAAGCGGGATACGCTCCTTGAAGTACATGTAGTACCAGTCGTCGGCGGCTGAAACGGTCGTTCCGAACAACGAAAACGCCGCGAAGATTCCGTATTTTCCACGCACGGTAGTCCTCCCGCAGACCGTTCGTCGGTCCGCTTGCTCGCGATGAGGACGCTGCCCGCGCCGCAACCATCGCAATAAGGGCTACAGCTGATCGTGGTTCAATTGGACAAAACGGGATCACATGACGATGCCGTCAGAGCGGTTTGATGATGGCAAGCGGCCGCACGGAGTCTCGCTCCGTGCGGCTTTTCCCGCCGCGATCGAATCATTTCTGCAAATACACCCACACAAAGCCCGTCCGATCCTCTTCCATGAACTCGCCGCGAGCCTCGTAGTGCGCGCTGATCTTCCGGTTGTGTTCTTCCTGATCTTTCTCCGTCACTTGACTCTGTGGTGCGAACAGCTTCGCGGACTTCTCATTCCATTCCGCGTAGCGCTTCTTGAAATCTTGTTCGCTCACGCCCTTCGCAGGCGAGACGAGATTGATCGAGTCGCCAACCAGAACGTCCAGCTTGCCGTCGCCGTTCATGTCCGCGGCCCAGACACGCGTCGAGCCGGCAGGTCGCTTGACCTCACTCGGCCGACACTCGGTCACCATTTCGCCTTCGACCTTGATTAGCGGCTTGAACTGCTTGAGCACCGGCGTTTTCTTCGCGCCGGCGGTGTTCTCGGCGATTTGCACGCCGCCTTCCGAGGATCCGCTCAGCACGTCGAGATCGCCGTCCTTGTCCCAGTCGATCAGGAATGGATCACTGTGGTGCCCGGCGATTTTCAGCGGCTCGTCGCCGGCCTTGATTGCGCTGCATTTCGGCGAGAATTTGCCCTTGCCTTCGCCGTCAAACAGAAAGAACTTGCCTGCGAAATTACCGACGACCAGATCGAGATCGCCGTCGCTATCCCAATCGACCGCCGTGGGTCGGGTGCAGATCGCATCGATGAATGCGTTCGGTCCGTCGCTGCTACTCGGAATGATGAGCGGCTCGCCATCGGTGCCATTCAGCGTCTCGGCCTTTTTGAATGTGCCGTCGGGGTTGCCCCAGAGCACCTGGAACAGACCCGCCATCGAGCCGCCCATGCGCGAATACGAGCCTGAGAGAATGTCGTTGTTACCGTCGGCGTTCAGGTCCACAAACTGTGGAGTAGAGGACGTGCATCACCAAACGCCGGGCACTTCGGCCACGCTTCCGCCGGCCTGCAACCAGTCGCCCGCGGCGAACTTCATGTCGCCGAGGCCCTTGCAGACGCGAATTTTGCCTTGCTTGAACTGTCCGACGAGCAGGTCGAGCTTGCCGTCGCGATCGATGTCGGCCAGGGCCGGGAACGCAAATCCCGGCTGCTCGACGCGAATGACCTCATCGCCGGCCTTCACCCGCACGGGGTCGTGAAATTCCGCCGCGATCGCCCCGCCGGCGGATGCCGCCACGAAAAGACAAATCGGTAGCCGTTTCATGCAGACTCTCCTTTGAAGTTGCTGACGCGACCCGCGGGCGGAATTGTAGCCGGTGGGCGGGGAAGCGTGAGACGCGCCGCGCGGGGCGAATGCGGCGCGAATGCAGAATGAAGAGTGCGGAATGCAGCACGAAGAGGGATTCGCACGGGAGCGCGTGGGGCGGTTCGGGGGCGCGGTGAAGGTCTTGATAACCAAGATGCTCACGCGCCCCCCTCTCGTTGACCATCTTGGGCCGGTTTGATTGGTTTGCGGGTTTTATCGGGCGATGTCGCCGGGGTTGGCGCGTTCGGGGGTGACGGGAATCGGGATGGTGCGCAGCGCGGCTCACGCGAGGAGCGTAGGCGGCGGATGCACGAGTTTCGCGTCGGCGATGCGCGAGGGACGGAGATTCACGGCGGTGAGCGGATTTGTGCAGGTGTGGCACCGGCTAATCGCAGTTGCGATCAAATCGAATCATGCAGGGCACAACTCGAGTCAACAAGCGGATGCGCGACTCTTTTTGAACGCCGCGCCGCTCAGCGACCGCGTCGTTCGCTCACGGTCGGTTCACACTGCTCGCAGAGCAGTGGCACCCGCACGGTTTTCATAGTTGGACAGTGCCACCCGCCAGCTTTTGTCGGCGCGCAGTGGTGCTAATGGAGGTGGCGGGAATCGAACCCGCCGGCGCGGAGGTCGATTTGTCTTGCGACTCTTCGACCTTGCGCCGCCACGAATCCGCGCTTCCGCGGATTCACAACACAGTGCGGCTCGTTTTGGGGTCTTTGCAGCCGAGCGACCGCG
>JBJXFK010000330.1:0-17292 GCA_046155505.1 Phycisphaerae bacterium
ATTAGCGCCGTCGCAAAACCGCCGGCCCGCTGAGCGGCGTACGTTTTCTCCTGGTGATCGACGAAATCCTCGACCTCGCGGCGGGCATAGATGCCGTTGCGATTTGCGTCTTCCATGCGCACGCGCGGCACCTCGGTCACGCGCTCGAACGCACCCTCGATCCGCCGCTCTTCGTCACCGCTCGGCTTGCGCTCGGCCACGCCGACACGAGTGAACGCATCGATAAACCCGGCGTAAGCGTACATGCCCGCCCCGTCGATGACGCGCGTGCCCGCGGGCAGCTTCACGTCGCCGCCGATCGCGATGAAACGACCGTCCTCGATCAGCACGGTCGCATTCTCGATCGTCTCGCCCGGCCGCGTGGTCAGGGTCAGCGATGTAATCGCAACCGGTGTATCGAGCTGTGGCGCAGGGACAACATCCGCGTTTTGCAGCAGTAGCGCAGTGAGTACAACGAGAGCAGCATGCATCGAACAGTTCCTTTGTGACGGGAAGTGCGGAAATGCGAACTGTAACGCCGGTAACTATCGCCGGTCCACTTCGGCTACAGATGGTCTTCGCGCAAAGAGCAGCGTCGTGGCGCGGACCTATCACGGAAAACTCGCCGATCGATTTGCCGGATGCCGTTCGTTATAATGGACGTTCGTCGATGCGGAGTGCCTTCATGAAACGCAACATTCGAGCACTGATTTCCCCAGAGGACGGCGGTTACGTTGTCGAGATTCCGGACGTGCATGCGTATACGCAGGGCGACACGTTGGAGCAGGCACTCGCCAACGCGCGCGAGGCGATTACCGTGGCGCTCGACGGCGAGGATCCGGCCGAATTTGGGCTTGCTCCGGACCCGTCGTTAATCGTTAGGATCGAGTTGGGGCCATTGTCACATGCCGTCTAAGCTCCGTCGGCTCAGCGGCTCGGATGTGCTCGCGATCCGGCGCCGATTTGGATTCGCGCAAGTCGCGCAATGCGGAAGTCACGTCAAGGTGCGACGCATCTCCACCGACGGCACCAAAGAAATTCTCGTCGTGCCGATGCATCGTGAGTTGCGCACCGGAACGCTGCACGGCACTTTTCGGCAGGCAAGCCAACACATCGCCGAAGCGGACCTGCGGCCCCACTTCTACACGGATGGAGACGCGGGCTTGGTTCCTGGACACCGACGAGTTACGCGTGATCGTAGCTGAGCAAAATCAGCGCATGTCCCGCAACCACCAACTCACCCAACTCCACATACCGCTTCCCCGGCCGCGCAGTGTTGACGACCTCGCGCCACAACCCCGGCTCCTCGAGCGTCGGCAACTTGAACGACACCGGCGCATCGCCCGCGTTGAAAATCAGCAGCAACGTGTCGCCCGTGATCAAGCGCCCGCGCTCGTCCACCTCGTCCGTCGCATGGCCGTGAATGAGCATGCCGATCGCACGGCGACTCGGGACGTGCCACTCGCCATTGTTGAATTCGCCGCCCTCGGGACGTATCCACGCGACATCCTGCTGCGCCCCGCCCACCGACGCGCCGCGGAAAAAACCGCGACGGCGAAGCACGGGATTGTTGCGGCGAATCTCAAGCACCTGCCGCGTGAACGCAAGCAGCGCCTTCTGCCGCTCGTCGAGATTCCAGTTCACCCAGCTTAGCTCATTGTCCTGACAGTACGCGTTGTTATTGCCGTTTTGCGTGCGGCCCAGCTCGTCGCCATGCCCCAGCATCGGCACGCCTTGCGAAAAAACCACGGTAGCCATGAAGTTCCGCTTGAGCTGCTCGCGCAAATCGGCAATCTGCGGCTGATCCGACGGCCCCTCGACGCCCCAATTGCGGCTCAAATTCTCGTTGTGACCGTCGCGGTTGTCTTCAAGGTTGGCGTCGTTGTGCTTGTGCTCATAGCTGACCATGTCATGCAGCGTAAAGCCGTCGTGACAGGTGACAAAATTGATGCTGCCGAACGTGTGCCGCCGCGCGTGCGAATAGAGATCGCTGCTGCCCGACAGCCGCGATGCCATCTCGGCCACCATGCCCTCGTCGCCGCGCCAGAAGCGCCGCACCGCGTCGCGATACTTCCCGTTCCACTCAGCCCAACCCTGCGGGAAGTTGCCGATCTGATAGCCGCCTTCGCCCAGATCCCACGGCTCGGCGATCAACTTGGCCTGGCACAAGATCGGGTCTTGCTGAATGATTGCAAAGAACCGCCCCAGCCGATCCACGTCGCGCAGCTCGCGGGCCAGCGCCGGCGCGAGGTCGAACCGGAATCCATCAACGTGCATCTCCTGCACCCAGTAGCGCAGGCTGTCCATGATGAGTTGCACGGTGCGGCGGTTCATCATGTTCAAACTGTTGCCGCAACCGGTGAAGTCGACGTAATAGCGCTTGTTGTTCGGGTCGAGCCGATAGTACGACGCATTGTCGATGCCGCGCAGACAAACCGTCGGCCCGAGGTGATTGCCCTCGCCGGTGTGGTTGTAGACCACGTCGAGAATCACCTCGATGCCGTGCCGATGGAATCGCTTCACCATCGTCTTGAATTCGTACACCTGCTGCCCGTGCCCGCCGGTCGCGTAGCGCACCTCGGGCGCGAAAAAGCCGAGCGTATGATAGCCCCAGTAATTCCGCAGCCCCGCTTCGGCCAGATGCCGATCGGTCATGAATTGATGCACGGGCATCAGCTCGATCGCCGTAATGCCCAGATCGACCAGATAGTCCATGATCGGATCGGAACAAAGGCCGAGATACGTCCCGCGCAGCGCTGGCGGCACATCCGGATGCTGCATCGTCAGGCCGCGCACGTGCGCCTCGTAAATCACCGTGCGGTTCCATGGCGTGCGCGGCGAGCGATCATCACCCCACGCGAACGACGAATCGACCACGACCGACTTGGGCACATACGGCGCACTGTCGGCGGGGTTCCAGGACAGGTCGAGTCCGGCGTCTTTCAGTTGATAGCCGAAGATCGAATCGTTCCAGTCGATCGAGCCGGTGAGCGCCTTTGCGTATGGATCGAGCAGCAGCTTCGCGGGATTGAAGCGATGGCCGGCTTCCGGTGCATAGGGCCCGTGAACGCGGAAGCCATATAGTTGCCCCGGCCGCGCATCGGGCAGATAGCAATGCCACACACCGTGCGTGCGTTCACGAATCGGGATGATCTGGGTTTCTTTCGTGCCGACGGGTTTGTCAAACAGGCAGAGTTCCACGCCCGTGGCGTTCTCGGAGAACAGCGCAAAGTTGACACCTTCGCCGTCCCAGGTGGCCCCGAGCGGGTAGTTTTTGCCGGGCCATACCCGCATACGACGATAACCCCCGATTCGCCGCGCGGCGGATGCGGGCAACGCACCACTCAGGCGATGCCGACGTGAAGATTCCGCGCGGCTCACCTTATATCGGCAGAGCGCGCGAGCGCCTAGCGGGCGAACTGAGATGCAGAGCTTTGCGTGCGGATCAAGAAATCAAGGCTTGGCGGATGCAAGTTCAGAGACGTCCTCGCGCGAGCGCCGCATCGCCAGCTTCGCATCGTCGGCGATGCGGGCAAGGTTCTCGCGCGGCATGCGGCCGACAACAGCGAAGGTCTCGCCGCTCTCGTCCCAGACGACCATGTTCACATCCTGGCATTCGCCGGATTGATAATTCCGTCGATTGCCGCAGCCGCCCTTGCAGCAGTCGAGCTTCATGCAGCGATTGACGGTGAAGACCGAGAGCGTTTCGCCCGTCGATGAGTCGCCGTTGCGCTTGTAGTGCGCGTGAACCGCGTCGACGCCGGGCACCTTGAAACAGCGGCAAATGCCGGCGAGTTGGAACTGCTCGCCCGACAAATCCGGCAGCAGGACCGGGAAGTTCACCTCGGTCGCCATCAGCTCGCGGGCCTTAACCGCGCACGGCGAATCGAGATGGATCGGCGAGTGCTTGCTAGCGGTACAACTGCGATACACGTCGGCGAACTTGTCCGCCGAAACGAGCGTCGCCTCGGTCGCGCGCACGCTCGGCTTCTGGGCGATCGGCGACGAACCCGCCGACTGAGCGAGCTCCGGCCCGCCGGTCAATCCCGACCAGTTTTGCATTACGAGCAAAAGCCCCGCAGCCATCGCCAGCGCCGCCGCCCCGATGCGATAAATCCGCCCCTGTCGCGCGGTCAGCCGCGCCGCGGCCAGTCGCAGCAGGCAACGCTCGCGCGCGTCGGCCGGAACAACACCGCGATCCAGCTCGCGTCGCAGGCAATCGCGCAGCGCGCCGCACTGCTCGAGCTCGCGCCGCAATTGCGGCTGCTCGGCGAGGGCGCGCTCCACCGCTTCGCGACGGTCGCTATCAAGCTGACCATCGAGATACGCGGGAAGCCATTGCTCGATTTGCTCGCGGTTCATCATTCAACCTTGGTCGTGTTCCAGCGATTCTCCCGCGCCAGCGGTGCCAGCGCCTTGGTCAACTGTTGCCGGGCGCGGTGCAGGCGGCTCATGACCGTCCCGATCGGAATCTCCAAAACGTCGGCGATCTCCTGGTACGTCAAATCCTTGGTCGCCCACAAAACCAGCACCGTCCGAAATTCCGGTGCGAGCTGCTCGATCGCCGTCTTTACCTCGGCATCCAACAAATCATAGTTCAACTCGTCCGACCGGGCGGTCATCGACTGACCGGTCGCGTCGACGCCGCGTTCTTCCAGCTCTTGCTGGTCGGTCGCACGCGGGGCGCGTTTTTGGCGTGCCCGGCGGTTGAGAAACGTGTTGTTCAGAATCCGCAACAGCCAGGGGCGAATCCCGAATTCGCGTTCCTCGAAGCGCGCAAACGCTTGATAGGCCTTGAGATAGGTCTCTTGGACCAGCTCCTCGGCCTCTTGCTCGTGACCCGAAATGCGGCGCGCAACCCGGTACAGCAGCTCGAAATGCGGCATCGCCAGCGCTTCGAAGTTTTTATCAGCCCCGGGTTGCATCACACCTTCCGGGCTTCGCGCGGCGGCGTTCAGACTGCATAACCGCCGCCCCGCCCAAACAATTCCGCTCCGTAAGCCGGTTCGGATGTAGACATTATGGTGGGGAAATTCCCCAGACTCCAGCACCACCCGCGAAACCGTCCATTTTTCGTTTTGAACGCACGTTGGTCGGGCCAGAGTGCAAAGTGCAAAATTCAAAGTTCAAAGTTCAAAGTGAATGCATTGTCCCCGCCACGCTCATCGGCAGCGCGGGAGTGCTCGCGTGACGACATCTGTCACTTTGAACTTTGCACTCTTCACTTTGCACTGCGTCCGTCCCACGCCACCTTGCACACAATCTTCCGCACCATTCCCGGCTCGCCGACCGCGATCTGCGGCATATGCACATCATGCGGCAGCAGGATCATGAACATGCCCGCATCGACCCGCGCGAACTGGCCAGCGCCATCGAAGAAACCAACGTCGCGATCCGCGTCGTACGGTTCGGTCACGCGCATGTCGCTCAGCCGCCCGTAACCGATCTGCTCGACGCCGCTGACGACGATCTGCACATCCGCGTACTTGAGATGCGCTTCCCACTTCCCCGCGACGAGCGGCTTGGACTCGTATGACTGCACGAGCGCAAACGCGTCGTCATCGGCAATCTCGATCCGCCCTTCGGGCAGCGCGGCAAGATCAACGCTGCGCAGAAACGCAGCCGTGCGCGCCAGGTTTGGATGCAGCGCGGCGTACAGACGCAGATTCTCCACTCCATCGATGATCATTCTTCATCACCTCCGCTTGTGAAACTCGACCGACGCAGCATATCCGCGATCGTCGCATCTCATCGATTACGATGCGATCACCCCTTCGCCGATATATTGCCCATATGCCCCCACTCATCGCCGCCGCCCTCATCGTCCTTTTCGAAGCGCTCTGCTTCACCACCGCGCTGCCCGTGCTCAGCTACTACACCCAGCAACTCGGCGGGACGCCCGTCTGGGTCGGCGTCATGTTCGGCCTCATGACCGGACCCAAGCTCTTGAGCAACCCGCTTTGGGGTTTCGCGTCCGACCGATTTGGCCGCAGACCGATTCTCATTCTCAACACGATCGGAACGCTCACCGGCTCTGTCCTGTGGGTCTTCGCCCCCGATGTGCTTACGCTCGCGCTATCGCGGCTCTTCATCGGCGTCTTCGGCGGCCAGGCCATTCTCGCGCAGGCGATCGCCGCCGACTCATCAAAACCCGAAAAACGCGCCGCCGCGATGGGCGTGCTCGGGGCCGCCTTCGCCATCGCGCTCGGCTTCGGCCCGCTGATTGGCGGCTGGATGGCCGAACGCATCTCCTACGCGTCGATCGGCTGGCTCTGCGCGGCCCTGCAACTGCTCTCGCTGAGCGTCATCTCGTTCGTGCTGACCGAAACGCGCACCGACGAACACCGCACAGCCGAACGCGCCGCGTCCGATCACCCGCCCGTGCTCGCCGGATTATTGAGCCAGCCGACGCCGAACCTATTGCTCATCTCGTTCGTATTCACCACGGGCTTCTCGCAACTGACAAGCACGCTCGGCTTGATGGCCGAGCAGCAGTACCTCTACAACGCGCAGCACACGGGCTATGTCTTCGCCGCGTTCGGCGCGATCGCGGCGGTTCTGCAAGGCGGCGGCGTGCGTGTTGCCGTGAAACGCCTCGGCGAACGCAGTACGGCGGCGATCGGCCTCTTCCTGCTCGCTGCGGGCTTCGGCATGCTCGCGGTGCAGCAATCGGTTATCGCCATGTGGGCGGCGGTGCTTGTGATCGGCGCGGGCAGCGCGTTCGCATCGCCGAGCATAATGGGATTGCTCAGCCGTTCGACGCCGGCCCGCTATCAGGGCAGCGTGCTGGGCGTGAATCAGGGGATTACCAGTTTGGGACGCATGACCGGATCGATGCTCGGTGCGTGGATCTTCGCCGCCGCGTGGGGCGGGCAGGCCGCGACCTATTTCATGACCGTCGGCATCACGCTGATTTCGGCGGCGATGTTGCTGGCCACGCGATTTCCGGAGAACGAACCAGCGCCGCGCGAGGAAGCCGATGTCGAGCTCGCCTGAGCGGCGTCGCGCACTGGGCGCGCTGATTGACCGTTTGCCGCCGATGCTCACGACGTGGGATCGGCGCTGGGAGCATTGGTACCTGCGCACGTTTCCGATCTATCTGGTGACGCTGTTCAGCGCCACGCATCTGCCGAATCTGCGGCTCGACGGCAACTTTGCACCGAACGATCGCATGATGCACCTGCTCGCGTTCGGCATGCTCGCGTTTTTGTTCTGGCGATTTTTCGAAGCGATCAAACGCCCACCGACCGCGAGCTTCGTGTATTTCGCCGCAATCGTGCTGATCGCCTACGCCAGTTTCGATGAGTACACCCAAAAATTCGTCAATCGCGGCGTCGATTGGGGAGATTGGCTCTGTAACGTCGCCGGCATCGCGATCGCACTCACCGCGCTTGAAACGATTCGTCGCATGCGCCACTCCGCGCAACCAAGCTGAGCGAAACGCCGCGAATCGCGATGGCCAACGCATGCGCCGCTCGACCTCTCGCGGAAAAGAACCGCAAAACGCAATCGCTGGATGTAAGGCCACGTCTGGCACGGCGATTGCTTCTACTACACGCGGGGTAGGTCGACAAAACGGCGGTTCCTTTCCCTTCGGCCCGAACACTGCGGCCGCCGTGACCTACCCTCTTTTTCATTTTGCACGAGCGAGCGGGAATCGGCGGTCGTCACACACTGCGAGCAATCGCGAGCAACTCGGCGTTCTCGCGCAGCAGTCGCACCGATGCATGAATGTCTTCGCCGAACTGCCGATCGCGGTCGGCGTGCGTGATGTGCTTGCGAACGATCTCGTGCGCGGCACGCGGACCTCTGCCGGGCTTCAGCGGCGCGCGATAGTCGATTGCCTGCGCGGCGCACATCATCTCGATGCCAACAATGTGTTCGAGTCGATCGAGAATCTCAAAACACTTCACCGCCGACGTCGCGCCCATGCTCACATGATCTTCCTGCCCGAGCGATGTCGGAATCGTGTCGATCGACGCCGGCGTGGCCATCACCTTGCACTCATTGACCAGCGCCGCGGCGGTGTATTGCGGCAGCATGAACCCGCTGTTGAGCCCCGTGTCGCGCATGAGCAATTTGGGCAGGCCGTCGTCGCCATTGAGCAGCAGATAAACGCGCCGCTCACAAATGTTGCCGAGATCGGTCAGCGCGATCGCCAGATAATCGAGCACCAGCGCCAGCGGCTCCCCATGAAAATTCCCGCCGGAAAGCGCATCAACAATCGCCGATGTCGCATTCACTTCGTCGCTCGGTCGCTCCGTCGCTCCGTCGCTTGTCCCGCCTTCGTGCCTTCGTGCCTCCGTGCCTTCGTGCCTCTCAAAGAGGATCGGATTATCAGTAACACTATTCATCTCCCGCTCAATCACATCGCAGAAATGCTGCAGCGCATCGCGAACCGCGCCATGCACCTGCGGCGCGCAGCGCAGCGAATAGGGATCCTGCACGCGATCGCAGTCGGCGTGCGACGCGAGAATCTCGCTGCCGATCATGTGCCCGCGGATGTTCGCGGCGACTCGCTGCGCGCCGGGATGAGCACGCACCGTGTGCAGCCGCGGGTCGGCGGGCGTCAGGCTGCCGCGCAGTCCTTCGAGCGACATGCAGTAGACCAGATCGATCAAATCAAGCAGTCGCCGCGCTCGCACGCCGATGTTCGCGGCGTACGAGAGCATGAACTGTGTGCCGTTGATGAGCGCCAGGCCCTCTTTCGCGGCCAGTCGGAATGGCGTCCAGCCTCGCTGCTGATGTAGTTCTGCGGCGGGTAATGCTTCCCACGTCTGGGTTGACGCTCCGTCAGGATCGTCATGCACGAAGTATGAATCGTCGATCGAAGCTCTGCGCCGAAACACCCCTCGTCCCAGCAGCGGCAACACCAAATGCGCCAGCGGTGCCAGATCGCCGCTCGCCCCCAGCGACCCGCGCGTCGGCACGATCGGCAGCAAATCGTCATTCAGCCACGCCGCCAGCCGCTCGATGATCTCCACCCGCACGCCGCTGTGCCCCGCCAGCAGCATGTGTACCTTCAGCAGCAGCATCCAGCGCACGATCTCGGCCGGCGCAGGCCGTCCAACGCCGACCGCGTGCGAGATGATCAAATTCTCCTGCAACTGGTCGAGCTGATCCGCCGCGATGCGCACGTTTTTCAGATGGCCGAAGCCGGTGTTGATGCCGTAGACGGTCGCGCCGCTCGCCAGCACGCGCTCGACCCATTCGCGTCCGCGCCGCGCGCGCTCGACGCCCGCCGGCGCGAGCGTCGCGCGCACCGGCCGATCGAGCCAAACGTCGAGTGCGTCCAATGTCAGCGGCTCGCCGCCCAGTTCGATCGCAGATGCGCTCACGGATTCTCCGCCTTCGGTTCGTCCCACTTCGCGACCGTGTCGATCGCATCCTGAATGAATTCCTGCAAGCCGAGCATCTTGTTCTCGCGCAGCCACGCATCGAGCTGCGCTCGCAACACGCCGCGCGGTTGAAGTAGATAGTACTCGGGCGGAAGCGCCTCATTGACGATATCGAGCGCCTCGACCGTCATCGCCGGCAGCGTCAGGCGAAACACCTTGCCGCCGTCCTGCGGCAGTCGCGCGCAATAAAAGAATCGCGCATCGCGCCGCTCATATGGCAGCGACTCGGGAATCACCGACGGATGCGAGCCGTCGCCCAGCAGCGACACGCGCGTCAGCGTTTCGGTCGCGAGATCGAATCGAATCAACCCCTGATCGCTCATCAACATCGCGACCGGATCGGGGCCGTGTGCATCACGCCACAAAGCCTGAGCCGAAAACATCGGCGGCTGTTCAAGCCCGAGCTTCTGCTGCATCCAGATCGACGTCCACGCCTTGCCGCTCGTGCGATCAACGATCACATGCGGCCCGCCGCGCAGCGCGAAATGCACGATGCGATCATCCTGCGCCAACGTGCGCACCGCCGCGAGCTCTGGCAAATCGGGATCGATGAAGAACTGCTGCCCATATTTCAGCTCGCTGCGCAGAAACTCGCCATCCTCGCCCGGCGTACGCGATGCCGCCGCAACCGCCTCGGCCAGTCGCGAAAAATGCGGCGCGAGCAGACGATCAAAATCGGGAATACTCGCCGTCGCCAGGTTCATGCTCAGCGGTTTGTCCTGCCCCGGCGTCAGCTCCAGCACGCGCAGCCGACCATATGCCCACACACGACCGCTCGCCGCCTCGCGCCCGATCCACGGCCACGTCAGCGGCGACGGAAACCAGCCGGTCTCGGGCGGCTGAATCGCGTCGAGCTTGCCGGTTTCGGCTTCGAAATTCATCAAACGCCGATCGCGCGTCAAAATGAGCCAGCGGTTGCCGCTCGCACCGATGAGCACCGCCGCGATCGGCGACTTCAGCACCGTATGGTTCGCCGCCGACGCCGGCGGATTCCATAAATACTCGACCGTCGACACCAACGTCGCAAACTGCGGCTGATTCGCGGCATCCGCGCCTGCGAGCAATTCGCGCGCTTCCTTGAGCTTCGCCGCATGCACCAGCGCCAGCACATCGAGCGTCAACAGCCGCTCTTCGCGCTGCGCGCTTGCCGGCGACTGGGCCACGCGCTGCCGCAGTGTTTGCAGCACTTCGACATCGGGCCGCGCCTGAATCGACTCGATCAGCGCCAGCGACGTGGCATAGTCGCCGGCCACTTCATCGCTGATCCGCGGCAGAAACTCGCGCAAATGGGCGCGAATCGTCTCGTGATTTCGCTCCTCGATCGCCTTCAGCATCCAGTCGATGTACTCGGTCTGCGCCGGGTGGCCGGGGTGATTCACCACCGGCAAGATTTCTTCGCTGCGCGGATCGATCGGCGGGTGGTACAAGAAAAAAGCCACGCGCGCCGCGATCTGCGGGTTGCGAATCACCGCGTTCACGTCGTCGGTTCGCGGCGGCTGTTGCAGCACGTCGATCGCGTCGTCATAAAAGCCATCGACCGCGCCCTTTGCGTCGCCCGCCACAAACGGCAGCCACGCATCGGTCTCGACCCGCACCCACTTGCGCCGACCACGCAGCGATCGCCGCAAAATTTCGCTGCGCGGCTCGATCAGCCGCGCGCACTCGCTGCGCAAACCGAGTTTTGAGAACATCAGACTGACGATCGCGATCTGGTTGCCCGCCGTCGAGCGCCGCCCGCGGCTGTCGTCGAGCGCGTCGCGATAAGACGCCCACCACAGTTCCGACGCACGATACAGGGCGGCGACGTGCCGATCGGCCGGCATGAGCACGCGCTGCACGCGCAGGTCCGGGTCATCAAGCGCCGCGTACTGCTCAGGACCTGCCGCAGTGAGCAACTGCCACTCAATGTGAAACGGCGCTTTGCCCGGGCCCGAAAAATCCAGCCATGACGGCGAATTCCAGATCGAACGCTGATCCGGCGGCCGCGCCAGTTCCGTTCGACTCTCGACCAGTTTCAACGCCTCGGCCCCGCTGCCCGCCGAGAACAGAATTCGCGCCCGCAGCGCGCTCGACAACTCATTCTCCGGCGTATCCGCGGGCAATTGCCGCACACGCTCGGCGGCTTGCTCGGCGAGGCCGGACGCATAGAGCCTGACCGCGTCAGCGATCAGCTCGCCGCGCGGCGATACATAGTCGAGCCGCGTCGGCAGTTGCAATTGTCCGATCGGACCGACCTCGCGCGGCCCGCTCGGCCCGCTGACGCGCAGGAGCGAGCCGCCGCTGGCCGCCGTCATTCGTTGCAACAACTCGCGATCATTGCGCACACGGCGCGAGTTTACATGTGTGATCAATTCACCCGGTGCGAGTTGCGTCGCCAGGTCGGGACGGACGATGAGCACGGCCTGCGCCGGAACGGCGACGTTTTCGATGACATATTTCAGGCGATACTTCACTTCCAGATCGGTCGCCGCCTCGAAGCGTTTTCGCAGTTCGGGCATGATCGCGGGCCCGCGCGCGATCAGCGTGCGCGTTGCGGCCTCGCGGCGATTGAATTCGTCGCTGGCGAGATCGGCAACGGCGGCGTCGATGCTGCTCTCGACCGCAGCGGGCTGCGACGCGGCGGACGGCGTGCCTGCCGCCTGCTGTGCACCTGCGGTCGTGACCAGCGCTGCAACGACCAGCGTCGAGCCGAGCAGAATCAACAATCCGGAAATCGTGCGGCGTCGCGGCATGGTCGCTCCTGCGCATCTCATCGGGCGGATGTTACCGCGCCGCCGCCGGTACACGGGGGCTATGCTATGCGCATGGGACTTTCCATCTCGATCGTTGTGACCTGCGCGATGCTCGCGCAGATCGAGTCGCGACTGGTCGCGGCGGATGAGCCGGCGATGAGCCGGGTCGCGAACGTCATTGTCTGCGGCATCGACCGCCCGTTTCGGCTCAGCGAACCGTTTCGACCCGAGCCGTGGTGGCCGGTCGGTGCGGCGATGTTGCGCAACCTTGGTCGCGACCACATCGTCGCCTACGGCAGAGACGTGCCCGCGCTCGTGGCTGATATCGAGCGGCGACTGGCCGCGGGCGAGTTCACGGCCATCGGTCGACTCGAATTCTGGACGCACGGCGGGCCGGGATACTTTCGCATCGCATCGCGGCGCTGCTTTTTCGATCTGTTCGACGAACGGCGTGCGAGGCCGCCGGACGCCGCCGCGCTGCATCGCCTGCGTGAACTGCTCACTGACGATGCGATCGTGCATTTTCGATCATGCAGCACATTTCAGGGCATGAAGGGGCACGCGATCGCACTGACGGCGTCGCGGTTTTTCTGCGCGACGGGCAAGGCGATCACAGTGATGGGGCACATCCGACCAACCGGTCTGACGCACCCCGGCTGGAAGACAATTACGCCGGGCGCGACTCCGAATTGGTCGCTGCAGGACGGCATCTTCGAATCCGAGATCGAGGGTGCTGAGATTCTGATCCGCGATCTGCTGCGGATCTTCACCGCATACGCCTATGACCTTATCCCCGCGATTGTCGAATCAGAATCGGGCTGGCCGAATACGATCTTCGAACGGCCAACAGCATCGCGCTAAAAACAAGCAGTCGAGGCGCGACGGCAGACTGGAGGCGCAACGCGCGACGGAAGTGCGTCAGCCGGCTGCGTTGATCGCTACCTCGCGTCAGCATCCGCGGCCCGCACGATTTCTGTTGGATTCACCCCGCCGCCCCGCTACGCTACATGAATCGCGTTTCATCGTCATCTCAATTGTTCCCTTCGGAGGTTCGATCCATGAAGTGCTTCCTCGCACTCGCGCTCGCGGGCGTCGCGACCGCAACAGCTCTCGCCCAAGTCGGTTCCGGCGGAACCATCAGCGACGGCCCCACGCTCTTCCGTCAGGCCGACAGCCCGACCTCTGCCACCGGCATACCTCCCATCGGAGGCGAACTTCGCGACGGCGGCGGCACCAATCCCGATCACCTCTTCCAGGTCTGGTGGTGGGTTCGCACCAACAACGTCGACACACGCGAATTCGCGCTGGCCAACGCCACCGCGTGGGACTGGACCGGCAACGTCGGCACCCAGAATTTCACCAACGCCAACTGGACCGCGATCGCTCGCTACACGGTGACAGACAAGCCCGCTCCGGAAGGCGGCGTCGTCCGCTGCGATCTGATACTCACCAACCCCACCGCGAGCGAGCGATCCTACGCCCTGTTCCATTACCTGGATGTGGACATCCTGGGCGCTGGTGCCGCCGGCAGCGATGGTGCCGAACTCGTCTCGCCAAACCTCATGCGCATTTTCGACGAGGGACCCGACAACGCCGTCCACTATCTCGGCGACGAAGCCGCAGCATTCCAGGTCACCAGCTTTTCCACGCTTCGCGGCCTGCTGACAAACACGACGATCAACAATCTCGCCAACACTGGCCTGCCCTTCGCCCCGGCCGATTTCACCGGCGCGTATCAGTGGAACATCACCGTTCCCGCCGGCGAAACCGTCACCGTCGCCGCCTACGTCGGGCTCAACTCGATCCCCTCAGCCGACCTGCCGCCCTGTCCCGGCGACGTGGATGGCGACCAGGATGTCGACTTGACCGATCTCGCGTTTCTGCTGACCAACTTCGGTCTGCCCAGCGGCGCGGAGCGCGAAGATGGCGACCTAGATGGCGACGGCGATGTCGATCTCACTGACCTCGCCACGCTCCTCTCCCTCTTCGGCACGGCGTGCACCTAATCGCCGCGACCGTGTATCCTCATGCATGATTCCCACACGCCGGCGCGAGCGAGCCGCCGGCGTGTCTGTTCTCAAGCTGTGCATGCGGAGTGCGGAATGCGGCGAGCGACGGTCTGTGTCCTACTTGCAACGATCAATCTCCTCTCGTGCGGCTGCTTCTCGGAACGCTCGTTCCCGATGCGGGCCGACGACCCGCATGTCATCGCCCCGTCGGGCCGCCCAGCCGACACACGCGCCTGGCTGCGCGACGTGCATCCGAGATTGGCAAAGCTGCTGCCCGAGAAGCACGACCAAGTCCTGCTCACCGAAGACCTCGCCATGGCCGACGGCGTGCCGCTCGATCTGGCACAATTTTTCGGCCGCCGCTTCGATCAGCAGCACAAGCTGCCCACCAACTTCTTCGGCCTGATGTACACCGCCCAATCGTCCGGCGCCGATCCGACCATCGAGAATCCCGCGCCGCCCTGGCCGGGCTTCGCCGACGTGTGGCTGCCGATCGACGACCGCGTCCGTCTCTCCGGGCGCATCGGCCTGGCCCGCGACGGCGACAAAATTCGCGACGCCGATTGCATCGTCATCATGCCCGGCCTGCTCGGCGACCTGAACGTCGAACGGTCCAAGCAGCTCGCCATCGCCCTGCGCGACAGCGGCCTGCACGTTCTCGCCCTCGAACTCCGCGGCTATGGCCAGACCGAGGCAAAACACCCCGACGTGCCGTATCACTTCGGCGTGCTCGAAAGCGGCGACCTGCTGCTCGTCGCCGAATGGCTGCAATCGCTGCCGCACGTTCGACGCACCGGGTTGGTCGGGTTTTGCTGGGGAGCCAATCACGCGCTGCTCGCCGCGTGGGAAGCCGGGCGCGACGAACTCGATCCGGCGATCGACGAACACGTTCGCCCCTATTTGCGCTCGCGCAGCGGCGTGCGGCATTGGGAAGCGGGCGTGATCGCGTTTTCGCCGTGCTTCGCCTTTGAGCGGAACATCGAACAGACTGAAACCGAGTGGGATTTCACGGACAATCCGGTGCTCGCCTCGCTGCAAAACGGCGTGCGATTTCGCAAGAACTGGAAGCAGCGGCCGGATCGCGATGGGCGGCTGCGCACGATGATCGAATACGAATTCACTGACTGGGGCACCGAGATCACCCGCCCGGTCGAACGCGGCCTCGACTACCTACGCTTCGGCACGCATCGCGGTCGACCCGCCGGGCACAAGTTTGAGTCGATGCGCGTGCCGGTGCTGATCGTTCACGGTCGCGACGACCCGCTGGCCGACGCGCAGGAAATCGCGGACACATTCTGCTCGGTGAAAAATCGAAATGCGGCGGCCGTCGTACTGCCCGGCGGCGGTCACGTCGGCTTCGCGGCGTATTGTCGACCGTACTTCTACAGTCTGGTGCTGTCGTTCTTCGACCCGGAAAGCGGCGCGGCCGCAACGACCGCGCGCTCGCCGTCGCTTCGAGGCTGACGCAGCAGGTGCAGCGCGAGAATCGACACGCCGCCGACCAGCAGCATGTCGGCCACGTTGAACACCCACGGCCACACTTCCTTACCGCCAAACCAGCGCGTGGGGATTTTCAGGAAATCGCGCACATAGCCGACATCGTTCGGCGACTCATTCCAAATTCGCCGCACGCCGCCGTCATGCACCGGATACTCCTGCATGATCCAGCGGCCATCGTCGGTCTTGCCGGTGTTCATAACGAAAATCGCCGTACCTTTGTCATTCACGAATCTGTCGGCCAGACGGATGAACATGCGGTCGTACATATTGCCCAGCGCGCCGGCGAGAATGCCACCCAGCGCGATTTGCAGCAGCCGATTCCGGGGAGTCGTCTGCGAGAACATCCATCCGACCAGAAGCAGCGCCAGAACGGACGCGACCAGAAACACCTCGGTCTGCCCGCGGCCGATGCCGAAGAGCGCGCCGGGGTTCAGCATCGTTTGAAACTCAAAGACGTGCGGAACGATTTCCCAGCGTGTGCCTTGGCGCAGCGTGTGAAACGCCCACTCCTTCGACCACAGGTCGAGCGCCAGCCCGCCAATCGCCATCATAAGAAAGCGTGCCCACGAGGCGGGGCTGCGCAACGCGCCGCCGATCGGCGGCTCGTTTGCGACGGGCTGGGCGGCGATCGGAGCGATCGAGTCATCAACTTGGCGCGGGTCTGACGACATAGGCGGCGCTTATGCGCGTCCCCGCGACTTGCTGCGCTCTTGCGCGAGCACATACTCGTAGCAATATTTCGCCCAAGGCGTCGCGTTCAGCCGCGCCTTGCCGATTGGCTGCCCGGTCGCCGCACACACGCCGTACGCGCCCTTCTGGATGCGTTCGAGTGCCTCATCGATCTCGCGGAGAATCTGTCTCTCAGTATCGATCAGCCCGAGCGAAAACTCCTGCTCGTAATTGTCGGTTCCGACGTCGGCCATGTGCATCGGCGCGTTCGACAAATCGCCGGCGGCGTCCTGACGGTTCTTGCCGAGGGCCTCGTTTCGCAATGTCGTCACATCGCCGACGAGTTGTCGACGCTTGGCCAGCAGCGCATCGCGAAACTGCTCGATGTCGCGCTTGCTGAGGCCGCTGCTCATTTTCACCGGCGTCGTCGGAATAACGATCGGCGGCGGCGCGGGCTTGCGGTTCGTGTGCGGAATGTACGGACTGATTTTCACCGCAGACGATCCGCGCGCGCCGGCCTTCGCAGGCTTCGCAAGTGGAGTGGACGGTTTTTTCGCCACGACCGGTTTCCCCGCGCGGGCTGGCTTTTTCGCCGCCGGTTTCGTAGGTTTGGCGGGCGTCTTCGCGCCAGGTTTGGCTGATTTTTTCGCGATCGGGCGCGCCGAAGCCGCTCGCGCGGGTGCGGTCGGCTTCTTGGCCGACTTCTTTTTGCTCGATGCCTTGGCCAACGAATTGCCCTCTCGCCAGGATCCGAGGTCGGCACGTTTGCCGTAAGTTGTTGGCCAAGCACTACATACGCATCGGCCACGCGCACAATTTTGTTACTCTATCGGACGCTCCATCGGGTGTCAATCGCCGACCGCGTAACGTGAACGGAGAAGGGTCGGCGTCAGGTTTGTGGGTAAATGACAAAGGCCCGATCCTCGGTTTCAATAGCTTCGGGTTTCAAACGAGCCATTTGGCCAAGGAGGGCCATGTGAATCTTACCGAAGTCGCCGAAACCGT
>JBJXFK010000358.1:0-9759 GCA_046155505.1 Phycisphaerae bacterium
GCCGGTGCGCAGCACATTCGCACCGGCCGGAGGCCGATGCTCCCCACATTTCGCCCGCTCACGGAAGCAGAATGCGTTTGCCCTGGACGTAAGGTCCGCGGGCACACGCCGCCGCCCTCGTCCGCCAGTCGCAGCCGCTATACTGAGCGGGTGCCGCGAAACACACGAAACACGCCGACGAAGCGCCCGCGCCACGCGTGGCTCTACGCCCTGCCCGATGGCGAAATGCCCGCCGCCGTCCGCTGCCACGGCGAAATCTGGCAGCACGTCGAGACGTTCAAGCATGACTTCTTCGCCGCCACAGGCATGTACCGCTGCGGCGATCGCGTCGGCGTGCTGAAAATGGGCCGGATCACCGACGTTTTCACCGTTCCGACGCGCTGGGTCGGGCGATTTTTGGCTCGCCGCGAAGCGCACATGTATGAGCAGCTCGACGGCACGGCCGGCATTCCGCGCTGGATCGGCCGCGTCAGCGATACGGGCATTTTGCACGAGTTTGTGCCCGGCCATCCGCTCGGGCGCGACGAGCGGGTGAACGACACGTTTTTCACCGAACTGCTCGACCTGGTGGCGCTCATCCACGCGCGCGACATGGCCTATGTCGATTTGAACAAGCGGCAGAACATCATCGTCGGCGATGACGGGCGTCCTTACCTGATCGACTTTCAGATTTCGCTGCATCTGCCGGCGGTCGGATGGAAAAAATTGCCGCCCGTTCGATGGCTGCTGGGGCGGTTTCAGAGTGCTGATTGGTATCACTGCTTGAAACATAAGCGTCGTGTTCGCCCGGACTTACTCACCGACGCCGAGCGCGGCGAAGTCGAGCAGCTCAGCCCGTGGATCAAGCTGCATCGTTTCATCGCGCGGCCACTGACGCAGCTTCGACGGCGTACACTCAAGCGTCTGAGCGAGTCCGAAACCGTGACGGTCGTCGGCTCGCATGCAAAGTAACTCGCTTAACTGACATTCAAACGATCCCTTGAGGACAGCAATGCCGCTCAGTGATTCCGATCGCCAGACGATCGCCGCGTTTCGTCAACCGTTTACGGCCAAATACGCCGGCGATGCCCGTTTTCAGGGTGTGCACACCGACGATCGAAGCGACGACGCGCTGCTGGCGTCGCGGTTTCAGGTCGCCGAGCATTTGTGGCTGGAACTGGCGGTCCGCCCGTTCATTCCGCAGGTGCGAGTCGGCATCGTCACCGACGATCGCTGGAAGAATGAGGATCTGGAAGACAAAATCGAGGAGTCGGGCGACAGCATGTCCGAGTTCATCGAGATGGGTTTCGAGGAGGCCGGGCTGGAGTGGATCGACCCGCCGGTGGAGCACTTTCGCGAACAGGGCAAATTTTTCTGCTTTACGACGGCGGTCGAGTTGGACAAGCTCAGCCGCCTGAGCGAGCCGGCGACGCAGCGGAAGCTCGAGCAGATGTTCGACGGCTATTACGAGGCGTTCAAACATGCGATTTTGAAGGCGGCTACCGCTCCGGAATGAGTGTCGCGTTTCACGCCGAAGCGCGACTGTCGGTTCAATCGTTTGGAAATCGCCGCCGCTGGGCACTTCGACCGGCGGCGAAATCGTTGTAACATGCCGTCATCCCGCCGGCGGATACGGCGTGACACGGGTATTGGCACTACAGGGATGTGATCCATGTTGGCAAAATTTGGCGCGGTCGTTTTGACGGGTATGGCACTGGTCCTCGGCAGTGGTTGCGGCATGGAGATGCGGGTCGTTGCGCATCGCACCGAGACCAACAAGCAGTGGTTTGGTGACATGGGCATCACCGGTCACCAGAACAAGGTGACGATCGCGAACGGCTCGCGCGTGCAGACGTTGTCGATCATCGGTGACGGCAACGAACTGCTCGTCGAGGATAATTGCACGCTTTCGAAGATTGAGATCTTCGGCGAGAACAACCGCGTCAGCATTCCCGAGCGGCTGATCATCCGCGACAGTATCGTGGGCAAGGGCAACACGATCGAGCGTCGCCCGCGCGTGATCGACAATTCGCGCCCGACCCCGACGCGCAGCATGTCGGTGCCCGAGGATCAAGTTCCCGCCGGCACGTCCGATGCGCCGATCGGCGGCGAGAACAGCAACACGCCGCCCGCAAGCGACACGTCGCCTGCCCCGTCATCGCCGGCACCTAGCGGCGACGGCACGGGCGAGTAGGCAAGTTCATTTGAGCGCTCCGGCCGGCGCGCTGATCGCGCGGCCCCGAGTTGCGATCGCGCAGCGAGCGATCAGAGCAGTAGCGATCGGGCCTCTGTGCCCAACGCCGGCTCGCGCAGCGAGCCATCCCGGTAGGTTCGGCACCGCCCAACAGTGGTTGCCGCGTGAAGCGCACCCAATGGCGGGCAATGCCCACCCTACGGCTCGCACGATGCGCCGAATCCCGCCAGCAACATCGCGAGATCGGTCAGATCCGTATCGCGGTCGTTGTCGAAGTCACCATACGATCGGCCCACTTCCGGGCCGCTGCGGCCGATGTTGCTGAGCGTGAACGCCAGATCGGTGACGTTGACGACGCCGTCAAAATTCGTGTCCAAAGCGCACTGACAATCGTCCATCGCCCCGTCGCCGTCGTCGTCGCGGCTGATGTGAAATGCATAAGCCGCGCCGGCGTCTTCGAAGCCGGCTTCGTCGCGATAGAGCGCGCCGACGACCGCCGTGTCGCCGGAGATGGCGACCTGATTGCCGAACCAGTCGCCGTCCTGGCCGTCGGGAGCCATGAGCAGGCCGGTTTGGCGATAAAACCCGTCGGGCTGGCGCTGAAAGATGAATGCGCCGCCGTTGCCGAAGAACTCGCCGTTCCAATGGTCGGCCCCGGCGATCAGCAGGTCGTCATCGACGGCGATGGAGTAGCCGAAGCTGTCGCCGTTCGACGCGGCGGAGTTGACGATCTTCTGACGCTCGCGAAACGTGCCCGTGTTGTCGCGCGCGAAGAGGTACACGCCGCCTGAGCCGATGCCGTTGGTGTTGGCCAGTTCGCTTCCGACCAGGATTTCGCCGTGCGCGTTGATCGCGACAGATATTCCAAAGGTGCCGAAAAATGTCGGATCACTCGGCAGCAGCTTTTGAACCGTTACCCATGTCCCCGATTTTTCGCGATGCAGCACATATGCAGAACCGGCCCAACTGCCGACGTGAAAGTCCTGCGGCGCACCGATGACCGCGAGATCGCCGGCGAGGGCGATCGCGCGGCCATAGAACCATCCCCATTGGTCGTTTGGCGACAATTGCTGGGTTTGGAGCCATGTGCCGTCGGACTGGCGCTCGAAGGCGAAGGCGACGCTCAAGTTGTGTGCTCCGACAATCAGGGTGTCGCCGTCGACGGCCATGCCGCGCCCGAAAAACTCGGCCCGGTCGGGATCGGGGTCGGGCATGGACGCTGTCACCAACGTACCGTCCGACCATGTGCCGTCGTCGCCTCGTTCGTAGACGAAGACGGCACCGTCAATCGTGTCTGTGTTGACGCGAATCGAAGCGCCCGCGACGGCGACACTCCCGCGAACGAAAACCGGCACGCCGAACCCCTGGCCCTCCGGATTGCCGCTTGGCACGTCGGCAGTCAGAATTGCCTCAAGCGTCCAACCTGCTTGTGCTCGCCGAAACACATGACAGGCACCGTGATGGACGAGATCGCCCGGGACGCTGACGACAGCAATATCGCCGCTCACGCCGACCCCTTGACCTGACTGCTGCCGCTCAAGCGCAGGTGTCGGAAAACGCAAAGTCCCGCACTGCGCAGTGGCAATCTCGGGGCGCGCGCAACCCGCCAGCGCGATGAAGACCGCAAGACGAACTGCTCGGACGATTGACATCATGTGCGCACCTCAATTTCTTGAGATCCGCGTCGAGTAGATCACCGACTTATCCGGATTGCCTACGTCATCGTCCGTAATCCCCATAAAGCTCGTCCAAACCGAGTCTGCACCGGCGGCAATTCCGATGTAATCACGGAGAAAGTCAGTATCGGTGAACGCAAGCGAGCTATCGATTGCCGGATCAGGGTTAGGGCCAACGCACGGGATCGGATCGCCGGCATACTCGCAGAGCTCCGACAACTGCCAGTTTGAACCGCCGTCAAGACTGTACGCGTACCAAACATCGAACCGTGACGGTTCCGAACCGTCGATTTGCGCCGGATAGTTCACGTCGGAGTAAAAGATCACATGGATGTGTCCGCGATCGTCGACGACGACTTGCGGCATGAACTGGTCGGTTTCGTTGACCAAATCATCATCATCCGCGACGAGTATCTGCGGGCCGACCGACCAGGCGTTGCCCGCTACATGCGTGAGGGCGCGAAGATATATGTTCACGTCCGTGTCCGTGGGGGTTTCAACCGGATCACAGTCTCCAACGCTGTCATGGTACACAAGGTATAGTCTGTCCGCGTTCGTCGGATCCACTGCGAAGTCGACGCCAGGACCCGGGCCGGCACCACTCGACATCAAATTCCAGCCGGGCAAGCGCGATGCGAATTGATCGGCACCCGCGTTGAGTACAACCGCCAAAGGAGCGCCATTTTCAAATGTAAGATCAGCAAATTGCACCTCACCCATGTGCGAGACATCGTTCCGGTCGTCACCGCGCACGAACTTAATCAGGCGCGCGCACTGCGCAAACGTACTTTCGATGTGCGCAACATAAAGATGGCCGTCGTCGTGTACACGCGGTAGCGGCCAGCCGCGGGAGCTCAAGACGCGCGTCGTGGGATTGCCCAGCGTGCGCAGCATGTCGCCGCCGATCCATGTGAATCCGTCGTCCGTTGAACGAAGATAATCCAGTCCGAAGTCCTGCGTCGGAGTGGTGTCGGTCCAAACGATGTAGAATTCCGTCTGCGCCCACTGGCCGAACGACATTGACATCATCTGCGAGAATGGCAAGCTCGCGACCTCGTTGGGGTTGCCGCGCACGATCCAAGGCTTGTCGACACTCTCGGGAAGAGTTGTAAGACCTTCCCACGGGCTGAAGGTCGAATTGAGCGGGTTCCATCGCGACAAAATCAGTTCCCAACCAAGATCTCGATCGTCCGTTCCCATCGCAACGACAAGAAACTCGCCGGTGTTCGGGTTGAAGGCCACGACCGGGTCGGTGAACTCTGAATAAGTGCTCGGGCCGATCAACCCTTCCTGTGTCCAGGCCCACGTCACACCCGTGCGCGAACCCAGTGCATAGCCGATTTTGTTAGTCACATCGTCGTTGACGTGAAAGACCGTCATGACGTGGTCCTCGCCGACGGCGATCGCCGTTTCTTGCGTCGACGAATTGGTATTCACAGTCGATCGCGCCGCGAGTTCGCGATTCTCCGGGAACTGAGCGCGACAGACGATCCACCCAGCACAAACACCGTGATGCAGACCACATCGAATCGGCGGCGCATCACTGGCGCCTTGTGAATTTGTGAGTCGAAACCGGAATGATCCAATAACATGCTACCGCGATGCCGAGTGGCTTCTCAAGAAAAATCCGTCGCCGTATGAACATAAATATTGTGTGAATCTACGCAGACGGACTCGGGCGGGTTCGCTCGTTCTCGGGCGAAGACAACGCCGGCCACGCGTCGCTTCTTGCTACTCGCTGTTCGCCGGCTTGCGCAGCGAGCCCGAACGCGACGCGCAAGCGAGTGACCCGAGCGCAGCGAGGCGCAAACCGAGCCCCGACCGTAAGGGAGGGGTTCTTCACTTTCACACAACGACAGACGACCGAGTGAATACAACTAGTCTAACGAATCACCGGCCCCAAGAAAGCAGCCGAGGGCGGCAGCTCCACATCGTCGCCACAGACCGAACACCGACCGTGAGGGACGAATTCTCCGCCGTCGGCCGCTGAGGGCCGATCGCTACTTGCTTGGCCGGACAGTTTTCCGGGCGAGCGCTCGCCTCAAATTGCGCGCATTCGCCCAACGCTGCTCGCCAGTGACGCTTACCGCACCGTACACTATCGGACGACGGCGACGCGATTTCCAGCGGTCTGGGAACCTCGCCGCCGCCGGCGCGTCCAATCTACCGGCCAGGAGCGGCGTGAATCCGTCTAGTCCACATCCGCAGGCTACCGACGCCGAATTGGTATCGCGGGCGCAGCGCGGCGACCGTGCGGCTGCCGCTGCGCTGGTGCTGAGGTATCAGGACCGGGTGTACAACACATGCTATCGCATGTGCCATCATCACGCCGACTCGCTGGATCTGGCACAAGGGGCGCTGCTGCGAGCGTTGCAGGCGCTGCCGAATTTTGAGTCGCGATCGAATTTTTTCACGTGGCTGTTTCGCATCGTCGTGAACCACGTTTTGACGCATCGCCGCCGCAAGCGGCCCGAATCGCCGCTGCGACTGAGCGACGACGATACACACGGTCACGAGCCGACGTCGATGGAGGACGACGACCCGAGCGTTTCGACGCAGCGTGAAGAGTTGCACGAGCGGCTGCACGATGCGATCAGTCGGCTGGAAGACGAATTTCGCACCGTGGTGGTGCTGAAAGATATCGAGGGAATGGACTACGCACAGATTTCGGAGGTGCTCGACATTCCGATCGGCACCGTCAAGAGTCGCATACACCGCGGACGCATGATGCTGCGCGCCATGCTGCAAGCGGTTGGAGAGTTGCCCGATGGCCGCCAGTGACGCGGACAAATTGCTCGATGATCTCTCGGCGTATCTCGACGGCGAACTCGACGCCGACGGGGTACACGCGATCAACGCGCTGCTCGAGCGCTCGCCGGACGCACGGCGACAGCTCGACGAACTGCGTCAGATCGCGGTGGAGCTGCGCGCCATGCCGCGCGCCGAAGCGCCCGACGATCTGCCGGCGGCGATTTTGCGCGGCTCGAACATCGGTCAGCGACGTAACGCGCTCGGCGTGGGTCGCGAGCTGTATCCGCGGCTTGGGCAATACACCGGTATGGCCGCGGCGGCGGTGCTCTTTTTTGGATTGGGTACGCTGATTGCGCCGTATTTGCCGCGAATGACGCGCGTCGATTCATCCGGCGGCGAGCTGCCGCTGGTGACGACGATCGGGCCGAGTACGGTCGCGCCGGCGATGCCAGTGGACCCTGCGGGCAGGGGTGAGCCGCCGACGGTGGCGCGGGCCGAGATTGACGAGCGCAAGCTGAAGTCGCTCGGTTATGTGAGCGACACGCCGGATGACGAATCGCCGGCGATCACCGCTGAGGAGAGTTTGGCGCTCGCGGGCCGTGCGGCGGGTAGTGGCGGCGTGCGCGGCGGTACGGGCGATGCGGTGCCCAGTCGTCGCGCCGATCAGGCCAGCAGCGCCGCTGGTCCGTTCGTCAACGTCGTCGTCGAAACGCGCACGCCGGAGGAGTTTGAAAACGTCCGCCGCACGATCGATACGTGGAACAATTCTGCCAAGCAGGATGCAGCGCGGGCGATCGAGCGCGACGCGACGGGTGTAGTTGCCACGAATCAATATGCAACGCGGGTGCTGAGCGCGAACGTGCGCCCGGGCCGCGCGAATCGACTGATCGGACAGCTCAGTGAGGAATCGCCGAATCGCGTTGAAGTGTCGATGGCGTTCAACTCGGCCCAGGCACCGGCGGTGCAGCGATTGTTGCAGCGCGAGGATTCGTCAGCCGACCCGAGCGGCGCGACGATTGCGATGCAGCCGCTGGCCGATAGCGACAAACGCGATGAAGCGTCGGCAAGCTCCGACAAGGATGAGCCGACGGTGGCGGCTGCCGCACAGCCGGGCCCGAAGGGACGCAACGGGGCGACGCGCGATGCCGTGACCGCGTCGCAACCTGCCAAGCTTGGATACATGCATCGCAGCACTGCGCCGACGAGCACGCGTCCGTCGAGCGGGCGGAGCGGCATCGCAGCCGCACCGTCGGCGGCGCCGGGACGATACGTCGCGCCGACGAGTACACCCAGCGCGACCAGCGGTGCGGCGACGGCGCGTGATGCCGATGACCCGCCGCGCGAAAAGTTGGTTCGGCGCTTGCCGGATGAGGCGGAATTGCCGCCGCGCGCCGCGGATGACGAGCCGGGAGCTACGAACGAAAAGCCGACGGATACGACGCACGGATATTTCGCGTTGCGCACCGCAGTGCTCGCAATGGGACGACAGATCGACGGAGCGATTCAGACGGCGCTGGGGGTGGATGACGCTGAGCGTGTTGGCGCATCGCCCGAATCGGCGAGCGGCGGCGAATCAACGGATCCGAATTTCCCGCACGTTCCGATGACACTGCAACTGGTGGTGCACCCGCCTCCGACGATGAGCGCTCCGGCGAGTTCTGTTCCATCGCCTTGACGCCGGGCGGTGCGGTCAGTTGCGATCGGGCATCGTGGGCGAAGGCGAGTCGCCCAAGTCGATCGATGTCGCGTTTCCGCGGCGCTGGCGAACGAGATATTCATCGGCCCGCACCAGCAACCCTAGAAATTCGCCGCCGCTGACGCGCCGCCACTCGCTGCCGCCGCGGGCGATGCCTTTGTACGTCAGCTCGCGCCAGGCATATCGACCGAGGCCGGTGAGCCACCAGTTGACGCCGCTGCTGATGCCGCACGCACGGCAGATCATGAACCCGACGGCGGCGCGATCGAGATGTCCGTCGGCCGGTCGATCCCAAAGCTCGGACACGATCTTGCCGGCTTTCAGGCTGGCGACGAGTTCGTCATAACTGCCCGCGAAACTCTCACCCTTCCATAACGTGTAAATCGCGCGGCACGCCGGCTCGGCGGTGACGAACGGTTGATCGCTGATGTAGTCGACGAGCTCGGCGTTGCTTTCGGGCAGAGCGGCTTGCGATGCAGGCTGCGAAGTCGCCGGGGCGCGGTCGGACGTTGCACAGCCGGCGAGCGTGATCAGCCCGCAAATCGCCACGCTCCGCAAAACACGGGCGATCGAACCGTCACGCGTTGCTAATGGGGAGCATCGGCCTCCGGCCGGTGCAATTGCCGTGCGCACCGGCCGGAGGCCGATGCTCCCCGACGCGAGCGCCGCGCGCGATGCTTGTGCCGCGTCCGCGATTACTGGTCGCGCGTTCAAATTCATCAGAAGCTCCACGTCAGGCCGGTGAGCAGAAAGCTGCGACTGCTGCGATCGCTGAACGACTCGCCGGGGAAGAACATGCCCCAGCGCACTGTCCACGATAGGTCGCTCGACAGTCGCCAGTTCACGAAATAGTCCATTTCCCAACCGACGTAGTTGTTGAATTCGTCGGCGGTGGAGTCGCTGATCGCGGCCCGCTCGTGATGCTTGAAATACGCGAACCAGTTGGTGCCGAGCTCGAAATTCTCGAACAACTCGACCTCTTCGAACGGGTTGAAGCTGGCACCGGCTTTCAAGATGTGCAGATTGCTCGGCGTCAGGCCGGACGAGATACCCGTATCGCGAAAGCCGAAGCCGACAAAGCTGCGATCGACGCGGTCGCGCTGATTGCCGCCGGCGGCGTTGGTGGGGCTAAAGATTCGATCTTGATCGCCGCTGGCAAACATATACTCGGCGGCGATGCGTGGGCGGGTCTTCATGCGAAACAGCTTTTCGATGCCGACGTCCCAGCCATATGCCCGCACATCGTCGCGGCTGTAAAAGTCGCCGTCGCCATAGCTCTTGCCGAACTCGAACACGCCTTCGAACCAGTAGTTCAGATCGGTGACGATCGAGCCGCGCGAGCCGGCACCGAAGTAGCGCGTGTCGTACGCGTAGTTCTGCCGCGGATCCTGTGGCCGCTCGTCGGTGAAATCGTCGTTCCACAGGGCATACACAAACGGCTCGTGATTCTCGATGCCGGTGTA
>JBJXFK010000360.1:0-19711 GCA_046155505.1 Phycisphaerae bacterium
GCGAATGCGATGTACCGTTTCGTCTCCGCCGGTTCGATGATGTCGTCCACCATTTTCCGGGCCGCGGCGACGTATGGATTCGAGAACGTATCGCGGTACAAAGCCGTCAGTTCGGCCTTCTTCGCCGCTTTATCCTCGGCCTCCGCGATTTCGCGTTTGAAGATCACTTCGGCGGCGGCTTCGGCACCCATCACCGCGATTTCCGCGGTCGGCCACGCAGCCACCACATCTGCTCCGAGATCTTTGGACGACATCGCCACATATGCGCCGCCGTAGGCCTTGCGCACGACGATCGTGATCTTCGGCACGGTCGCCGCCGAAAAGGAGAACAGCAGCTTCGCACCGTGACGGATGATGCCGCCATATTCCTGCTGCACGCCGGGGAAATAGCCGGGCGTATCGACTAGCGTCACGATTGGTATATTGAACGCATTGCAGAACCGCACGAATCGCGAGGCCTTGTCAGACGTGTCGATATCGAGCGTGCCCGCCCGCACCGCGGCATTGTTGGCGACGATGCCGACGGTCCATCCCATCACGCGGCCAAAACCGACGATCATGTTCGCTGCATACGCCGACTGCACTTCGAGAAAATCCTCGTGATCGACGATGCGCTTGATCACCTGATGCATGTCAAACGCGCGCCGCGAATCGTTCGGCAGAATGTTGTTCAGCGTCTCGTCGCGCTCGATCACCCCGGCATGGGCCATGCGCGGCGGGTCTTCGGTATTGTTCGCGGGCAGGAACGACATCAATTTGCGGCAGATCGCGATGGCCTGCTTGTCGTCTTGCGCGATGAAGTGAATGTTGCCTGAATAGTGCATGTGCGCTTCGGCACCGCCCAACTCTTCGGCGGTCACTTCCTCGCGCGTCACCTGCTTGATCACCTGCGGCCCGGTGATGAACATCTGCGCACGGCGCGTCTGAATGACAAAGTCGGTGAGCGCGGGGCTATACGCCGCCCCGCCCGCGCACGGGCCGCAGATCAGTGAAATTTGCGGCACGACGCCCGAAAGCAGCGTGTTGTGATAGAACACGCGGCCATAGCTGGCGAGCGAATCGATTCCCTCTTGAATGCGTGCACCGCCCGAGTCGTTGATGAAGACGAACGGGCTGCCGGTTTTCAGGCTGGCCTTCATCGCTTCGACGATTTTGTCGCCGTGCGTTTCGCCGAGCGCTCCGCCGCCGACGGTGAAATCCTGGCTCGCGACGTTGGCGAGCCGCCCGTCGATGTAGCCCGCGCCGGTGACCACACCGTCTGCGGGCATGTCCTTGCCGGCCATGCCGAAGTGCGTGCAGCGGTGCTTGGCGAAGCCATAGCGTTCGTTGAATGAGCCGGGATCGAAGAGCAGGTCGATGCGCTCGCGCGCGGTGAGATTGCCCGCGGCGTGCAGCTTGGCGATGCGATCGGCCCCGCCGCCGAGGGCGAGCGTCTTGCGTTTTTCGTTCAACTCGGCGACGCGCTGCTGCATG
Organism: Phycisphaerae bacterium; assembly: GCA_046155505.1. Lineage (GTDB taxonomy): Bacteria > Planctomycetota > Phycisphaerae > UBA1845 > Fen-1342 > JBJXFK01. Next base: position 1,474 of record JBJXFK010000360.1, read on the forward strand.
GTCGGCCCGATGCGTTTAGACGGACCGAGTGCGACGACAAAGTTGCCCTTGGCGGGGGTGTTGCCATTCGCGGTACTTGCGTTTCCGTTTCCGTTGCCGGTCACCGGAGATTGCGGCGGGGTGACGTTGGAGGGATTCGTGGGTTTCGATGGGGTGGTGGTGGATTCGTTCATGGCTGACCCTCGCACTGCGAGCGCAGAACGGGCTGATAGCCCGAGCTACACGAGGACCGATCACCCGGCAACTGGTCCGTTCGAGAATCGGCCCGACACTGAGATAGGTAAGCACGCGGCGTGCCAGAGCGTAGGGTGGGCATCGCCCACCGTTGCGTTGGAAGTCGTCCGTCGGGCCTCGCCCACGATCGCGGTTGTCGCGTCGTGAAGTACGTACGCCGGACTGCGAAGTGTTGGGCGATGCCCAACCTACGCCGCGCTCGTCACCGGCGATTCGACATTTGAAATTCGCCGATCGGCATTTCTAAGAACTCGCCGTCTCGCTCGTCTTATCCTATGAACAGCACCTGACGCTTCCCGGAGATCGCATGCCCGACGCTCCGCGAGTCGTCGGCCGCGTGGCCGAATTGCTCGCCGCGTACGAATTGCCGCTGCTTCGATATGCCCACAGCTTGCTCGGCGACGCTGACGCCGCGCGGGATGTGGTGCAGGAGACCTTCCTGCGCCTCATCCGCGACGGCGACGATGCGTCGCGAAACGGGCACGCGGCGGCGTGGCTGTTCACCGTGTGCCGCAACCGCGCGATGGATGTACGCCGCAAGGAACGCCGCATGATTGCCACAGCCGATCCCATGCAACTCGATCGCCCCAGTCCAGCCGCCGAGCCGCATGTCTCGGCCGAGAGCGACGAGTCGGCGGCGCTCGTGCGCCTGTGGTTGACGACATTGCCGGAGCGCGAGCAGGAAGTCGTGCGGCTGAAGTTTGAGGCGGGGCTGAGCTATCGCGAGATTGCGGCGGCGATGGGGCTTTCGGTGACGCATGTCGGCGTGATGCTGCATACGGCGATCAAGACGCTGCGGGCGAGGATGAGTGGGACGGGTTTGTAACCCGTCAGGTATTGCGGGTTTCCCAACCCGCAACGGCAAGTAGCACTCGCTGATGCTCGAAACGCGGGTTGAGAAACCCGCAATACAAAGACAGGTTGCAAACCTGTCCCACAGGCTTGGAGGACAGCCGCCCTCGGCTGTTACGCATATGAAGACGAACGCACGAAACATGCTCGAGAACGACCCGCGACTGACGGCCTACGCTCTCGGCGAACTCGCCGGTGACGATGCGGCGGCGGTCGAAGCACTACTTGCGGATTCGCCCGCGGCGCTGGCCGAGGTGGAGGCGATCCGCGTGACCGCCGCATCGATTCGCGGTGCCCTGGGCGGTACGGCGACGGGGCTTGCCCTGTCCGAAGCCGGACGCGCGGCGATTCTCGAATCCGCCGCGTCGGCGTCGGTGCCGGCCCGCATCATCCGCCATCCGCTGCTGCGCTGGGGTACGACGCTGACGGCGGCGGCAGCGTCATTAGCGCTGGTGGCGACGCTGTGGCGAGCGCCGAGTGTTTCCCCGGCGACCGATCGACTCAGTGATGAGTTCACTGTGGCGAGTCGCTATGGAAATCCGAACTCGCACGGGCTTTCGAAAGCCGTAGACGTGAAGCGGTCGGGTGCGTACTTGATCTATGGTGGCACCCAGATTGCTGCGGCGCCGCAATCGCCACGCGAAGGGCAGACCATCGACTACTTTGGTCAGGCGAATGCTCTGCCACGACCAATTCGTCCAGGTGATCCCCCGCCGAGTTCGCGAATTGACGCCACAACGCTTGGTATTCAGTTAACCCCGACTTCGCCGCCGACAAACGACGCGTATTTCGGTCGAAATACGACTCTTTTTACGTCTGACGTGCAGGGAACCTCGGACGCTGCGGACTGGACTGGTAGTGAAGAAATCGCGTGGCGATACGCTGGCGGAAAGCCGGCGCAGGGGCTCAGCGCCTCACAACCGATGCACTACATCATGCCTGACGTTCGAGCCTCCTTCTCGATCGGCACGACTGCCGGTGTTCGTGATCCGAATTCGGCCGCTTATCGCCACAATCTGAATGTGCCGAGTTCGAGAGATACAGTCGTCGACCTGCGATACATCGAGGGCGATATTCCACTGCTACCAGCGCTCTTCGGGCACGAGACGATCATGATCACCGGCTATCCCGAGGACATCGCGCACATCGAGGAAGTGCTGCAAATTCTCGATGCGGAGCAAGTTCCGTTGCATCAGGACATCCTGTACCCGAAGCACTGGCTTGAAATACCCGCGTCGAATCCGAGCAGTGTGATTCAGCCCGACCTGCGCGCGAAGTTTGCGATCGAGATCGAGGCCCGCGACGTTTCTGCCCTTCAAAATGCCGCACGACGGCTGTACGACGCCCATGAATACGCCGACGCCGAGCAAGTTCTCAGGATTGCATTGGAGATCGATTCTGGGAACGAGATGCTCCACCATCTGCAGCAGACCTATTCAGAGCGAGCCAACCTCACGCGACAGGAAGAACGACGTGCGATTTTGGCGAAGACTCGCGCCGAATGGGTGAGCGGACTGTTCAAGCTCGCCGAGAATTTGCGACGTGCCGGTAGTTATGACGCCGCTGCAAATGCCGTCGAACAGGTGCGGCTCATCGATCCGCAAAACCCATCAATCGCAACAACACTCGCCCAAATTCAACAGGAAGACCGCGCATCGCGCGACAACCCGTTCCTCGAATCCCTCTGCCGCCCGCTCTCGACGTTTTCCATCGACGTCGACACCGCCGCGTATTCGCTCGTACGCCAGACGCTGGCTGCCGGACAATTGCCCCGGCCCGAATCGGTGCGGATCGAGGAGCTGATCAACTACTTCGACTACGACTATCCGCCGCCGACGGACGATCGGCCATTCGCGGCGAACCTCGAAATCGCGGCGTGTCCGTGGCAGCCGGCGCATCGGCTGGTGCGCGTCGGATTGAAGGGGCAGGTCGTGCATGCCGAGCAGCGGCCGGTCGCGAATCTCGTTTTTCTGATTGATGTATCGGGATCGATGAACGAGCCGGCGAAGTTGCCGATGGTGAAGAACTCGCTGCGGATGCTGGTGGATCAGCTTTTTGACGACGATCGGGTCGCGATCGTTGTCTATGCCGGGGCGGCGGGGTTGGTGCTGCCTTCGACGCCGGCGTCGCAGCGCGAGACGATTCTCGCCGCCATCGACAACCTGTCGGCCGGCGGTTCGACCGACGGCGGCAGCGGCATCACGCTCGCCTACGACACGGCGACACGGCATTTTCTGAGCGAGGGTATCAACCGCGTCGTGCTCGCGACCGATGGCGACTTCAACGTCGGCATCACCGATCGCGGTCAGCTTGAGACGCTGATCGCCGAGCGGGCCAAGACCGGCGTCTTTCTCACCACGCTCGGATTCGGCTATCGCAGCATGAACGACAAGACCCTCGAAACGCTCGCCGACAAGGGCAACGGGCACTATGCGATCATCGACACACTCGACGAGGCGAAGAAAGTGCTCGTCGATAACGTCGGCGGCACGCTGCAAACCATCGCCAAGGACGTGAAAATACAAGTCGAGTTCAACCCGGCGACGGTCGCGGGCTATCGGCTGATCGGCTACGAGAATCGCATGCTCGCGGCTCGCGATTTCAATGACGACACGAAGGACGCGGGCGAGATCGGAGCGGGGCACACGGTGACGGCGCTCTACGAAGTCGTGCCCGTCGGCGTCGCCGTGCCGCAGATGAGTGAGGCGGCGCTGGCGAAGTTGCCGCCGGAGGATTCGCTGCGGAATGTGCTCGCCGACGAGGGCGTCGATCCGTTGAAGTATCAGACGCCGGGCGAGTGGGTGCGCAGTTTTCTGCCGGCGGCGGAGACGGAGGTAGCTGAACCGGACGACGACGCATCGCATCGAAGACATGCCGACGACGGAGTATCGCCGTCGGCATGGCACCCGGCGAGCGGCGACATTGCCGACGCCGAGGTCCAATTGGTGCCGACGCCCGAGATCATGACGCTCAAGCTGCGCTACAAACTGCCCGACGGCGATGTGAGCCGCAAGATCGAATTCGGTGTCGCCGACCGCGATGCGCCGTTCGACGCGGCGACGGACGACTTCCGCTTTGCAAGCGCGGTCGCGGCGTACGGCATGTTGCTTCGCAACTCGATCTATGCGGGCGAGATCAACATGGCCGGTGTGGCGGAAATCGCTGGTGGAGCGTTGGGGATCGACGAGAGCGGTCGCCGTAGTGAGTTTGTGGAACTCGCGCGGCGCGCGAGCGTACTGTTGTCCTCGCGGACGACAAATTGACGCGGGTCTGGGAGCGCGTCGCGTGCGGTGCAAGCGGTTGTTAGCGCCGTCGTGCGTGCCCTCGTCCGAAGAATCGCGGTGGGCCGCGGCGCTCCACGGGGGGACTATCCGTTCAGCGCGCGGGCGATTGCCGCTTTCGCTGCGATGCGACCGAAGAATTCATCATCCACCAGTTCGACCAAGCCGCGCAGCTCGAGCAGCGGCAGCGGAACATTTTCGCCGGGCGTTGCGCCGTCGAATTGCGGCACATCGAGCGAGCGTCGCGAGCAGTATGAAAAGCCGTCGATCTGAGTGACGCTGCGAACAAACATGATCAGAATCGCCTGCCACAGCCCGACCGGCAGCGCGTCGAGTGCGTGCCCACGCTGCTCGCGTGGGTAGCGCAGGTTGCGCCGTGTCCAGAGTGCCGCGGGCGTGTCGATCAGCGCCTGGTCCATCACCCAGCGGCGACCGGCGGCGTCGCGCTGGTCGAGCGGCAGCGTTGCACACAATTGCCGCAATTGTTCGAGCGATTCGGCGACGCTTTGTTGAAATGCGCCGCCGCGACGTTCATCGGTGCCGATCAGCGTTTCGAGTGCGAGCAGCGTGAACGCATACAGATCGACTGCTTGCGCGAAACGCGGATACCAGGTGAACGTGACCGGCACGCTCGCACCTTTCACGGTCAACGGCGTTTGCCGCTGGACAACTGCGCGCAGCTCGACCGCCTCGCCATCGGAGTCGGCGTGCGACCCGGTGGGTGAGAGGATGAGGTTCAAGTTCTCGCCGGTGACCGCGACAAAATCGGCCGGCTCGAAGAGGTGCAGCGGGATGCCCGTTTCTTCGGCGAGCACGAGCGTTTCGACCGTTCCGACCGCGTCGCGTTTGGCGTCTTTGACGAAGAGCGACGCCTTGCGCGGCTCGCCGAAGTAGCGCGACGCATCGGTCGCGAGCGGCGGAAGCAGCGACTTGGCCGAGAAGATCGGCGGGCCGGCGACGCGCGTGCCGCGAATTTCGTCGATCTCGACCGAAGGTTGCAACCCGCGTTTGCGCAAGATCGGCGAGAAGCCCCAATGCACCGGCGCGCTGCCGGATGATCGCCAGGCGACGCGGATTGTGTCGTCATTCCAGCAAAGATGCGGCCCCGCACTCGACCATGTCGCCGCGAGTTGTTCGAATGCATCGAGGATCAAGCGCAGTTTGAGGCGCAGGATTTCGAGTACCTCGCGACCGTCCGCTTCGGCGGCGACGGCGCGGCCGACGCGGTGATCGAGCGCGCCAGCTTGCGACCTGCGGAAGCGGGCGAACGCATCATCAGATGTCGAATCGGTGACTACGCCGCTTGCGGTCGCGCCGCCGATGATTGCTGCGGCTTCAGTGAGTCGAAACTCGCCGAGCGGTGCGAGTCGCGGCGGAGTCGAGGCCGCGTGTACGATCGACAGGCGATCGGTGGCGAAGCTGTAGCCGTCCGGGCCGGGGAAGCAGCGGCGGCGTTCGATGCATGCCGCGCAGGGCAGCGTCGCGAATTGGGCCGCAAGTTCGGTCGTCACGCCGGCAGTCGCTTGGGCGGCGAGCGCTGCAGCGCTGCGGCCGATTTCTTCGATCAGCGGCGCAAGCGTCGTCGTCGGCGCATCGGTCAGCGCGCCGGGCACGGCGAACATCACGCGCATCTTGCGACACAAGACGATCGGCGCGGCGGGCGGCGGACATGCTGCCGGATGCGGCGTGTGCGTGGCGCCCTCGGCAAACCGGGCGAGGACCGATTCGTGTGTGATTTGCGTCGGCGGCGCGACGCTTTGCGGGTCGGCGGCGACGGTGAGCTCGATCGGTTCGAGCAGCGACTCATCAACAGCGACGCTGCCGGCGACGTAGCTTTGCAACGGTCCGAGCGGCGAATCGAGCTTGAGCAGCGGCTCGACGGCGGTCAGTGTTTGCCCCGGCTCGGCCAGCACCGCCCGCAACCAGCCTTCGCCGCCGGGGAGTTGCACGCACTGTTGCGAAGGCCGGGTTGCGTCCATTTCGGCATAGTAACCGAATCGGAAATCGGGCAAGGGGGCGACGGCGCGCGACCACGGGGAGCATCGGCCTCCGGCCGGTGCGAATTGCAACTACCCCGGCCGGAGGCCGATGCTCCCCGCGCGAGTCGTCAACACTTGCTGCGTGTGCATTCGTCATTGCTACAAATCGAGGCCGAGGTCGAGCGCGACCGCCGAGTGGGTGATTGCGCCGACCGAGATTCGATCGACTCCGGTCGCGGCGATGGCGGCGATCGTGTCGAGTCGCACGCCGCCGCTGGCTTCGAGAGCGAGCTTGCCGCGCAGGCCGGCCTGGTCGCGCAGGGCGACGGCGTCGCGAAGCTGGTCGAGCGAGAAATTGTCGAGCAGGACGAAGTCGATACCGACGACTTTGAGCACTTCGCGCAGCTGCGCGATCGAATCGACTTCGACTTCGACGAACGCGGGGCGCGGATGGTGCGGCAGCGCGTTGAGCATTTCGAAGAGCCGCGACGCGAGCCGCTCAATCGGGACGCCTGCGAGGTGGTTGTCTTTGATCAGGACGGCGTCATAGAGGCCGATGCGGTGGTTGGTGCCGCCGCCGGCGACGACGCTGTATTTGTCGAGCTCGCGCCAGCCGGGGAGCGTTTTGCGTGTGTCGAGGACTGCGGCACCGGCATCGCCGCGGCGCGCGGCCTCGACGTATGAGCGCGTGAGCGACGCGACGCCGCTCATGCGGCAGAGGAAATTGAGCAGGGTGCGTTCGATGGCGAGCACGCCGGCGAGCGGGCCGATCAAATGGGCGACGATTGTCCCCGGCGCGACCGAGTCGCCGTCGCGCAGCAGCGGGTCGAACCGCACGCGCGAGCCGAGCTTCACGGCGAACTCGGCCACGATCACCGGCCCGAGCGCGAGGCCGCAAATCACGCCTGCGGCGCGCGAGACGACCGATGCCGAGACGCTGCGATTACCCTCGGGCAGGAGTCCGGCGGTGATGTCGCCCGCGTCGCCGAGGTCTTCGTCGCGGGCGGCGCGAATCAGGTCAATGGTGGCTTCGGTCCACTGCATAGGTTCACGTCTGAGCGCGGTTGGCGGCGACTCGACGTTACGCGCGTCGGGCGCTCTTGATCACCGGCGGGTTGACAGGTTGTGAATCCTCGCCCATTTGCGGGTTCATTTTGGTGTCCACGTTGCGGACGCGATCGACGACGTCGAGGCCGTCGGTCACCTTGCCGAAGACACAGTAGCCCCAGCCGTCGTGGCCGGGGTGGTTCAGAAAGTGGTTGTCGCTGCAATTGATGAAGAACTGGGCGGTCGCCGAGTGCGGGTCGTTGGTGCGAGCCATCGCAATCGTGCCCTTGAGGTTGGTGAGGCCGTTGGCGGCTTCGTTTTTGATCGCGGGCTGCGTGGGCGATTTGTTTTGGTTGATGCCGCTATAGCCGCCGGCCTGGATCATGAAGTTGGGGATGACGCGGTGAAAGATGGTGCCGTCGAAGAACTTGTCATCGACGTACTTGAGGAAGTTCTTGACGGTTATGGGGGCTTTTTCCTCGTCGAGTTCGATGACGATTTTGCCCCACGACTCGGCTCCCAGTCCGATTTCCAACTCGACCCGCGGCTGCGGCATGTTCGACTCTCCGGGTGTGATACGGTGTTTCTGGAACGAGGGAGGATGATAGGGGAAATGGTCGCAGAGGGGCGCAGGGCGCTGGGGCGCGGGGCGCCGACGACGCAGGCCGCGCGGGCGTGAGAATGCAGTCCGCGCGGACTCGACCCCTCGGCCCGCTGCCGATACGCTTTGTGGTTGCTCACCGGCTTGGGCGGGGCGGCGGTTGGCCGTCGTTGGGCGTCGCCGGGATGCTTGTGAATGACAGAGGTCAGCCATGCGATTCACGAAGATTTGCGTCGCGGTCGCGGCGTTTGCGGCTCTGGGTTTGTCGGCGGGTTGCGGCAAAAGCGACAGCGAGTCGAGCCGGTTCAATGACGTGCTGGGCGGCACGGTGGCCGGTGCGCCGATCACGCGGGCGACGCCGGACGTGGCGATTTTGAGTGATCAGTCGGCATATAAGCCGACGGCAACGCCGGGCGGTGGTGGCGGAGAGTCGAGCGGCGGTGAGAGTCCTGCGGCTGGCGGCGGCGATGCCGAGCCGGTGAAGCAGGTTGCCAAGACTGCGATCGAGGCGATCTTCACGATGAACCTCGACGGCATCTTTGATGTAATGGTGCCTGAGCAGATTGCCGCGATCAACAATGACGACGTGCGTTCGGCCATTCAAGATACCTTTAACGCGTTGCAGAATTTTCAGGGCGAGCTCGCCGAGAAGAGCGGTCAGGATGCTCCGAAAGCGGCTGAAAGTCGCCTGGCGACGGCCGAAAGCCGATCGGCGACGGTGCTGGAAGAGGGCCAGTTCGACATATTGAGCGAATCGGCGGCGACGATCACACTGCCGCCCGCGACGCTGCTGAAACTGATGGGCACGGCGGATGCACTTGCGACGCCGGAGGGTGCGGAAGCGGCCAAGGCTGCGGGCGCGCCGGATCTCGAAGCGCTTGCACAGATGATTCCGCCGGTCGTGATCAACGTGGTGAAGTCGGGCGATGCGTGGAAGCTGGATTTGAAGCGTCCGCTGACGGAGTCTGACGCGAACGACTTGCGCTCGGCGTTTGACGAGTTGAAAGCGGGCGCGACGAAGATGAGCGAGACGCTCGCTGGGCTGAAGGCGACGACGCCGGCGGAAATCGGGATGGCGATGGCACCCGCGGGCATGCAGTTTGGCATGGCGCTGGCGAGAGTTGGCATGATTCTTCAAGGAACCGGAGCGGCGGCGGCTCCGACTTCCGCGCCGACGGAACAGCCGAAGGCGGAAGAGACGCCTGCTGAGGGCGAATCAGCCCCCGCCCCCGTCGGCACCGGGCGGCGTGGTCGCGGCCCGCGGCAGCCTTGAGTTCCCGCGCAGTTTGCGAAACGGATTCAGTCTGACGCGCGGAAATTTCGGCGGGCCGGGCCGCTCCGCGCGGCGGACGTAGAACGGCTCGCGTCATGGATCGCACATGTCCCGTGAACGACCCGAGTCGCGTCGCTCGATTTCCGAACTGCAACCCGGCGACCGCGTCGATGAGCAGGTATTCCTGATCGCGCAGAAGGACTTGCGCACCACATCGAACGGCGGCTTGTACATTCACGCCGTGCTCGCCGACCGCACCGGACAGATGCTCGGGCGGATGTGGAACGCCAACCAAAGCGTCTACGAGTCGATGCCCGACGGCGGACTGCTCAACGTCTATGGCCGCGTCGAGAGCTACAAGGGCAAGCCGCAGTTCATCATCGACGGCGTGCGGGCGGTGGACAAGGACTCGGTCGATCCGTCCGATTTTCTGCCCGCTTCGCAGTATGACGTTGAGACGATGTGGAATCGCGTGCTCGAGATTCTGCGCGGCGTGAAAAACGCGAATCTGAAAAACCTGCTCGCGCGGTTCGTCAAAGACACGGAGTTCGTGGTCAAGTTCAAACGCGCGCCCGCGGCACGGACGAATCACCACGCGTTTCTCGGCGGATTGCTCGAACACACGTTGGGGCTGATGGAATTGGCGGTGGTCGTGCTGCCGCGCTATCCGCGGGTGAGCAGCGACCTCGTGCTCACCGGGCTGTTCCTGCACGACTGCGGCAAGACGGCGGAACTAGGCTTCGACACGGCGTTTCACTACACCGACAGCGGGCAGTTGCTCGGGCACATCGTGCAGGCGACGATCTGGATCGCGCAGCGGGCCAAAGAGGTCGAGCAGCAGACGGGCAAGGCTTTCCCGCCCGAGATATTGAACGCGTTGCAGCACATCATCGTGTCGCATCATGGCAAGTATGAGTATGGCAGCCCCAAGTTGCCGGCATCGCCCGAGGCGATGATGGTGCACTATCTCGACAATCTCGATGCGAAGCTGACGATGATGTTCAGCGCGATCGACAGCGACGTGGACGAAAGCAGCGACTGGACGGCGTGGGTGCAAGCTCTGGAGACGAAGGTCTATAAGCTGGATGTGATGGGCAACGATTCGTAAAAACGTAGGGTGGGCATCGCCCACCGTTGCTTGCCCGCTCGAACACCAACGAAATGGTGGGCAATGCCCACCCTACGGATTCGCACTCGGGAGGCGCGTCATGCGATTTGACATGCGAGACGCAGTTGCGGTGCTGGAGCGCACGCCGGGCGTGTTGCGGGCGATGCTGGACGGGCTCGGCGATGCGTGGCTGCGCAGCAACTATGGCAATGACACATTCAGTCCGTTCGACGTTGTCGGGCATCTGATTCAGGGCGAGAAGACCGACTGGATCGTGCGGACGCGGATTATCCTCGAACACGGCCCGAGCCGAACATTCGACAAGTACGATCGATATGCACAGTTTGAGGCGAGCCGCGGCAAGTCGATCGGGCAGTTGCTCGACGAGTTTGAGACGCTGCGACGTCACAATCTGCAAACCCTGGCGGCACTTGCAATCACGCCGGAAAAATTGGCACTGCGCGGCATGCATGCGGCGCTCGGCGAAGTGACGTTGGAGCAATTGCTGTCGACATGGGTCGCGCACGATTTGAATCACATGGCACAGATCGCAAAGTGTATGGCGACGCAGTACGCCGACGCGGTCGGTCCGTGGCGTGAGTATCTGGGCGTGTTGAAAACGCCGATCACGCGAATGGACGCGGACGGTGCGTCGCGTCGGCGGATTGCGGTCGGTGGACCGGGCGCGCGCATGTAGGGTGGGCATCGCCCACCCTTGTCGACGCTGTGTACGGGACGAATGGTGGGCGATGCCCACCCTCCAGATCGCTTTCTATGGCTCGATGCCCGAGATGATCGGCGGAATCGGCTGCGTTGCAGGCGGCGCGCCGTTGGTAAACGCGGCCGGCAGCGGCATCCGAAGTTTCACATGCATTTCAAGGTCGGTATCCTCGACCGTTCCACCCGGCAAGCCGTCGCGCCCGAGCGTGCCGACAATCGGCGTGCCGTCAGGCGCGAACTTGTAGACGTACGGGCGGCCCCACGGGTCGAGCGGGATGTTCTTCAAGTAAGGGCCGCGCGGCTGGAGCTGTTGCAAGATCGCGATGCCTTCGGCGAGGGTCGGCGGTCTGCCAGCGTCGTATTGAAACATGTCGATTGAGAAATTCAGCCCAACCAGGTCGAGCATCGCGGTCGCGTACGAATGCCGCGCGGAAGCAAACACGCGGATGCTGAGGAAAAAACCAAGAATCAGACACACAACGCCGCCGGCAAACACGCCGATCAGCAGGCCGCGCAGATACGCCGCGGAGCATCGGCGGCAAGGTGCTTCGCCGGGTTGCGCGGGGCAATTGGATGGGAGTTCGGCAGCGGGCATCGCTGTGTGAAACCCACGTCACGCCGATCGGTTGCGTTCCAGACCGTACTTGCAGCTGAACGGCGCGCGGAAGTCGGATGCGCGCGGTCGGTTCGTCGACGGCTATGCGGCGTCGGTTGTGATCAGCGTTTCGAGCGAGCGTTCGGAGTACAGTTGGTGTCCGAATTGAAGGATCGATTCTGAGATCATTCTCAGTCGATCGACGACGTCGCGGGACGACTCGGGCCATGCCGTTGCGGGGAGCTTTGCCGCAAGTGGGCCATCGGCGGCTTCGATGATATCGACGAGGCGGATGTTGCGCGGCGGGCGACGCAGGGTGTAGCCGCCGCGGCGGCCGGTGTCGCTGCGCATGATCTGCCCGCGGACGATCGATTGCAGCACCTTGAGCAGGTACTCGATCGGGGTGCCGTTTTCGGCGGCGATCACGCGGCCCTGGATCGGCCCGCGATTGCCGCTGCGGGCGACGTAAGAGGCGGAGAGGAAGGCGTACATGGCGGCTTTGAAGACATGCACGGCGCGTTCTCGGTGACGTCGGCTTACGGTGAGTGAACGCGTCAGCCGACGAAGGCGCGTCGATGCGATGAGAGGGGCGCGGACGCGTGGCGGTAGTCCCAACTTAAGCATACCGCACAATGTTCGAGGAGTCCCGCTAATAGTTGTAAATAAGTGCGAATTCAGGCGGAGATGAGAAAATGTTTATACGCCGGAGTTGGCGGCCCCGGCGGCGCGACAATTGCAGCGGGCCGGCGGAGTCAAGTCGCGTGATTTGCCTCAGCCCGGCCCCTGCGTCGCCGCGGAGGCTCAAATCGTTGGGACTTTTGGTTCATCGTCTTTCGACGTGCGCCGTTCGCCTAGAAACTTGATCGGCATGGCACTCGGCGCGCTGCTCTGTTGGATAAGGGTGTCGAGGCGATAGTCGGCGAGCATTTTTCGCCCGGACGCGAAGAGCGATTCGAGCAGTTCTTTTAGGCGCGCGGCGACGTCAGCGCCCTCGGTCATGCGCTCAAGCGTGGGCACTTCGCCGATCATGGGTCCGTCGACGGCTTCCATGATTTGCAGCAGGCTGATCTCCGCGGGCGGGCGCGAGAGCGAGAAGCCGCCGCGACGACCGGTTTCGCTGGTGAGGATTCCGTTTCGAACGAGAAGTTGCAGAATTTTCAGCAGATATTCGTTGGGAATGCCATATGCTTCAGCGATGAGTCGGCCTTGCAGTAGATCGCTCTCTGCGTGTCGTGCGATGTGAGCAACTGCGAGGACGGCGTAGACGGTGGATTTGTTCACGCGCATGCGGCGGAGCTCCTCGTCTTGCTGATGACACGATTGTGGGTGCGCCCGGCGTGAGCATGGCCTGCGGCGATGTGTAAAGACGCTGCGATGCGTGACGCCAGCAAGGCGGTGAGCCACGCTGCTGGATTTTGCGCAGTACTGCGAATTTTGGCGCATACATGGTCGCCGGCGTGCCGCGGAGATGAGAATCGAGTTTCGGCTAAGTGATGCATCAAGGAACAGTAGCGGCTTTTCGTTCGTGCGGTAAGGATTTGTGATCAACAATTTCGCAAAATAAGATCCGGATTGTGTAAGTCTTTGTTTTTCGCGAGCGCTCGACGCTCAGGTTGCTGCCGCGCGGCGGCGGCCGAGATGACCGGGTGTAACGAACGCTGGCGGGATTATTCGTCCAAAAAAAGCGAGCCGCGCACTTGGTCGATTGATTCAAATCGGGCCGGTGCGCCGAAGGCTGATTGGATGCGGCCAATCGAGCGGCGTGCGCGCAATCGAGCGTGCCGTGCGTCGCGTAACTACTGCTAAAGCGTGAGGTTACGCCCGTCCGCGAGCGGTTCGAAAAAGTGTACGCGATCCATCTCAACGCGAAACGCCGTCAATTCGCCCTCTCGCACCGCGACGCGGGCATCGACGCGGCAAATCATGTGCGGGTGCCTGGACGTCGAGATGTGAACGTCCATGCGATCGCCCAGCGGCTCGACCACGCTGACCTTGGCCTTCAGCGTCGCCGGGGCCTGGCCGGTCGCGGGTTGCATGCAGTCGGGGCGCAGTCCCATGACGATTTGCTTGTCCGCGTACAACGATAGCTTCGCCGCATGAGCCGTCGACAACGGCAGCTTGCTCTCGCCTTCGTCAAACGCCAGACCCGCGCCGTCGCGGACGAGCCGACCTTCCAGAAAATTCATCGGCGGCGTACCGACAAAGCCGGCGACGAAGCGATTCACCGGTCGCTCGTACACCTCGAATGGCGAACCGACCTGGTGAATGCGACCGTCTTTCATGACGACTACGCGGTCGCCGAGCGTCATCGCTTCTTCCTGATCGTGTGTGACATAAATCGTCGTCGTCTGCACGCGACGATGCAGGCGCTTGATCTCGGCCCGCATTTCGACGCGCAGCTTGGCATCTAGATTGGACAGCGGCTCGTCGAATAGAAACGCCTTCGGCTCGCGCACGATCGCGCGGCCGACGGCGACGCGTTGCCGCTGACCGCCGGAGAGTGCCTTGGGGCGACGTTCGAGCAGATTGGTGATGCCGAGCATATTCGCGGCATCGCGGACGCGACGATCGATGTCGTCGCGCTCGGTTTTGGCCTTTCGATACATGCCGGGCGCGACAATTTGTGCGAACGGATTGTCCCACCACGAGTACGCGCGGCGGAGCATCAATGCAAACGCCATGTTGCGGTAGACCGTCATGTGCGGGTAGAGCGCGTAGTTCTGGAAGACCATCGCGATGTTGCGATCCTTGGGCGCGACTTCGTTGACGACGCGATCGCCTATGCGGATCGTTCCGTCGCTGATGTCCTCGAGTCCGGCGACCATACGCAGGGTGGTGCTTTTTCCGCAGCCCGATGGGCCGACGAGGACGATAAATTCGCGGTCCTTGATCACGAGATTGACATTATCAACCGCTTTGATGTTGCCGGGGTAGATCTTGCATACATCGGTGAGTAATACTTCGGCCATGTTGCGATCCGCCTGCTGGACTGGTTTGTTGACGAATGCGTCAGCGGTTTTTGAGTGTAGCGTGTCGGAGTGACTTTCGTCAGGGTGCAAAGCGGCGGATTTGGCATGGATTTTGCGAAGAATTCGCTAGAAGCGCGACGCGAATCCGGATATATTCGGGGTGTACAGGTGGAGGAGAAAGCTGCATTTCCAAGCCGGTTTTCGCCGGGTTCAGTTTTCCCGCCACAGAGTTTTCGCTATCTCAAACGGTTCGATTCATGGAGGCGGATTATGCGCAAGTTTGTTCTAGGTTCCACAATCGCGGTCGCTGCGGCCTGTTCGGCCACGGCTCAGATCGACGGCGTGCTGGGCGCGGGTGAAGGCTACAGCCTGCTCGGCGCGCAGACGGTTCCGACCGGCTTCGGCAATAACCAGAGCGAGCTGAACGCCGCCTATTGCAAGAGCAACGGCGCGGGCGGCTATCAGCTCATGCTGACCGGCAACCTCGAGTCGGGCGGCGGCTACAACGGCATGGTCATCTTCCTCGACAGCCGACCGGGCGGCGGCTTCGGCACCAATCTCGGCGGCGGCTATCGTCAGGCCGGCTCGTTCGGCGGCGCTCGCACCGATGACTGGGGCAACGACGTCGATGGCGGCTTCGGCATCGACGCCCGCGAAGCGTCGATCCTCGACTTCAACCCCGACTATGCCATCGCCATCGCTCACGATGGCACCTACTACACCAACATCATGGATCTGACGCTGCCGAATGATCCGTCGAGCGATCCGGCACGCGATTACTACATGGGTTCGAACGCCACCAACGGCGGCTCGACCACGCAGAACTACCTGGGCAATGCTGCTCGCCCCATCAGCTCGGCGTTCAACAACACCAACTCGGTCGGCGTGAACGGCTATGACTTCGGCACGCCGCCGGGCGCCCTGGGCAATCCGCTCGATTCGACCACCGGTCTCGAGCTCGACCTGTCGGCCGGTTTCCTGGCCTCGCCGTTCGGCTTCCAGGTGCGCATGATGGCGTTCGTCACCAACGGTGGCGGCGACTTCCTGTCGAACCAGTTCCTGCCGGGTCTGCCGGGCGATCCGGGCAACCTCGGCACCCCGGGCGGCCTCGGCGGCAGCCCGCTGTTCGACGCGCGCACGTTCGCCGGCACTCGCCACTTCCTCGTCCCCGAGCCGACCAGCCTGGCGCTGCTCGGTCTGGCGGCGGCGGCTGTCGGCCTGCGTCGTCGTGGCTAAGCTGCGCGACATGCGGTGATCGGTTTGCATTGAACTTTGCATCGATCGCCAAAGATTGACACGACAAGCGTGACGTCGCGATGGCGATGTCACGCTTGTTTCGTTTGCGGCGTCAGTACGACGCCCAAGGCTGAGACGTCCAAATAAGTTCAGCCCCGCCGCCCAATCGCCGCAACTTCGTGAGTGTCGCACGCGGTCGTCGCCACAAGCAGAGGCGCGGCCGTCCGCCGGCCTGTGTGTGGTGGAGGTACGGTCGCGTGGACGTGGCGGCATCGGAGAATGGTTCAGCCTCGCATTGCAGGGACGGCACGTGCGCGTGCC
Source organism: Phycisphaerae bacterium (assembly GCA_046155505.1). GTDB lineage: Bacteria > Planctomycetota > Phycisphaerae > UBA1845 > Fen-1342 > JBJXFK01. Next base: position 17,690 of record JBJXFK010000360.1, read on the forward strand.
GCAGCGGGCACGGTCTGATTGTCGCACTGCCGAGCGAGGTGCGCTGGGGGTGTCGTCGCGTTCGCGCCAACAGAAGCGCGGCCGACGTGTCGCGTCATCTGCGACTCGACGCGCCGCGGTTCACGTTGGGTGCGCAGAGCGAGATCGGCTTACGGTTGAATCGCACGCCGCTGGCGCAGCTTGTCGCAGCGGGACGATTGGTGCTGGTTGAGGCGCTGCCGATCGAGCCGCGACTTGCGCCGGGCGCGCTGAAGCTGCCGCCGGTGATCGACCGCGTCGCGCCGCCCGAGAGCAGCACGCGCACCGGATGGATCAAGATTCGCATCGTGCACCACCTGACCGGCGAACCGTTCTGCGGCGTGCGGCTGATCGTGCGCACGCCGACGGGCAGCGAGCGCGACTGCGAGACCGATCGCGGCGGCATCGCTGCGGTGTTTGACATCGGCTCGGGCGATTGCCAGGTGAGCAGCGTGCTGGCCGATGCGCGATCGCCGCAGACGCTTGGCTTCGTGGGCACGGGCGAAGTGCCCAAGCGCGAGGCCCCGCAGCATCCACTGCACCGCGACGAGTACTTCACGCGCGCGACGTGGATCGCCGAACTCGTCGAGCACAAAGTGCAAACCGGCGAGTCGCTGGACAGCATCGCGCGGCAGAACGGTACCGATTGGAAGACGCTTTGCGCGTTCAACTTCGGCACGCAGAACCCGGACGAGATCAACGCCGCGCTGCGCGATGTCGTGGGTTGCACGAAGAAAACGCCCGACGGGTTCAACTACAAATTCAGCAGCGAAGACGAACCTGGGATGATCTACATCCCAATGCCGATCAAAGTTGCGGGTCTGGCCACCGAGCAGACGCACACCCTGAAAGTGAAGATCGGCGCGTTTCGACTGGTACTCGAAAATCACGCTGGCCTGCGCATTCCCAAGGCGGATTACCAAGTCACGTTCAGCGACGGCAGCGAGACGAGCGGCAAACTCGGTCGCGGCGGCATCAAGCTGCTGAGCGATCCGCCGCCGGGGCCGATGGAGATTCTCTATCCCGATCTCGACGACATCGAGGCGAAATCGCTGGCGGCGTGCACCCGCGACGGGTTTGATCGCCGGGATATGACGGAGCTGCTGCGAGCGCTTCGCGACGCGGATGAAATTGTGCAGGCGACGATCAAGATGTACGACCAGTATTACAACGACCTGAGCGGGCAGGGCCTCTTGGCCGACATCGATCAGGAAGTGGTCGATCCGCAGGACGCGGTCGTGGTCGAGGCGCTGCTGCGCATCGCCGGCGTGCGGCAAGAGCCGGTTGCGGGTGGTGCGTAATGGGCGATTCCCCCGGACTGATGCTGACGCACCCGGTCGGTCGCATCGAGGCGATGCCGGAACACCACTCGGTCATCAAGGGCGCGAAGGTCAAGTATCGATTCGTGGCCGAAGAGCAGCCGTTGAAACTCTACCTGCCGCACGAGAACGACGGCGAGCAGCAGCAGGTCGACCCGGCGAAGGTGTTTGACCGAACGGGGCGCAGCGAACAGCCGATTCCGCATGAGCTGCTAGAGGATTATCAAAACGGCAAGATCGGGCAGACGCTCGCGTGGCTTGTCATCTACGACAAACAGGCGGCGGGCGCGGATATTCCGCCGTTTGAGTGGGTGGGCCGCGGCAAGGATGAGATCGAAATCGAGTGGCGCTACCCGGGTGAGCACGTGGTGCTCATCCGCATGGCGTGGTTTGCGGAAAATCCGACCAAGTCGCCGCGCGATCAGGCGGCGACGCACATTCTGTTTCGTCAGCGTGTTGATGAGAATGTGCAGACGATCCAGCGGCGGCGCGTCGAACGGCGGCTCGCAAACAAGCCGTTGCCGCATCCGCAAACCGAACTGGAAGCGATGCGCGGCTACATCGACGCGGTCGAGGCGGCCGAGCGCCGGCAGAGTGTGCCGAAGGCGAAAGAGAAGGAGTATCGTCACCAGCTTGCTCAGAAGAAGCAGTATCGCGATCTGCTGGAAGAGATGATCGCCGCCGA
>JBJXFK010000020.1:0-10857 GCA_046155505.1 Phycisphaerae bacterium
CGATGAAAGCCATTCGCGGCATCACGTATGAAGTAAAGCCGAGCGCGATTTCGCGCACCGCGGCGAATCTGCTCTGGTCGCTGAAAGCGGAACTGTCGCCGCCCGTCGGCGTCGCGGACAAGACCAAGACGCTGCAAGTCGAGATCGCGTCGCTCTATCCGGTGAGCACAGGCGACCTCGCTTCCGAATCGCTGACCATCGAGCTTCGCCGCGGCGCTGCGATCGTCGCAGCGGTCACGCTCGATGTCGAGAGCGGCGACGACGCCACGCAGCGCGGCGAGCTGGAACTGCGCGGCGATCCGGCTCTGTCTGTCGGTGCGTATGAGGTGCGCGCGATCGTCGCCGATGCCCCGCCGCGCATCCTGCGGCGGTGGTACGTCACGCCGCGCGCGATGGACGACGTGCGCGACGAGTTGCGCGCCACGCTGCGGAGCGTGGAGACGGAGCAGCCGGCGCTGAAAGGCGCGATCGCACAATGCGCGGCCCGCGTCGATCTGCTCACCAGTGAACCGTCCGAAGGCAACTCGGCCGAGTTCTTACTCAACCCAATCGAGCATCAATCCGCCGTCGAATCCGAGATCGCCGCGCTCCGCGTCGGCACAAACCCCTATCGTTGGAAAGCAGGCGAGTATTGGCGCGTCATCCCCGGCGGCGCGGGCGACATCGCCATGCGTATCTACGTTCCGTCCTCTGTCGCCGCGGCGCAAACGCCCGCGCGACTCGTCATCGCGCTGCACGGCGCGGGCGGCGACGAGCAGATGTTCATGTACGGCTACGGCGCGGGCAAGATCAAAGCGCTCGGTGATCGCCATCAGTGCATCATCGCCACGCCGGTGACGAACAATTTCCTGCGTAGCGGCGATGCGCTGGATCGCCTGCTCGACTCGCTCGGCAAGGACTACGCGATCGACGCGGCGCAGGTCTTCGTGCTTGGACATTCGCTCGGCGCAGGCGCGACGCTGAATCTCGCTCGCAGCCGGGCCGATCGCATCGCAGCGGCAGCGGCGATCGCGACCGGCGGTTTCGGTTTTGGCGATGCAACCCGCATCGCGCCGACGTGGGTCATCGTGGCCGAGAATGACTTGATCGCGCGCGGCACTGACGACGCTCGCGCAAACGCTGCGGCCGCCGTCGCAAAGGGACTGCCGGTCGAGTTTCGACAGGTTGATGACTACGGCCATACGCTCGTCGTGGGTCATGTACTGAGCGACGTGTTCGAGTGGTTTTTCTCGCCCACGCGAGCCGCGTCGCAGCCGGCGAGCGCGAAGAGCAAGTGACACTGCGAGCGGCGAATCGAGGCGGGAATGAGCAGCATCAGTAATCGTCAATGTCAGTCACCCGCGTGGATGTCGCTCACACTGCGCATCGCCGGCGTTTACAACGTGCTCTGGGGTGCGTGGGTGATTCTCATGCCCGGCATGATCTTCAGCACGCTAAGTATGCCCGCACCAAATTACCCCGGCATCTGGCAATGTGTCGGCATGATCGTCGGCGTCTATGGCGTCGGGTACTGGATCGCCGCGAGCGACCCCGCGCGACATTGGCCGATCGTGCTGGTCGGGCTGCTGGGCAAGACGCTCGGGCCGATCGGGTTCGCATTCTCGGTCGTCGGCGGAGAGTTGCCGCTCGCGTTCGGCTGGATGCTGATCACCAACGACTTCGTCTGGTGGGTGCCGTTCGCGATGATCCTCTGGCATGCCGCCGATCGCGCGATGCTCGGCGACGCGGTCGCACTCGCGCCCGACGCGCCGCTGTCGCCGGAAGCCGCGATGCGAACGGTTCGCACCGACCGCGGCGAATCGCTCGCCGAACTGTCGTCGCGCCAACCGCAAATCGTGGTCTTCCTGCGCCACCTCGGTTGCACATTTTGCCGCGAGGCGCTCGCCGATCTCGCGCTGCGCGATCGCGAACTGCGTTCCCGCAATCTCGGGGTCGTCATCGTTCACATGGGCTACGAGCGCGAGGCCGCCGCGATGCTCGACCGGTACGGCTTGCGCGACGCTACGCGCGTGAACGATCCCGAGCGCGTGCTCTATCGTGCGTTCGACCTGAAGCGCGGACGATTCACGCAACTCTTCGGATTGCGCGTATGGCTGCGCGGCATTTCGGCCGGGTTGATCGCCGGCCACGGCGTGGGTTCAGTCGCGGGCGACGGATTTCAGATGCCGGGCGCGTTTGTCATTCACGACGGACACATTGTCCGCGCGTTCCGGCACCAGACCGCCGCCGACCGGCCCGATTACGTCGAACTGGCGAGTTGCGAAATCCCCGCGCGATCGCCGCAGGGTGGCCCGGCATGAATGCACTCACGATGTGGCTTGTGTTAGGCAACGCGGCGGCGACATGGGCGCTGGTCGGCCTGATCTGGACGATTCAGGTCGTGCACTACCCGCTGTTCGCCGCCGTCGGGGCCGAGCAGTTCGTCGCGTATGAGCGCTCGCATCAGTCGCGCATCACGCTAATCGTCGCGCCGCTGATGGGCATCGAACTGGTCACCGCCGCACTGCTGATCGCGTATCCGCCGAGCGGAATCGCTTCGTGGACGCTGTGGCTCGGGGCGGCGTTGGTCGTAGCTGTGTGGCTTTCCACCGCGCTGGTCCAAGTGCCGCAGCATGAGCTGCTCGGTCGCGGGCTCGATCCGCGCGTGGTGAACAAGCTCGTCGCGACGAACTGGATTCGCACGATCGCATGGACCGCGCGCGGCGGCATCATGCTCTGGGTTCTCGCGCGCATGCTCGACAAATGACGCGCTACATCACGGTTCGCGTGAGACCGTCCTGGGCCTCGTCCGTGGCGAGAAACTGCCCATCATCGACTCTGCCGGATCGATCTCCGGCACAGCGAGTTGTTTGCGCAAGCACTGCAATTCCGCGAACATTTTGTCTTTCACGCCGGCGTACGTCGGGTTCTTGTACAGATTCGTCAGCTCGAATGGATCGAACTTCAGGTCATACAACTCCCACTCGTTCACGTCCTTTTCATAGAAATGAATCAGTTTGAACCGCGTGTCGGTCACGCCATAGTGCTTGCGCACGAAGTGCCACGCCGGGAACTCGTAGTAGTGGTAATAGAAACTTGTCCGCCAATCCGTCGGCTTTTCGCCCTTCAGGATCGGCACGAGCGAGCGGCCATGCATATCGGCCGGCGTCGCAGCCCCCGCGATCTCCAGAAACGTCGGCGCAAAATCCAGATTCGACACGATCGCATCGCAAAACGTCCCGGCCTTCGCAACGCCCGGCCAGCGAATCATCAGCGGCGTGCGTAGTGAGTGTTCGTACATCCAACGCTTGTCAAACCAGCCATGCTCACCGAGGTAAAATCCCTGATCCGAGACGTAGATCACGACGGTGTTCTTGGCCAGGCCCGACTCGTCGAGATACCTCAGCGCGCGGCCCACATTGTCATCGAGTGCCGCCACGCAGCGCAGATAGTCCTTGATGAACTGCTGATACTTCCAGCGCACGAGTGCCTCGCCTGTCAGCCCCAGCTCGCGAAACCGCGCGTTGCGCGCGCCGTAGAAAGCGTTCCACTTCGCGAGTTGCTCTTCGTTCAGCTCACGCGGCGGAATCAGTTTCAAATCGCGCTCGTCCATCGTCTCGCGGATCAGCATGTCCGATTGCCGCGCAGCCGTGCCACGCAGCGAATCGTCCTCAAACAGCAACGGCGGCTCGGGAATCGTCATGTTTTCGAACATGTGGAAGTGTTCCGGCGCGGGATCGAACGGCCGGTGCGGCGTCTTGTGCTGATACATCAGAAAGAACGGCTTGCCCTTGTCGCGGCCGGTTTCCAGCCAATCGAGGACGCGATCGGTGATCACGTTCGTCGTATACCCGGTGTACTCCACCTGCTTGCCGTTGCGGATCATTGGCGAGTTGTAATACGTGCCTTGATCGATCAGCACCTCCGAATAATCGAATCCCGGCGGATCAATCTGCAAGTGCCACTTGCCGATGATCGCCGTCGCATAGCCGGCCTCTTGCAGCATGCGCGTGACCAACGGCTGATCGGCGTTCAGTTTGTTGCGGTTGTGATAGACGCCATTGGCGTGGCTGTATTTGCCGGTGAGCACGGTCGCCCGGCTGGGCCCGCAGATCGAGTTGCCCACAAAACAATTGTCGAACCGCACACCCGCCGTCGCGATCGAGTCGATGTGCGGCGTCTGGTTGATCCGCGAGCCATAGGCGCTGATGGCTTGCAAGGCGTGGTCGTCGGTGAAGATGAAAAGGATGTTAGGCTTGTCGGCGGCAACGACCGTGCCCGCCGCAAGAGCGAGTACGCACGTTGTGACCATCGAGCGACGAAGGCAACGATGTCGAGACATGGCTCGGTCTCCGCTGGGTCCGCCGAAGACAGTGCCGATCGGCAAATGGCGTTCGGCGGTCGCGGCGCATGATCGGATTTGGCCGACGTTGTCGCAAGCGCCCCCATCGGCCGCGTCCACATCACCGGGCAGGCGCGGGCGAGATTTTCTTACGCAGCCGTGCCTCCCGCGAGCACCGCCTGTTATCATCCGAGAATTCCTTGGAGCTACTTGATGTCCGCGCCGCAACATCCAGAGCCGAATTCCAGCATCCAGTTCGACCGCGCCGATTATGGTGCCGCGCCGCCCGGCGCTGCCGGCCTCGCATGCAGTCGGTGCAGCCGCTCGATCCGCGAAGCCTACTTCAGCGTGAACGGCCAGATCGCGTGCAGCCCCTGTCGGCAGGCGATCGAGGCCGAGTTTCGCGGCGGTTCCGGGTTCGGCAGGTTCATTCGCGCGACGCTATTCGGCGTCGGCGCGGGGCTGCTCGGTGCGTTGCTCTATTTTGCGGTTGCGGCGATCAGCGGCTACGAGCTGGGGTTGATGGCGCTCGCTGTGGGTGTCGCAGTCGGCTACGCCGTCCGCGCCGGTTCGCGGGCGCGCGGCGGCTGGTTGTATCAACTGCTCGCCATCGTTTTGGCGTACCTGTCGATCGGCATGTCCTATTCAATGATGTTGGTGCAGGAACTGATCACGAACCCGGAATTGCTTTCAGAGTTGACCGAACCGAACGAATCGGCGAATTCCGAAAATGCCGACTCACAGCCCGCTTCGAGCGCCACATCGGAACCCGCGGCCAGCGCCCCGGCGAGCAGCGCCATCGTTGACGCGCCGCCCGACGCGCTCACCGTGCTCGCGGCGATCGCGCTCATCGGCTTTGCGATCTGCGCAACTGTCGCCGCCTCGCCAATACTCATCGGATTCAATAGTCCGTTCGCGTTCATCATTCTGGCGATCACGGTCTATGAGGCGTGGCGAATCAACCGCACGCCCGGCCTGTTGATCGAAGGTCCGCTCGCGCTCGGCACCGCCCCGACTGCGCTGCCGCCGATCCCGCCGCCGCAGGAGCCGAAAAATGGCTGAACGGCGTGCGGTGCCGACCTGCACCGGGTGCGGCTCCGAACTGCCGATGGCCGCGCTCGTCTGTCCGGTTTGTCAGACAATCGTCCACGCCGACCGACTGCGCGAATTGGCTCGCGATGCGGAAGCCTGCGAGCGCGACGGCAAATCGACCGACGCGATGGGGCATTTGCGCGAAGCACTGACGCTCTTGCCCGAAAGTTCTCGTCAGTTTGCCGTGGTGCGCGACCGCGTCGAAGCGCTGTCGCGCGGTAAGTCGCCGCAGCCGATCACCATCGCCGCGACGACCGCTGCGCAGCAAACATCGCGGGCCGACGCGCCCCCGGCCGCATCACAGGCCGATCGCCCACAATCACGAAAAGCCGGCACCGCGGCGGCGCTCGGCACGGTCGGCGTGCTGCTGATGATTGCCTGGAAATTCAAGGCGGTCCTGCTGTTCCTCCTTACCAAGGGCAAGCTGCTGCTGCTCGGCCTGACCAAGGGCAGCACGGCGTTCTCGATGCTCGTCTCGCTCGGCGCGTATTGGGCGATCTGGGGTTGGAAATTCGCGCTTGGCCTGGTCGTGTCGATCTACATTCACGAGATGGGGCACGTCGCGGCGCTCACGCGGCTGGGGATCAAGGCCACGCCGCCGATGTTCATTCCGGGGCTCGGGGCGATGATTCGGCTGAAACAGTATCCCACGTCGCCGCGAGAGGACGCGCGCGTCGGCCTCGCCGGGCCGATCTGGGGGCTTGGTGCGGCGCTCGCTGCCTACGGCGTTTCGCTGGCCAGCGGGTCGCTGGCGTGGGCGGCGATTGCGAAGGTCGGTGCGTGGTTGAATTTGTTCAATCTGCTGCCGGTGTTCGGGCTGGATGGCGCGCGCGGCTTTCGCTCGCTCGTGCGATGGCAACGGTGGACGGTCGCGCTGGCGTTCGTCGGTGCGTGGATGGCGACGGGCGACGGATTGCTGCTGCTGCTGGCGCTTGTCGCGATCGGCGTGGCGGTTGCGTCCGCCCCGGCAACCGAACCGGACTATCCGGCGTTTCTGACGTTTCTCGTGCTGATCGCGTCGCTCTCGGCGATCTCGGCTCTGAACGTGCCGACGGACGTGCTGGAGTGAGCCGCCCACGGCAAACCGCGGCCCGTCGCGCGACGACGATAGACACGACTTCGATTGGCACGGACAATAGCGTGGGTTGCGGGCCTATAGCTCAGTCGGTTAGAGCGGGGGACTCATAATCCCTTGGTCGCAGGTTCGAGTCCTGCTGGGCCCATGCCACGGCTTTTGCACCACGATGAGCCGAAATGCACGTCGGCGCATTCTGGGTCAATTTCACCGTGTTTCGCAGCGTATTTCGATCGTTCTGGCGCGTCCGTTCGTTTCGGTTCGGTTGCGTGCTGTTGCGCCGAATGTTGCGCCCGATGATGCGCCCGCGCCCCGTCCGTCCCGCTCGCCGGGGTCGGTTCGCGCTTCGCCGACGCGCGAGCGAAGTCGGCGTCCCGGTCGATGCTAGTTGCGTAGTGCTTCGCCAGCACGCTCGGCGAGTGCCCCGCCCACTTGCTCACCGTCGCAATGTCATACTCTCGGAGAAGCTCGGACACCCGCGACGATCGGAGATTCTGAAACAGTCTCGGCCATTCGTTGACGCCCGCCCGCCGGATCAGCCGGAGAAACTGCGTCCGGAGATTCAACCCGTTCAGACGATGCTTTGCGACAACGTACACCGCCCCGTCTGCCGCCTCGTGGAAAGCGTCCGTTAGCCTTTGGCGCAACTCGGGGAACATCGGGAGCATCCGCGTAGCGTGTCCTTCGTAGCGTTCGGTCTTGGGGCTTGAGACGCGAATCGTGCCCTTGTCGAAGTCTACGTCGGTCCACTTCAGCGCGAAGGTTTCGCTCGGCGTTCGCACGCCCCCGTATCGGGCGAGCGCGACGATTGCGCGCCATTCTGCATCGGGGCATTCACGGATGATCCGCTCGCACAATTCAGCCGGGACGTACACGTTTCTCGCTTCGTTGCGTTGCTGCCCGCCGGTCACGCCCTCGAATGGATTACACGCCGCGAGTTTCCACCGGATAGCCTTTCGCCAGAGCGAACGCGCGACGACAAGCCGCTTTGAGATTGTCGCCGCCGCGAGTCCTTCGGCCTTGAGATACGCCCGGAATGCGTCCGCCCCGTGTTCGTCGATGCTGCGTATCGGCGTCGCTGATCCGAAGTGCGCTTCAAGATTCCGCCGAGTGTTCGTGTACGCGATCCGCGTCGATTCCTTCACGTCCAACACGGCGAAGTATCGCTCCAAGAACGCGCCGAGCGTCGTAGCGGTCAAGCCGATTCCGTCCGCAAGTCCGACGGCCCGCAATTTGGCGAGCGCGGCTTCGTCCAGATTGCCGAGCCACGTCGCAAGTTCCGGCTCGTGCGCCCGATTGCCGAGCCGATCGGAGAGCAACGATTCGATGCGACGGCACCAATCGTCGGCAACCTTCGCGGTCACGGCCCCCAGCCGAACCCGCAATCGCTTTCCGTTTCGCTCCGGGGTGAATTCGATTCGCCGAAGCGTCGCCCGCTTGCCGTCAGACGCCCGCCCGCGATAGAAAACGACACTTGCCATACGTCACCGCCTTGCGTTTGGATTCGCTATCTAATCATACAATGCGCTTTTGTGCGCGTCAACAACAAATTGCAAATTCGACCGGGGGTCACGGACATCGGCGCGTGCGACGTTCGTGCGTTGTCGTGCGTCTTCATGCGCCACGATGGACCGAGCGCCGTCGGTAGGTTGTTACTGATTCGGTAACTGCACATTGCGACGAAATTTCTGGCGCGACCGGTTGCGATACGTAGTGCGCCGCGGAGAGTCGTCCCATTCGTCCCGGTGTCCCGAGCGCCAGAAAACCGTTGCACCGAACGGCATCGCTGGGAACGCTGCCCCCCGAGTCACGGGACGACATCGGGACGCTAATCGTCGAGTGCATCCGTTGTCGTCCCGCTTGTCGTCCCGGTTTCATCGGCGCAACGAGCCGAATCAGATTCACTCACCACGCCCTGCGCGCCATCCGTGACGCTCGGGACGCTTGTGACGCTTGTGACGCTCTTTCGGAGTGTTATGACTCGATGCCGCATTCCGCCATGCGCTTTACCCCGATCCGTATCAATGCCAACGGCAGCCAGCGATGGTGCAATTCGGCTCAGGTGCCGCGAGAGCGCGCTGGGACTCGCTGGCCAGTCTCGATAAGCCCGGTCTAATGGCAACGCCTTTAGGTCAGAATCCAGCGCTGTCGCCGAACCGGTCCAGACATTGCGTACATCCATTAACTGTCGGACCGCTTCGCCCACGCTGTCGCTATCAAGAACGTCGGTCGCGACTCGTTCCTTTTGGCCTAGATAGGCGTCCAGCGAATTCACTTTTAACACTGTGTCGAGCGCCGCCAGAACCCGCGCGAAGTCCGCCATGCGCGGCATCGAATCGAGTTTTACGTTCGGAAGTTCGAGCAGCACCTGCGCGGCAACGTCCAGCAACGCACCGAGTATCTGCCCGCGAGCGTTCTCATACGCGCTCTGGATGTCCGTTTCCGATCGCCGTCTGTCGCTGGTAATTCGCTCCAAGTCGATGAGGAGCAACCGCTCGCCCAGATCGCCGCGAAGCGCTCCGGCGTCGATGCTGTTCAGGATGATGCACCGCCTGAACGAGAGTACGGAAACGTCCTTGTCGGTGTAACGCGCGCGCCGCATCCATCCGTCGCCGCCCACGCTCTTGCAAAGCGCATCGCTCCACCATCGCGAAATTGCCGAGATGTTGTCGATTGCAATGACATAGCTCGCGTTCGCTACTACCGCCCACGATTCCGGCTCGGTTGGCGGAGAACTTAGCGGCGCGGGCGACGGGTCCAGAGACATGACCAGCATTCGCGTTGCGCTGCTTTTGCCCGTCCCTTGGTAACCACCTAAAAGCAAAATCGGGTGCGAAATGTTCGGCAGCAGTCCCGCAACCATCCAACCAACCAGCAGATGCCAGTCAGAATCGGTGACGTTGAGGCATTCCCGTAGCAATCGCAGATCACCGCCGCGTACCGGCTCCGGCAGTTCGCCGGTCAAACTCGACCGCCGAAACAGCAGTGGCGACACGTTGAGTATTTCCCAGCCGCCGGGATAGAGACGGATTGCGCAGCCCTTTTCATCGCCCAGGTCGATAATGATGTCGTTGTCATGGCTAGCGATTCTCAATTTGACGGGTTCGCGCGGACTTTCGGCAGCCTTGCCCGCCAGCACCGAACGCGCGTCGGCCAACGCCGATGCACTTGGCACCTTGGAGTACGCGCCGTGATATAACGACGCAAGTTCACTACTTAGCCGTTTGCTCTCGGCAAGCGAGCGCGCAACATTTGGCCCGTCAATCGGAACCGCGAATGGCTCCCCCGTCTCGTCTTGCCCGAATCGGTAGCGTTCGAGTGCGAGTGAAACCAGCCGATCCGCTTGCGACCCACCGCCGCCGTCGTCAGATTGCTCGCCTTCCGCCGTTTGTTCACTCGCGACAAGTGCGGCCAGCAGGTCAGCACCCGCCGCTTTGCACGCTTCGCCATCGGTGAGAGACAAACCGGCGGATACGCGCGACTTCAACCACTCGCGCACATCTTTAGCGCCAATTGGCGGAAGCGTCCAAGCGACCGGCTCACCCCATTCCGTCGCCAAGTGCCCAGCGACGCGCTCGGCACCCTCGCAGCCCGGCCACTGCCCCGATGCTTTTTGGTCATTCTCGCCGACAACGAGAACCGATCGCCCGACCAGCAGCCGCGCCAAGTCCGCCGAGCCACCCGTATTGCTCGGTCGCCCGACGGCCGGAATATCCAGCGCCGTACACGTCGCGACATCCGATGCACCCTCGACGATGAGTACCGGTTCGACATCATCCGCGAGCGTTGTTGGCACAATCAGCCCGCGACGCGATCCAACCTTTCCGCTCGGACTTCCCTTCCGACCGTCCTGTGTGCGAAATGAGAAGCCGACGATGCGACCGCCGCCGTCACGTTCGGGAAACGTGAATGCGCCGTCGGGATACATCTCTGGCCAACCAGCACCGCTCGCTTTCAACGCGCGCAAGTCCGCAGGCGTTGCCCAACCGACGCCGATCGCTTGGAGCGAGTCCGACGTAACGCCGAGCTGCGATGCAAGCTCGTCGCGCCTATTCGGCGTACAGGCATCGGCGAATCGACTTTGTGCGGCGTCGAATTCGGTACGCTGCGCTTCGGTCGGGCCTTGCGCTTGCTTCGGCACCGGCTTAGCCGTCCGGGTCGGTCGTCGATGAGAAGCGGCGATCGGTGCGAACAGCTTCGCGCCGTCTCGCATCGTCCGCACGAACTTCATGTCAGACGGGCAATCGCCGCCGCTTTGGCAGCGAAGCGCGCCGTCAGGTAGCCAGGCGCACCAATGGTCTTTGCCGCAGGCGGGACACGGCGACTTTGCGGTCACTTGTCGGTGTTTCATCGCGCACCCGGCTTTCGG
>JBJXFK010000025.1:0-24748 GCA_046155505.1 Phycisphaerae bacterium
TTCGACACGATGGTCGCCGCGTTTGTGCTCGATCCGATTCAAACGTCGTTCAAGCTCGACACGCTGGTCTTCAAACTGCTCGGCCACAACATGATTCCGATCACCGACCTGATCGGCAAAGGCCGCGATCAGTTGCGCATGGATCAAGTCCCGCTCGACCACATCTGCGAATACGCCGCCGAGGACGCCGACTTCACCTGGCGGCTCAAAGTGCTTTTCGAGCCGCTGCTGCGCGCATCCGACGTCGGCCCGCTCTTCTACGAAACCGAAATGCCGCTCGTGAGCGTGCTGACCGACATGGAAGCCGCCGGCATCAACATCGACGATGCGTTTCTGAAGTCGATGAGCGAGCGGCTGCACAAGCGCACCGCCGAAATCATCGACGACGCCCACCGCGAGGCCAAAGTCGCGTTCAATCTCGACTCGCCCAAGCAGCTCAGCGAGGTGCTGTTCGACAAGCTCAACATGCGCGTCGTTCGCCGCACGAAAACCACCCGCTCGACCGACGCCGACACGCTGGAAACGCTCTATCGCGAAACGAACCACGAGTTGCTCAAGCTGCTGCTCGAATATCGCGAATTGCAAAAGCTGCTCGGAACCTATGTCGATGCCCTGCCGCAATCGCGCAGCAAACGCACCAGCCGCATTCACACCAGCTTCCACCAGACCGGCGCGATCACCGGCCGCCTCAGCAGCAGCGACCCCAATCTGCAAAACATCCCGATTCGCACCGAAGCCGGCCGCGAAGTCCGCCGCGCGTTCATCCCGCGCACGCCGGACGAGCGCCTGATCGTCGCCGACTATTCGCAGGTCGAGCTGCGCGTCCTGGCACACTACTGCGGCGACGAAGAACTGATCCGGGCATTCACCGAAGATCGCGACATCCACGCCTTCGTCGCGTCGCAGGTGAACAACGTGCCGCTCGACGCCGTGTCGAAGGAAATGCGTTCGCGGGCCAAAGCCGTCAACTTCGGCTTGATCTACGGCCAGGGCGCGTTCGGCCTCGCGCAGCAGACCGGCATGAGCCAGACCGAGGCCCGCGCGTTCATCGACGACTACTTCCGCCGCTATCCGCGCATCCGCGGCTTTATTGACCAGTGCATCGAGGACGCTCGCCGCGACGGATTTGTCCGAACGATCCAGGGCCGCAAGCGCCCGATTCTCGATATCGATTCGCGGAATAAGCAGGCGAAGGCCCAGGCCGAACGCCTGAGCGTGAACACGGTGATCCAGGGTTCCGCCGCCGACCTGATCAAAACCGCGATGATCCAGCTCTCGCAGCGCATCGCCGGCGAGAAGCTGCCGCTGCGCATGTTGCTACAAGTCCACGACGAACTGGTCCTCGAATCCCCGCGCGGCGACGCCGACGCGATGGCGGGCGTGGTGAAGTCGGTAATGGCCGGTGCGATCCCGCTGCGCGTGCCGCTGGGTGTGGATGTGCATGTGGCGGACAATTGGCTGGATGCGAAGTAGCGTTCGGGCCTCCGTGCCCGACGCCGGCTCGCGTAGCGATCCGAACGCGACGCGCCAGCGAGTGACCGCGCGCAGCGATCCGAACGCGATGCGCCAGCGAGTGACCGCTCGCGCAGCGAGCGAAAAACCGAGCCCCGACCGTGAGGGAGGGGTTCTCCTCCGCCGTGCGAAAACCCCTTGCTTACGCGCGGGGCTCCGTTCGGCCCGCTCCGCGTGCGGATGCGTGCCCTAAAGTCTCGCGGATATCCGCATCGGATCAGTCTCTCGCTTCGTCGCGAGAGCTGCGAAGCGCGAAAGGTCGGAGGCTCATGCCGACGCGCGCGACTTCCAAATCGCGTCGGTCTTTCTGCCAACATTGACGCTCATCCCCAACTGTCCCAAACGCACGCTCTACCCACCCCACCCTTCCCACCCACGCGCAAAGATTCCCCACCGATCGCCCACTAAGATTCCGCCACCGCCCGAAAACACTGCAAAACACGCACTCTTCGCGTGTGGCACGCCCGTTGCTACTGCCCCTCCGTTCGCGTTCGTCGGTCTCCGGGGGGAAACGAAGAACGCCGGACGCCGCGAGGCACAAGGGTCTCGCGGCGACTGTTCGCGAGTGGTCGGCCGACCCCCGCACTGTTTTGTGAAGGGAACGAATCATGAATGCCGCATGCAATTGGCTGGTCAACGTGCTGCAAGCGCTTACTGCCGAACTGCGCGGCGTCACACGGCCCGAGCTGACCCGCCGGGCCTTGCGGCTAGCTGTCGTGCCAATCGCCCGGCGAACACGCGGGCGGCTCGCGCGACGCAGATGAGACATGCTGGAAGTCCCGCGGCGGGCCCTTGTACAGAGGGGGATCTGACCGCTCGTCGCGGGACCCGGTACCAGGCAGTTGGCGGTTCGCCGTCACCCGCTACGCCAAACTCTGGGGCCGACCTCCCACCAAAATTAGGTCGGCCCCGGCTTCCAGGCATACAACCCTGCCTGGAAACACGCCGACGACCCGGCGCGCACCGACCCAGCGCGCCGGGTCGCTTTGTTTCGGCCGAAACGCGGGCCGCCGGGCTGCTCGACGGTTCCTGCGCCGGATCTCTGCCCACAGAATCTCGCACCGCGTCCGCCGCACGCCCAAGCCGACGCCGACGTGCAAGCGAGGCATTCGCGTGCGAGCACGCCGATCGCTCGCTCGCGGTCCGCGGTCGGACCGGTGCCAAATTCCGTGGCCGCGCCGCATCTCGGTCGCGACGCCAATAAAGTCTTGCCCCTCGCCGCCGCAAGTATCACTATGGACTGCCTTCTCGTCTTTCGCATTTGTTGATCGCCGCCCATTCGCGGCAGGAGGGATCCTTATGTCCATGCGTGTGCTTCTGATCACCGTCGCCGGCTCGGTGGCTGGCAGTTCCATCGTGTCGGCTCAAATCGCCGCTCAGGTCATCGCCAAAATCGGCGACGCCGCCTCTGGGTCGACCATCTCGGCCCTCAACGCGCCCTTCCCGGCGACAAACGGCCGCGTCGGGTTCGTGGCCTCGCTAGCCGACACGAATCGCATCATCTGGTTCGACAACGGACCGATCTTCAACTCGTCCAGCGCTCTGCCCAACATCGTCAGCGGCGGCGAGAGCACGATGGGCGTCAGTGAGACCGGTGCGTTCATCTACAGCCCGACGTACAACAGCAACGACTCGGTTTACACGAGCGCCGGCGAACTCCTTTCCGAAGACACGCCGCTCGCCAACCCCGCCGGCACCTTCAGCAGCTTCAATAGCCGACCCACGATGGCCGCCGACGGCACGCCTTACTGGGTCGGTGGATGGGCCAACACGGTCGGCGGGGCGTCCGTTGGTCGCCTGATGCTCACCGCGAATCCCAGCTTGAACCCAGCGACCATCAACGTCCTGCTCAAGAGCGGTGACCTCGTCGCCGGCTTCCCGATCAACGCCAGTGGAATCGGATTCGACTATGACGCGTCCGACAGCGGCGTTCACCGCATCCATTTCCTCACGCTGACCACCGGCTCGACCGCCAACGACCTGCTCGTGTGGGTCGATGGCAACGTCGTCGCGCAGGAAGGTTCGTCCGCCGGCGGCGTCGAACTGTGGGCCACATTCGGCGTTGGGAGCATCAACGACAACGGTGACTATCTCTTCAGCGGAAATACCAACGGCGTCGCCGCGACCGATGAAACGCTGGTTATCAACGGCAATATCACCGATCGCGAAGGCGACGTGGTCGACGGCGTCACGCTCGGCTCGACGATGAACGCCGGCGCGCTCAACAACTGCCTCGATGTGGTCACCACCTGGGCCTCGTCGCAGACCGAGACGCTCTTCTACGGCGACGGCTCGGGCCTCAGTAACAAAATCGCCTCCGTCGGCGACAGCATCGATATCAACGGCGACACGGTCGCCGACTTCACCATCACCGATTTCGAGGGATCGCGCGTCATCGGCCCCGGCTACAGCCTCGGTGGTGACGGCCGCGCCTTCGTCGAAGCCACCCTCACGCCCAGCGGCGGCGGGGCGGCGATCGAGGCAATTGTCGCGTTTCGCCTGCCCATCTGCGTCGGTGACACCAACGGCGATGAGGTGATCAACCTCACCGATCTGTCGAGCCTGCTCTCCAACTTCGGCGTCAGCGCGCCGAACCTGACTCGCGCCGACGGAGACCTGGATTGCGATGGCGACGTCGATCTGACCGATCTGTCACGATTGCTGGCCGTCTTCGGCAGCCCATGCTGATCGCGACGACAGATGAGCGCTATGTACCAATCCGAACGCGACGCGCAAGCGCGTGATCGCGAGCGTCAGCGAGGTGCCCATCCGAACCCCGAGCGCGAGCGAGTGGGGTAAGCCGCCTGCGCCGAGAGCTACTCGAAGTTGCAAACCGTTCACCCGGCGCGAGCGACCTCATCGCTCGCGCTCCGGGTTCGGATGATGCCGTGCGCCGAACGCGGCGCAACCAAGCTCACTCGCAGCAGTAATAAACGCAAAACGCATCGACTTGATCGAAAAGGAGGGGGCGAGTCGAGCTTGGGCGTTGGCGGGTCTCGACTCGCCCTTCATCAGGGGAACGGAGTTTGTCTGTCCCCGCTCGCAAAATCGCCGAGCAGGAAAAAAAAGGAGGCTCGTAACCGCTTTGAATGCGCCGGCTGGCGAACCCAGCACATCCGAAGCACGTCCTCCTTGAACAGCTACGAGCCTGGTTTCAATTGCCCGCCATCCGGGATCGCTCGTCGGGGCTTGGCCGTGGCGCTGGCAAACCCCGACGCTGTCGAATCCCGATGCGAAGCTACTGCAACCCGCGAGCGACGGTCGTCCGTGCCGCCGCTTGTACATCTTCTCAACCCACGCCGCCGCAAACCCGCGAGCGACGCGTACTACTCACTCACAACCGTGTCGGACTCGTTCCCGGCTTCACGCATCTCGCCCACCTTGAGTGCGTCAGGGGCGAGGCCCCAACCCACCAGTTCGGCGTGCATGAATTCAGCGATCGAGCTCGCCGTAATCTGCTCCGCTTCGTGCCCCAGCACCTGATCTTCGACCAGGCCGCCGAGAAACCTAGCCATGCCCTGGCTCAGGCCATACTGCCGCGAGAACGTGTCGGCGACGACATCCTTGCACCATCGAGCCGGGACGCCGCCGCTACCGCCGTCGATCACAGTCAGGACCTTGCGCCGCGCCTCACGTTCGCGTCGGTGCTGATTCAGCACCTTGGCCACGTCTTTCAGCCCGGTTTCGTGCAGGACGCTGAGCACGCACTCGAACACATAGTTCGTCGAACGCCGCTTGCCGCGCGACTTGCGCAGGTGCATCTCGACCGCGTCGGCGAGTGCGTCAGCATAGCGTCCGTCATACCCGCACTGATCCATCCCCTTGGCCACGCAGCGTCGCAGCTTCCCAAACTCGAAATTTTCGATCGTGCCGCCGCGCTTGGTGAGATGGATCGCGTTACTTTGCTTCACTGGGTGCTTCCGGGGCGTCGAAGAGATTTTGCTGGCCGGGTATGTCGGCCGCCGTCTCCTCGATCACCTGCTGGGCTTCATCAATGAACTCGCCCACATCCTCGAACCGACGATAAACACTCGCGAATCGCACGTACGCAACTTTGTCCACTCGCCGCAGCACCAACGCGACTCGCTCGCCGATCGTCTGACTCGAGACCTCCTTTTCGAAATTCCCGATCAGATACTCTTCAACCTCATCCACGACCTGCTGAATGCGTTCCGGCGAAACCGCCCGCTTATACGTCGCCCGGACGATCGACTCGCGCATCTTCGCCGGGTCATAAGGCACGCGCGACGTGTCGCGCTTGATCACACTCAGCTTGACCTTGTCTTCTGCCCGTTCATACGTCGTATAGCGCCGCTCACACCGAATGCACTCGCGACGGCGGCGAATACACCGGCCACCATCGGTCGAACGCGAATCGATGACCTTGTCGTCATCTTCATTGCAAAACGGGCATCGCATTCCACGACATCAATGCGGGCACGCCACCCGCGCTGGCGATTTGTGCCCCGTCGATAGCCACCCCCAAACCGCCCGGATCACTAGCCTGACGATGTGGACGCGCCCCAACAGGTTGCATCTGTCAAAATGGTAAACCACAACCGGCGGTGTGTCAACAAAAAATTGTCAACTTGCGAGACTTTCCTGCGCCCCCCGGCTATAACGACCCCCGATGAGCGCCTTCGCCGAGTTCGAGCACGCCGGCCTCCGCATCCTCGGATACTCCCTCGCCGGCGAAGAAACCTGGTACGCGCTCCCCGAACTCAACGTCGGCTTTGACCTCGGTCGCTGCCCGCGCGAGCTCCTGAGCATCGACCACGTCTTTCTCTCGCATGGCCATTTCGACCACTCAGTCGGCTTGGTCTATTACTTCGCCCAGCGCGAATTTCAGGACAACGCGCCCGGCAACGTCTACGTCCACGAACCGCTCGTCGAACCCGTCCGCCGCATGCTCCGCACCTGGGCCGAAATCGACGGCCACGAGCCGCCCAGCGCCGTCCACGGAATTCAGCCCGGTCGCGACGTGGTCGTCCGCCGCGATGTCGTCGTCCGCCCGTTCGAGGTGAACCACGCCCGTCGCCGCAATGACGGCCTGCGCCCCGTCGCGCTGGGCTTTTCCGTGCTCGACGTGCGGCAAAAGCTCAAAGACGAATTCGCCGGCCTCGAAGGCCCGCAGCTCGTTGAGATCAAGAAAAAGGGAATCGAGATCACCCGCCGCGTCGAGGTGCCACTGGTCACCTACTGCGGCGACACCATGCCCGGCGAGTTTTTGCATCTCGACTGCGTGCAGAACGCCCGCATTCTGATTCTCGAGTGCACATTCTTTGAACAGGACCATCGCGACCGCGCCCGAGCGGGACAGCACACGCACGTCGGCGAGCTGAAGCCGATGCTGGGACTACTCAAAAACGAGCGGATCCTGCTCACGCACGTCACCCGCCGCACGCACATGGGCGACGCTCGGCGAATGCTGCGCGAGGCCCTCGGCGGAACCGTCGACGAGCGCGTGAGCTTTTTCATGGAACATCGCAAACGCGGCCGCCGCCCGGAAGCGTCCGCCTAAAAGCCGCGTTGTGGAACAGCCGCCCCCGGCTGCGATCTCACGCGCCGCATTTCGCCGACTACCGGTCGGCTCATTTCATGCATTTGATAAATACTGAAACTTGCGAAAGCTCAAAAGCGCGTGAACACTCTCAATGGGTACGCACCTCGCGATTCCCCGGGAGTCGAGCCATGCCAAGCGAAGCACTCGCAACCGTCGAATGGCGCACACTGACCACCCTCTCGCGCCGTGAAACGTTTCTCGAACTCGTCTTGCCGCTCCCCTGGCTCACGATCTCGCTGCTTTTCGCCGTTACCGACTGGTGGCCGCTCGCACTGCCCGCGTCATTCGTGTTCTTCAACGCCGGTCTGCGTGTCGTACACGGCGCGTACCACCGCACCATCGGTCTCTCGAGCGCCGCCTGCCACGCCGTCATGTTCGTCCTCAGTATCCTGATGCTCGGCTCGATGCACGCCGTCCGGCACAACCACCTCGTCCACCATCGTCATTGCCACGGCGACGACGACATTGAGGGTTCCTGCGCCCGCCGGTCGCTACTCGGCGCGATTCTCTACGGGCCGGTTTTCCCGCTGCGAATGCACTGGCACGCGCTTCGTCGGGGAACGCCGCACGAGCGCGTCTGGATCGTTGTCGAGTTGTTCGCAAACGCTGCGTTGATCACGGTCGCGTTCGGCGTCACTGTGTTTCCCGAATCCGCGCACGCAGCCCTGCGATACCACGTCTGCGCCATGCTCGCCGGGCAGTGCCTCGCGGCGTTTTTCTGCGTGTGGACTGTCCATCACGACTGCCCGTCAGAAGGTGCCATCGCACGGACGATCCGTGATCGGGTCGGTTCGTTCATGACGCTTGCCATGTTCTACCATGTCGAGCATCACCTCTTCCCGGCTGTGCCGACGGCACACCTTCCGCAACTCGCCCGGCGAATCGACGCCGTCGCCCCGGACCTGACGCGACTTCGCGTGTACGAGCGCAACGCGGCCCAATCAACGAGCGAAGCGCCGGTCACGAATCCCTTAGCGCCGAGCGCCGGTCACTGAACACCGAACCTTGGGACCCCTCTTTCCCCATCCGTGAAATCCGTTGCAATGCACTCTTCTCTCTCTGTGCCCTCCGTGACCTCTGTGGCTCACCTCTTCTCGCCCGCCTTGCGCAGCAGCACCGTCCGCGACGCCTCCTTGCGCAGATCATTCAACGGTTCGCTCGCGGCCAGCCACAGCGCCGGCGAAAATTCGCGCGACGGGAACCGAATCTCTCGCGTCAGCCGCAGCTTCCGTTCCGCCGCGTTCAAGTCAACATCGCTCGTCGCGCTGCCCCACTCGCCGGTTACCGCGAACTCCTCGCTCGGCGACGCCTCAATCGTCCATTCCGCCGACCAACTCAACGTAATGTCCACCTGCTGCTCCAGCGCCGCCGGCAGCAACACCGTCGTCTGCCGCTTCGCGCTCGCCAGCGGCAACTCAACATCGCCGCTCGCAATGCCATCCGCGCCAATCGCAAGCCGCCGCAGGTCGCCTGCGCCCTCGATCGGCTTGGCAGATTTGATTTGCGCCGTCGCCTCAAACGTGTCCGGCGCCAGCGCGCGAATCGTCACACTCTCCACGTCGATCGCCGACGAAACGCGCTTCAAAATGTCCCGCACGCGTGCCTGCTGGGCATCACCCTTGCGCAATTCTTCGGCATTCACAAAACACCCACTGAGCCGCACGTTCATTCGCCCGGTCAGCGTCGCATCCGCCGTGATCGCGAGTTCGCCGGTGACCGCCACGCGTGAGTCGGCGACGTTCGTCCACGCTGGCCACGCGATTTGTTGCAGCGCGCCATCTTCGCCTTCCGCCGTCGCCAACGTGCAGCCGCTCCAGCGCCCGCTGCGCTGCATGCGGCCATGCTGCGGATGCCAGAATTCGAGTCCAGCATCGCCCGGCACCGCGATCGCGAATGCGCCGATCAGCCCCTCCTGCGGCGTCTTCTCCACCCAAATACCGTCACGCAGCAGCATCGCCGGCTGCGCCTTCAATCCCGCCGCCCGCGCCAGCGCGAGCATCATCACCGCCGCGTCGGCAGGAGTGCCAAAATTCCCGCGCAAAACTTCGTCGGCGGTGCGTCGCTTCCACGAGCGATACGCCGCGTCGACATCGACAACATTGAATGTCGCCGCCACGCGTTCCTGAATTGCTCGAATCGTCTCCTCGCGCGTGCCCGACTTGTTGATCACCCACGACTGAGCGACTTTCGTCAAATCGTCGCCCGGATCGGACAAGTCAAACATCGCGTGCAGTTGTTCCGACAGCCAAGCGTCGGCCTTGCCCGACGCACTAAACGTCACCCGCGCCGCCCGCGTCTGCCACGGCGGCGACGCTGGCTCCTCGATCAGCACAGGCAGTTCCGGAATGACCATCGTGTGCGCCGTCGAGCCGTCGCTGCGCTGGTCGAACGCATAGCTCGCGGCCTGCTCGCTTATGCCGCTCAGCCACGGTCGCAGCCACTCGCCCGCTGCCAGATCAAAGCGGATCTCGCGACGTTTGATCGGATAGCGATCCTGCAATCGCAACTCGCCCGCCAGCACGGCCTTCGCCGCGGGCTTGGTGATCAACTTGTATTCCAGCTCGACCACGCAGCCGCGCTCGATGCCGCTCATCACCAATACCATCTGCCGAATCGTCGCGTATGCCGGCCAGCCGCTGGCCCAGCCCGGCGCAACTTCGGTGCGCGAATAGGCCGGCACGTCGATCGTCTTGCCGCTGGGCAGGCGTGTGCGCGCCGCGATGATCTCGACTGTTTGCGTCGCGCTGTCATACGTAATGCGCGGGTCGGCGAAGTCGCGATGGGCGCGATCGGTGTTGATCGTCACTTCCTTGCGCTCGTGATAGACGATCGACCCGTCGGCCGATTTCGTCCAATGCTGCCGCCAGAAATTGACGATCGCGTCCGGCTGATCGAGCGGCTCGATTGGTCGCGACGTTTGGGCATTTGATGAAACGATGAGCGCCGCGGACACGATTGCGGCGATGAGGCGCTGCAAGAATTGCTGACGGTTCGGGAGCATGCTGATCCTCAGTCGCGTCGACAAGACGCGCTATTCCTCTACGCCGGCTGCGGCATCCGCTGCGGCCTTCTTTTCCTGATAAATTCGCGGATACTCGTCGGTGATCCACTCGCGGCGCGGCTGGAACATCTCGACCATATCCAGCATCTTTGGATGACGGATGCGAAAGTGCCCGTATTTCAGCGACAGTTCCGACGCAGCCGTCTGCGACGAATCGCCGCGCTGCGTCATGCGCCACAGTGCCGACGCCATGCCGCTGCGGTCGGCTCCCGCGCGGCAGTGAATAAGGATCGGCTCCGGCGCACTCTTGAATGCGTCGTAGAGTGCGAGCAACTGCTCCGGCGGCGGGAGATTGAATGCGCTCAGCGGGATGTCGATCTGCGTGATCGTGTTCTTCTCGCACACCGCCTTCTGTCGCGGATACCACTCCATCTGCGGATTCGGCCCGCGCAAATTGACCACCGTGCGAATGCCGTAGCGCTGGATCACCCAGTCGAGCGTCTCGGGATAGAGCTGGGCACAGCGATACGCGCGGCCCTCTTCGATCGCGTGAAAATTGTCGAGCATGCGCAGCGGCGAGGCATCAGCCGCGGTCGCTGGTTGACTCTGCGCTTCAACTCCGACTCGCGCGCCCGCCGGTGGCGACGCCGCCGCGGATTCATGCGCCGCCGTAGTCGCCGGCTGCGAGGCAGGCGATTCGTCCCGCCCGCGCGACGACGCCGTGCAACCAAGCTGACCCAGACAGATCGCCGTGCAGACGGCAAGCATACAAAAGCGATGCGGCATACTCGTCCCTCTGGTTCGAACCAAGAATGATACCGCGCGGGCGCGGATCATCGCTCGGGCGCCGATCACGAATTCCGATCGCGCGATACACTCACGCAGTCCATCCGGGGAACGCGCCTTGAGAATCGTCATGCTTGCCGCCGGTGCCGCGAATATGTACTGCGGCAGTTGCCTGCGCGACAATCGCGTCGCGTCGACATTGATCGAGCAGGGCCGCGACGTGATCCTGCTGCCGCTCTACACGCCACTGCGAACGGATGAGGTAACCGTCAGTCGCAGGCATGTGTATTACGCCGGGATCGATGTGTATTTGCGACAGAAATCGGCCGTCTGGCGCAGCTTGCCGCGATTCGCGACGCGCTGGGTCGATCATCCGGCCATCCTCCGCTGGGCTGGGTCGCTGGCGACCAAGACCGACGCACGCGAGTTGGGTGACCTGACGCTCGCCGTCTTGCGCGGCGCGCACGGCCCGCAGCGGGCACAACTCGCCGAACTTGTCGACGGCCTGCGCCGCCTCGAACCCGACGTAGTCAATCTCCCGAACCTGCTCTTCCTTGGCGTCGCGCCAGAGTTGCGAAACTCGCACAACGGCGCGATCGTTTGCACACTCAGCGGCGAAGACTTGTTCATCGACGGCCTGCCCGAGGACGCCCGCCGCCGCGTGATCGATCAGATTCGCACGTTCGTGCCGCAAGTCGATGCATTCATCGCCACATCGCGCTACTACGCCGATTACTGCGCCCGTGAGTATCACATCCCACGCGAGCGCATTCACGCTGTGCCGATGGGAATTCGAGTCGATGCCGCCGCCGTGCCGCCGCCGCGCGCGGCGCGAAGGCCCGACGAGCCTCTGCTCATCGGTTATTTCGCCCGCGTCTGCCCGGCGAAGGGGCTGCTCGAACTTGCGCGGGCGTTTGTCGCGCTCCGCGCCGCGGGTCGCAACTGCACACTAGCCGCCGCGGGTTACCTGAGCGCCTCCGATCAACCCTACCTCGACGAGGTGCGCACCTATCTCCGCCGCTACAACGCCGATGCACACTTTCAATATCTCGGCGAACTCTCGCGCGAGCAGAAGTTTGAATTCCTGCGCTCGCTCGACATTTTTAGCGTGCCTGCGCCGTATCCCGAGGCCAAGGGGCTTTATCTCCTCGAAGCCATGTCCTGCGCCGTGCCCGTCGTGCAGCCCGACCACGGCTCGTTCACCGAGCTGCTCGAACACACCGGCGGCGGGCTGCTGTGCGAAACCGGCAACACCGATTCGCTCGCCGAGCAGCTCGATCGGCTGATCGTCGATGCGCCGCTTCGCCATAAACTCGGCGACGCCGGTCGCGTCGCGGTGCGCGAGCGATTCAACGATCGCGTCATGGCCGACGAGACGTGGCGCGTCTACGATGCCGCCCGCCAGAGGCGATCGGAGCGCGTGCATGTCTGAGTTGTCATTCGTCGGCGGACTGGTCGTCGAAGACTTGTGCAAAGACTATCCGTCGCGCGCCGGGCCGCTTCACGTGCTGCGCAGCGTCAGCCTGCGCGTCGCGCGCGGCGAGTCGGTCGCGATCATGGGGCCGTCGGGTTGCGGCAAGAGCACACTGCTGAGCATCATCGGTACGCTCGAATCGCCGACTTCGGGCCGCGTGACCCTCGACGGCGTCGATCCGTTCACGCTCTCGCCGCGACAACTCGCGGATTTTCGCAATCGCCATATCGGCTTCGTGTTTCAGGATCATCATCTGCTGCCGCAATGCAATGTGCTCGAGAACGTGCTGATTCCGACGGTGCCGTATGGCGGCAGTGCGTCGGCCCGCGATCGCGCGCTGGAACTGCTTGAACACGTCGGCCTCGCCGATCGGCTCGATCACCTGCCCGGCGAACTCTCCGGCGGTCAGCGGCAACGTGCGGCGATCGCGCGCGCGCTCATACAACAACCGACGCTCGTTCTCGCTGACGAACCGACCGGCAATCTCGACAAGACGACCGCCGCCAGTGTGACCGATCTGCTGCTTTCGCTGCCGGCGTCGCGCAACGTCGCACTTATTGTCGTCACCCACGCACAGCGCCTCGCGTCGCGGCTGGGTCGTTGCCTGGAACTCGACGACGGGCATCTCGCGCTCGCGTCGTAGCGCTCGGGCCTATGTACCTGACGACCCATCGCGCCAGCGATCCGAAGGCGACGCGCAAGCGAGTGCGCCGAGCGTCCGCGACGCGAGTTCCGAGCGTCAGCGAGCGGGGGAACTCGCGTGTCGAGCCGTTAGCCGCGCCGCGAAGAAAGCTGCCGAGCGCGGCAGCTCCACAAGGGTCGGTGCGGCGCGGCGTCGTCCCAGTGCTCCGTCACACCGCCGAGAAGAACGCGGAGGGCCGCGGCGCGCCCAGCGTTCCGCGACCCTCCAGAATTTGCAACAGCACGCAACAGCGTCGCTGTTACGGACACGGCGAACCGAAGCCGATCAGGACGAGCGCCAGATCGACTAGGTCAACGTCGCCATCGCCGTCTGCGTCACCTTCGAAACCCTCCATGCCGCTGGGCGTGCCGAAGTTCGACAGCAGCGTGGCCAGGTCGGGCAGCTCAATGATGTGATCGCCGTCGATGTCGCCGGGACAGGTGACCGAGAGGATCACCGCGTTCGGCGTGTACCGAACGCGCCAAACGGTGTCGGCATCGATCGGCGGCGCGATGATGTTCTCGAAGATGCCGAGCCGCGGGTTGGCGGTCAGCACGGTGAACTCATCGCCGCGTGCCGGCACGAAGCTGTTGATCGGATGGACGATCAGATCGCCGTCAATCGTTGCCGCGCCGGCGGCGGCGAACGTGTCGAACTCTCCCGCTGCGACGCCGCCGATATCCACGACATACGAAGACGTTTCTTCCATCGCAAAGGCAAATTGGCGCTGCTCAATACGGCCAATCGGCGCGGCATCCGAACCAGGACTCAGCCGCCCTTGATGAACCGTCGCCACGCGGATCGCTCCCGTACCGCCGAGAGTCTGGCTTTCGCCGAGCGTCAGCCCGAACGCGCCGTTGGGCGTGTTGAGCAGCGCGGTGTCGAGATTGCCCGGAACGGCGTTCAGGCGAATGGTGCCCGAGCCGTCGATCGTGGCCGCTGCGACATCAGTCCGCAAGGACGTGCCAAAGTTGCTGGCGGTGGGGTTCACGGTGATCGTGCCGTTGTTGGTGATTCCCGCGCCGGCAATTACGAGCGTGGTATTGGCGTTCACCTGATGCGGGCCGGCGACTGTCAAATCGCTGAACGTGCAGTTCGAAATCGAACCGAGGCCGCCGCCGGCCGCGATGAGCTGGCCGCCCGTCACGCCGCCGGAATAGCCGACGACCGAGCCGCTGCCATCGGCGCGAATCTGACCGTTGTTGGTAATGCCGATGTTTTCGATGCTGAGCGTGCCGCCATTGCTGGCCCGCATCGTGGCATTGTTGGTCTTCGAGAGTTGACGCAGCGCGAGAGCTTGGCCGCTATCGTTGGCGTCGATCAGGCCGTTGTTGACTGTGTTTACGCGGATCGCGCCCGTTCCGCTAACCGTCTGGTTTGCACCGAGCGTCAGAACGAACGAGCCGTTGGGCGTGCTGAGCTGCGCCGTATCGAGGTTGCCCGGAACGGCGTTCAGACGAATGGTGCCGTTGCCGCCGATTGTGGCCGCTACGACGTCGAGCCGCATGAACGTGCCGACGTTTCCGGCGGTGGGGTTGACCGTGATCGTGCCGTTGTTGGTGATTCCAGCACCGTTGATCGCGAGCGTGGTATTGGCGTTCACCTGATGCGGGCCGGCGACCGTCAAGTCGCTGAACGTGCAGTTCGAAATCGAACCGATGCCGCCGCCGGCTGCGATGAGCTGGCCGCCGGTCACGCCGCCGGAATAGCCGACGACCGAGCCGCTGCCATCGGCGCGAATCTGACCGTTGTTGGTAATGCCGATGTTTTCGATGCCGAGCGTGCCGCCATTAGTGGCCCGCATCGTGGCGTTGTTGGTTTTCGGGAGTTGCCGCAGCGCGAGCACCTGGCCGCTATCGTTGGCGTCGATCAGGCCGTTGTTGACTGTGTTTACGCGGATCGCGCCCGTTCCGCTAACGGTCTGGTTTGCACCGAGCGTCAGAACGAACCCGCCGTTGGGCGTGTTGAGTTGCGCGGTGTCGAGATTGCTTGGCTCGGCGTTCAGCCGAATCGTGCCCGAGCCGCCGATCGTGGCGGCGGCGACATCGAGCCGCATGAACGTGCCAAAGTTGCCGGCGGTGGGGTTGACTGTGAGCGTGCCGTTGTTGGTGATTCCCGCGCCGCCAATTGCAAGGGTGGTATTGGCATTGACCTGGTGCGGACCTACAAGCGTCAAATCGCTGAACGTGCTGTTGGAAACGGAACCGACGCCGCCATTTTGCGCGACGAGCGTTCCGCCGGCCACGCCGCTGCTGAAATAGCTGGCCACCGAGCCGGCTCCATCGGCGACAACTTGCCCGTCGACACTGTTCGTCAGACCGATGCTGTTCACTTGCACCACGCCGCCGGCGGTCGCTTCGATCAGGTTGTTGTTGGTCTTGGCGATCTGATGCAGTTCGACAAACGCGCCCGATCCGTCAGCGCGAATCTCGCCGTCGTTGACCATCGCGATGCGAATGCGGCCGACGCCGCTGATGGTGTGATCCGGACCATTCGTGAGAACGAACCCGCCGTTGAACGTATTGAGCTGTGCCGAGTCGAGATTGGACGGAAACGCATTCAAGCGCAACGTGCCGTTTCCGCCGATCGTCGCCGCACCAACGTCGGCGCGCAGGAACGTGCCGAGGTTTGCCCCGGTCGAGTTGAGCGTGAGCACGCCGTTATTCGTAATGCCCGATCCGGCGATCGCGAACGTGCTGTTTTCGATCACGTTTTGCGTGCCGGCGAGCACGGTGTCGGCGTAGGTCGAGTTGGACGTTTGCACGACGCCTGTGCCGTTCGTCGAGATGTTTCCGCCGGTGATGCCACTGTTGAATACGTTCACCGTCGAGCCGTTCTCAGCGACGATTTGCCCACCCGCGTTGTTCACGCTAATGCCGTTGAACTGAAGCGTTCCGCCGCCCGATGCACGCATGGTGCCGGTGTTCGACTTGCCGAATTGCGTCATTTGCAGCGTTTTGCCTGCCTGATCGGCGTCGAACAGTCCCTGATTGGCCATCGCAATCCGCAGGTTGCCGCAACCCTTCACACTGTGCGTGGCAGAGTTCGTAATGACGAACCCGCCGTTGAACGTATTGAGCTGCGCGGTGTCGAGGTTCGACGGCTCGGCATTGAGTCGCAGCGTTCCGTTGCCGCTGAGCGTGAGCGCACCGGCGTCGCTGCGCAAAAACGTTCCGAAATTCGCCGCGGTCTTGTTGAGCACGACCACGCCGTTGTTGGTCCAGTTGTTACCGCCGATGGCGAGCGTCACGTTCGGCACGATGTTCAGCGTCGCGCTGGCGTTCGTGAGTTGCAGGCCGCCGATCTGGAAATTCGCGGCGTAGTCGATCGCATACGTCCCGGCGACGGCGACCTGGGCCACTTCGCCGCCATTGTCCGGCACGTTGCTGCCGGCCCAATTTGCGGCGGTCGTCCAGTCGCCACTGACAGGGTTCAGCCAACTAATCTGAGCCTGAGCCGCTGTGGCCGAGATCAACAGCGCCGGCGAAAGCAGTAATCGTCGCATGGTTTGTCTCCTACGACACACTGCGAGGCCGCCGGCTCGACGAGACACCCTCCCGTCACGTAGTGGAAGGGGCCGAGCCGATCAATCGCGGGAAACTGCAATCCGCGGCGGCACGAATGTGCTCAAACATAATGTAGCGGGAGCGTGTGAGAATTCTGAAACAAAATGCTGGAAAGTGCTCAGTGCTCAGTGTTCAGTGCTCAGTTGGAGGAGACAGGAGTTCCGCACTGAGCACTGAGCACTACACACCGGCCACGCTCGCCGGTACCTTCCACACCCACTATGACCATGACCCTCACCGACGCCGCTCCGACACCGCCGTCGGTTATCGAACGTTCTCGATTTCTCGTCGCCGCCGGGCTGATCGCGTATGGCCTGCACGTCGTCGCCGGCTTCACCGGCCTCAACGCGGGTTGGAATCACCCTGCGGTGCTGCTCGCGGGCGGTGCCGCCGGAATCGTGGGCAGTATCGCGCTCGTGGCGGTGCTTTTCGTCGGCTCGATCGTGGCCAAGTTGATTGCCGGGCGAAGCGATTTTTCGAGCCTTTTTGCGCTGGTCGGCACCGCGCTGGCGTTTTGGGCCGCGCCCGGCGGAACGATGGACGATTGGCTAAAACGGTTTCACGTCAACGCCGGCCCACCGTCGGGTGGCGCGTATTCGGCCCTCTTGCCAGACTACCTCTTGCTCGCCGGGCTATTGCTGGGCTTGCTGGCGATCCTCGGACAGGGCAGCGGAGCGGTTGCGCGACTTCGCGCCGGGCTTGGCATGGACCGCGACGCCGCGACTACGCAGAAGCATGTGCTTGCGCTCATCGTGTGCGTGCTCGCGGCGATGGTGCTACTGCTCATCTTGAATGGTCCGAAAATCGCGCACACCTATCGTGGACAGGTTTTTCTCGCCGTCTTCCTCTCGCTCGCCGGCGGCGTGTACGCGGCGAATTGGGTCACCGGCGTGCGCAGCTTCGCCGCATATTGGCCCGCGCCGATCATCGCCGGCGTGCTCGGCCTGATCGTTGCCGCCGCTCGCCCCGGCCTGCCGCCACCCTATGATCAGGTGAATATCATTCCAGCGTGGAATGCCGCGCGACCGTTGCCGATTGAGATGGTCGCACTCGGGCTGCTCGGCGTGCATTGGATGGTCCGCACGATGAATCGCGGACACCACGCCGAATCGCAGCCGTAACCTCTCAATCGGGCGACACGTTCGAACTGCGGACACGTCATGAATTTGCTGAGTCGCCTGTTCTGGCGTCAGAGCGAAACATACGAGCAGGCCCGCGCGCGCATGATCGCCGAGACCAGCGAGTACATCACCGAGTGCCTGAAACGCCCGGAACTCGCGGTGAAAATCCCGGTTATCAAGGCCGGCACCGGCAGGTTTCCGCGATCGCTGACGAGTGCGTTTTGGAATCAGGTGCTGGATGAGTAACAACGGAGCACCGCGGCCCCCCGCGGTTTTTGGGAAGCGCTTCGGCCATCCGCTGCTTTCTTCCACGCCGTCAGCTCGCCTTCACTTTCCGCCCCATGATCGACAACACATGCCCATCTGGATCGCGAAAATCCGTCGCGAGAATCTCGTGCGTCGCGTCAGCGCTGACCACGCGCGGCGCGCGACTGAACGAAATCCCAGCCTTGTTCAGGGCGGCATACGTGGCATCAATATCGGCGCAATCGAACACGATCTCGGTCAGCCCCCGATCATTCCCCGCAGTGGCCTTGTTCTCATTGAGCGCAAGCCGCAGACCACCCGCCTGAAAGAACGCGAAGCTCTCAAACGCCATCGCGAGCGGCAGGCCGACCTGATCGCGATAAAACGCGGTCGATCGCGCCAGGTCGCTCACGCGCAGGATGATGGTCGACACGCCGCTGATTCCCGTGGACATCGTTTGCTTCTCCTCGCAGGTTACGTCGATCGCTACGCACCGCGTGGCGGCTGCTCAAAGATCGAGGCGCGCACGCGCGACTCGTGTTCAAGCATCGCGGCCAGTCGTGTCGCCCGCTCGCGTGCTTCACTTCGCAGTTCCGCAATCTGCGATTCGCTCAGCACTGCCGCTGCATCGGGTTTGCCGATCAGCGCGGCGACATCGAGCCGATTCTCGCGCAGCTCGGTTGCCACTTCTCGATACGCCTGACGAAACGGCGTACCCGCCTGCGCGCGGTCGAGTGCAACGCGCGTCGCATACAGTTCCGGCCGCATCGCCGCGCGCAGCTTGTCGGCGTCGATCTGCAAACCGACCAGCACATGTCGAGCGACATCCAGTAACTCGCCAATCTCGCGAGCCGCACGAATCGTCGGCTCCTTTGTCAGTTGCAGATCTCGGTGATAGCTGCTCGGCAGCTTGCCGCTCACCCATTCGAGCTCGACGCATCGGCTGCGCAGCCGGGCGGCCTTCGCGCGCATCAGTTCCAGCACATCCGGATTTCGCTTTTGCGGCATGATCGACGAGCCGGTGGTGACGTTCTCCGGCAGGCGAAAGAACGCATACTCGGCGGTCGTGAAGAGCATCAGATCGCACGCAAGCTTTTCGAGCAGTCGCCCGATGTCCGTCGCGAATCGCGTGAAGTAAAGCTCCGTCAGGCCGCGACTGTTCTGCACATCGATCGGACTGCGTTGCGGCTTGCTGAAACCGAGAATGCGTGCGGTGAACGCGCGATCGAGATCGAGCGGCACGCCAAAGCCCGCGCCACTGCCGAGCGGGCAGGAATCAAGCCGGGCGAGGACGTGCTCGCCGGCGTCGAACTGCGCCGCGGCCGCTTCCCAGAATGCGTGCAGCCATTGGCCAACGCTGGATGGCATCGCTGGTTGCATATGCGTGTAGCCGGGCATAGCGATCTGGCCATCACTCGCGATGCGCGTGAGCAATGCGTCGCTGAATTCCGTCAGCCGCGAAAGCAACTGCTTTGTTTGACGACGCAGATACAGGCGCATCGCGGTCGCGACCTGATCGTTGCGCGAGCGACCGGTGTGAATTTTCAGCCCGGCATCGCCACAGCGCTGCGTCAGGTGCGACTCGATCGCGGTGTGGCAGTCCTCAAGCTGCGGCGGAATCGTGAACTCGCCGCGCTCGTGAATGGTCGTGATTTCTTTGAGCGCCGCGAGCAGGGCCGACAGTTCTTCGCCACTCAAGATGCCCAGTCTTGCGAGCGTGTGCGCCTGCGCCGCCGACCCAACGCAATCGTCGCCGACAATTTCGAGATCGAGAATCGGGTCGTCGCCGACGGTGAAACGATGAATCAGCTCATCGAGCGGCAGACCCTTGTCCCAGAGGCGGGTTGGATGCGAGTTCATAAGCGTAGCTTAGCGGGGGAGGTCGCCCTGCGCCCCTGATTCAACGTCGGAGGATTGCGCGCTGGACGTTACTCGGCCTACGCCCGCCGACTTTCGGCATATTTCGTTCACCGCCGGAGGATTCAGTGTCGCTCGCGGGAAACGTGACCAGCTCGGCGAGCCAATGTTCATCCGGTCGGCCAAAGTTGATCAGTCGGTCGTGGCCGACGATTGTGACGTCCTCGATCGAAAATGCCGAGTAGAGCACCTCTCCGACCTTGCACATCGGGATAACGATGCTGCTCTTCTCGTCGATGGCATATCGGCCCGTTGCTTCATCAATCACCACAAACTCATAGTTGCGGACCTGTCGCCCCATCTCGCCGGCGTAGACGAGCTTCCACATGAAGCGCGTCGGGTCGTCGGTGCGATGAAAATCGAGCTCGACGCGGAAGTCCATCACGCGACCATCGGGCTGTATCTGCTGAGCCGGGCCGGTCCAGCGGCCGAGCCAGTCGTCCGGAAATCGCGCTGTTGCGGGCGCGGGGGCTGGCGAGGCGGCGACCGGTTGTGACGAGGCGGCGACTTCTCGACCGCTCGAAGATGCGCAGCCGACCGTTACTGATACGACGGCAGTTACAACTGCGACGATTGCGAACACGGCTGGATTCGTCAAATGCGCACTCCTTCACGTTTCACCATCGACGGTCGCGAAGCGCAACTCCTGCCGAGAAAGCGGGCGATAACACGCGCGAGGCGATTCTCCACGCGACGCCGCGCAAGCACCGCGCGACGGCCGCGTAATTCGACGCACAATCGGGTTCACGAGCAAGACGGCTGATTCGCATACTTACATTGCCCAAGTCTATCGGGGGGCACGGAGTCTGCGCATGAACAACCTGGATATCGGGCACATCATCGCGGTCGAAGGCGACAGCATCGAAGTGCACGTAACGGTCTTCAACCTGCATCGCGAATATCACGGCAAGACCTATCGCGTCGGTCGCCTCGGCAGCTACGTCACCGTTCCGATGGATCGGCGAACGCTGATCGGCTATGTCACGCGCGTCGGCGTCCGCGACCCGATCGAGGCCGACCCCGAACCCGGCACGCCGCCGCGCATGACCATGACCTGCCAATTGCTCGGAACCGTGCAGGGCGACAAATTCAGTCGCGGCGTCAACGAGTATCCGACGATCGGCGATCCCGTGCGCATCGGCGTCGATGAAGATTTCGAGCTGATCTTTGGCTGCTTCGACGACATGGCCGGCTCGAAAGAGGGCGGCGAGCGCAAGAGCTTTTCGCTGGGCCGTTTTGCGATTGACACCGACTTCGAGGTGAAAGTGCTCGGCAAGGAGTTCTTCGCCAAGCACGTCGCGGTAATGGGTAACTCGGGTTCGGGTAAGTCGGTGACGACGGCCAAAATCGTATATGAGGCGATGCGCCTACCGCATGCGCAGGTCGTGATGTTCGACATGCACGGCGAATATCTGAAAGCGTTCAGCGACGACTTCGGCAATCCGCTGCCCAACGTGACGTACCTCAGCGATCGCAATCTTGTACTGCCGTATTGGCTGATGAATTTCGAGGAGTTCGAGCAGCTCTTCATCGATTCGAACAACCCGCTCAACCTGAACGCGCAGAAAATCTTCTTGCGCCAGGCGTTCGAGAGGCTCAAGCTCGCGGCGGCGGAAGAACTGGACATGCGCTGGGAATACACCATCGACACGCCGGTGTATTACGCGCTCGAACAGCTTCAAATCTACGCCCAGAACATGAACGCGGCACGATACGTGCTCAACACGCCGAACTATGCGTTCTCGCGGCTGCCGTTTCGCCAGTTGCCGCCGGTGGAACAAGAGAAGTTGCTGCTGACCAAAAAGATGGAGTTCAACCCCGCCACGTCGGAAGGCGAAGTGCCGCACGCGACGTTCTTCGGCAACCTGCTGGGCTTCATCAACCAGATCGAAACCAAGCTGAACGATCGTCGATACGACTTTCTGCTGCGCCCGTTCGACCAGGCGCGGCGCAACGCCGACCTCGCCCGCGCGTTCGATCCGACCGCCACGCCCGGCAAGCTCAGCAAGTCGGTCACATGGGTCATTCGCCAATTGCTCGGCCAACTCGAGGAACGCAAGAACCTGACGATCATCGATTTGTCAGGCTTGCCATTTGACGTGGTGGATACGACGGTCGCGGTGCTGACGCGCGCACTGTTCGATTTCAACTTCTGGTCGCCGCCCGATCTGCGCCAGCCGGTGCTGATCGTATTTGAAGAAGCGCACAACTACCTGCCGCGCAAACCGATTCCGGGTCGCAAGACGTTCGCGCGAAACGCGGTTGAAAAAGTGGCGAAGGAAGGTCGAAAGTACGGCGTCTCGGCCATGATCGTCAGCCAGCGCCCGAGCGAGATCAGCGAAACCGTGCTCAGCCAGTGCAACAGCATGGTGCTCATGCGCATGAACAACCCCGACGATCAGGAATACGCGGCCCGCGTGGTGAGCGACCAGTTCCGCTCGCTGATTTCGCTGCTGCCGAGTTTGAAACCCGGCGAGGGTTTCATCATCGGCGATGCCGTGCTCATGCCGATGCGCACACTGATCGACATGCCGCCCAAGGAGCCGCAGAGTGCGAACATGGACTTCTTCAAGCTCTGGACCATTGGCGGTCGCGGCGGCGATCCGGATCGCATCGTCGATCGTTGGTGGCGGCAGGAACGCACGGGGGCCCAGATCGCCAACAACTCAAAACCGCCGCAGGAGCCGACCAACGAGGAACCCAAGCAAAACCCTTTCGCGGCGGCAGCCGATGGACCGGCCTCTAGTACGCCGGGTTCGTTGGTGAAGCCGGGGGAGCGGCTAATCGGCGAATTCGAAGCGACCGAACAGGCGTTGCGACCGCATTCGGTTGAACCGGACCAGCCGGCCGAACCCGAAGCGCGCCCGTGGCCGTACTCGTCGCCGATCACCGGCGAGCAGGTCGAGGGCGGCGAGCCAGCGCCCGCACCGACGACGGCGCAGCGTAAGCTGGCGGAACTGGCGGCGCGATTCGGGTTGGCGTCGAATAAGAAGTGATGCGTCGGCGTGCCCTCATCGCACGCGCTGCATGAGCTCGCGCACGAGATTGACGTCAATCGCCGCGCGCACGTCTCCGCCGCCCTTGAGCGATGTGCCGACGATGAACCCATCGGCGGCCGACATGTACTGCTCAATGTTCGCCGCCCGCACGCCGCTGCCGATGAACACCGGCGTCTTGCCGGCGGCGGCGTATGCCTTGCCGACTTTCGACGGATCGGCCGCGCCGCCCGTATTCGCGCCAGAAACAACAATTCCGTCGGCCAGTCCGCGGCGAGTCACGTCGTCGATCTCATCCTCCAGCGAAAGCCCCGGCGCGAGCGGCACCGATTCTTTTGCATCCACATCGGCAAGAATTTGGATGTTGGTCGCGCCGAGCAGCATGCGCTCGCGCAGTAGGTCGTGCGCGATCGCCTGCAACACGCCCTGATCGGTGAGCCGCGCGTGGCTGAGCACGTTGACGCGAATGAAGTCGGCGTCCGCAGCGTGAGCCACCGCCAGCGCGCTGATGCCGTCGTTGCGTAGCACGTTGATGCCCAGCGGCAGTTTGGTTTCCTGTTTCACCATCGCCGCGATTGCGGTCAGATGGGCAACCACATGCGCCGGCACGCGCCCCGGATAGAACGGCACGTCTCCGAAGTTCTCGAGCATGATCCCATGCACGCCGCCCGACGCGAGCGCCCGCGCGTCGCGCAGGACATGTTCGCGAATCGGCGCGAGATAGCCGCTGCAATTCGGCGATCCCGGCAGGGCAGGACAGTGGCACATGCCGATGACCACTTTCTCGATCGATTGCCACGCGGGCAGGGTGTGCTTGCTCATCGTGGCATGATATTCGCCCGCGCGAACGCAGTTCGAAGTGCAGAGTGAAAAGTTCACGGTGAAAACGCGTGCGGCGAGTGACAGGTAGGCGCGGTCGGCCCAGATGGTCAAGTTGTCGTTGCGGCGTGACATTTTGTTGACCATCTGGGGCGGATTGCACGGGATCGGCAAAATTATTGGACTGGTTGCGCATCGGACGTTCGAGGCGGATGGGCGCGGAATGAGCTTTGATGCGCGAAGGTTGGGATGAGACGTTCGTTGTGTCACGCGCGGAGTTTAGGAGGGGCGGCGAACGCGCAAGCCACAGAGCACACGGAGAGCACGGAGAAGTCGGGAAATTGTTGCGGAGTTCGCGGATTTGCGAAGATGGAGAGGAAGTAACCGCGAAGGGCCGCGGTGCTCCGGGGGCGGGAGTGGAGCAGCCGGGGGCGGCTGCTCCACAAGAATCCGCGGAGGGCCGCGGTGCTCCACAACCCTCTTGCCAACGTGAACGTCACACCTTCGATTCGCGCTGCTCGCTCGCGATCAGGCTGCGCACCTGGCCCGCGAGGTCGCCCGAGCCGAAGACGAAGGTCGTCTTCGTGCCGGACAGGATTTCCTGCAGCAGTTCCAACTCCTTGAGCCGCGCGAGCTGCGGGTTCTCGGCCAGCAACTTGGCGGTGTTCGCCTGGCTGCGGGCCGCTGCGGTTTCCTCACGCCGCTTGATCAGATTGGCGGCTGCTTCCTTCTCCGCGGCGATTACGCGATTGAACAGCTCGCGCATGTCGCCCGGCAGAATGAGGTCGCGCAGCCCGACGCTGCGGACGCCGACGCCATATTCGGCGGTCGTCGCCTCCAGCGTTGCGCGCACCTCGCCACCCACCGATTCCTTGTCGGCCAGCAGCGCGTCGAGCGTCCGCGTGCCGACCGCCGCCCGCAATGCGAGCTGCGCATCGCGATAGACGGTCTGCTTGACGTCGATCACGCGATCGGTCGCCTTCAACGGATCGGTGACCTGATAGCTGACGACGAGGTTTACGCGCAGCGTCACCTTGTCGGCAGTCAGGATCTCCTGGCCGGTGA
>JBJXFK010000053.1:0-3943 GCA_046155505.1 Phycisphaerae bacterium
CCCGCGCCCGCGCGCCCCGCGCCCGCGCGCCCCGCGCCCTGCGCCCCGCGCCCTGCGCCCCGCGCGCACGGCTCTCGCCGCTTCCACTCCGTGCCTCCGTGCCTCCGTGCCTTCGTGCCCAGCGCCCCGCCCCCCGCGCAAAAACCCACCCCCAACCCACCATCCCTCCGCCCAAACGTCAAGATTCCGCGCAACTTCAGCCGATACCCACTGTCATGACCCGCACGCCCGAAAATTCGACGGCGAATCTGCCGATCGTGCTGCTGTGCGGACATGCCGCCGGTCGCTAGCGCCTCGGCGCCGGCGGCAGCGTTGTGAGCAGGGATGCAAGCGACGGAACCCATAGCGCGAGAGATGATCCACATGACGACGTCCTCAAACGGCACCACGACGCCCATCACGACCACCAGCACCGCTCGGCCCACCACGCCGACCACGACCGGCACCGCCCCGACGGGCACGACGACCACCCCGCGCGCCACGCGCCGCGAGATCGAAAGCGCCGTCGAACGCAGCGGCCCGCGCACGTTGCCCGATACGTTTCTCGACGAACGCGATGATGTGCTGGCCGTTGTGAACGAGCTGGAAGATCAGCTTGATCGCTATGAAGAGATTCGCGCGCACCTGGAACGCGAACTGGGCGGCACCCAGACGCAACTCAGCGCCGCCAAGCAGCGGATTCAAGAACTTGAGTGGCAGAAGGTCTCGCTCGAAACGCGGGCCGAGCTGACCGATCAGGCCAAGCAGGAAATCGCCACGCTCGAAGAAGAGCTGACCGACGCGACCACGCGTGTCGAACGCTTGGCCGAGAAGCTCGCGATCACCGAGAAAGACAACGCGCGGCTGGTCGAAGAAACCAAGGCCGCCAACAAGCAGCTTGAAGAACTTTGGGCGGTCCGCAAGGAGCGCGACACGCTGCGCACCGATGTGCGAACGATTCGCGCCCGCGTCGATCAGGCCGAACGCAACGCCCGCGAGCTGACCGAGGAGCGGGCCGGGTTGCAGGCCAAGTTGGAAGAAAACGCCCGCATCGTCGAAGACACCCGCGCGGCGCGGCAGCAGCTCGAAGCCGAGGCCCGCGCGTCGGAAGATCGCCAGATCGAGTTGAAGCGCGTGCAGGAAGTGCTGGAGCAGAAGCTCGAAGCGCTGCGCAACGAGAACAAGGCCGCCCGTGCGCAGCTCGCGCACATCGAACGCGAAAATCACCGTTTGCTCGAACAGAAGAAATACTACGAGTCGGAAGTTTCGTCACTGCGCGGCACGAATCGAAACGTCGAGACGGCGCTGTCGAGCGTCAAGAAGGCGTTCGCTGAGGTGCGCGTCGCGCTGGCCGAAACCAAAGCCCGCACGCGGCGCCGCATCGAGCTGACGCCGCGCATCGGCGGTGACGGCGGTGGTGC
Organism: Phycisphaerae bacterium; assembly: GCA_046155505.1. Classification (GTDB taxonomy): domain Bacteria; phylum Planctomycetota; class Phycisphaerae; order UBA1845; family Fen-1342; genus JBJXFK01. The sequence continues at coordinate 1,401 of JBJXFK010000053.1, forward strand.
GATTGATTCGGCGATCGATACCGGCGGCATCGGAATCGGCTCGACGGACACGGTGGGCGACACTCACGCGACGAGCACCGAAGAGACGCTTGTCGGCGCGGATTGAGGGTGTCGCGCTGGGGGACCGGTCTCCGACCGGTCTTTCTTCATTGGGCTTGTCGAGGGGACGTTGCCCATCACCTTCCGTGCGGCGATCAACCGCCGCGGCAAATGTTGGGCGGTGCCCAACCTACGCCTTGCCAGCGCAATGCCGGATTTTTCTTGCGTAGGCCCGCACGCGGATTATCCTCGTTCGCGTGAGCAGCGGCCTGCACATCGTCCCGCCCCGCGTGTTTCTGCCCGAGCAGGCCGAGCCGGTGCGAATTGATCGAGCCGTCGCGCTCTACATCACCGGCGCGAAACAGCGACCGATTCACATTCTCGGGCCGCTGGGCTTCGGCATCACCACTGCCATTGAGTTTGTCCGCCAGTCGCTCGCGCTGCGCAGCGACTTGCGCAGCGACGTGCTCCTGATCGACGAATCGGCGCGGCCGCGCGATTGGTACGGCGACGCCGCGGGTCGCACGGTGATCATCGGCACGGTTAGCCAGGTCCGCGATCCGCACACCGTGACGCTGCGCCTCGCGCCGTGGACGCATGACGATGTGGTCGACTATCTGCTTGCCGTCGCACCCAAGCAGTGCGGGCGCGTGATGAAACGCGTCGAGCCGCAATTGGCACAGGACGAATTCGCCGGCTACCCGGCCCTCTGGACGATCGCGCTTGACGAAATGTTGATGGACGACTCGTTGCCCACGCCGCTCGCAGCGCTCGAAAATTGCATCAGCCGGTATGCATCGGGCGAGGAGCGCGACAAGGTCAGCTTTCATTGCTTCTTGTGGCTTTGCCAGACGTTCATCACGGTAGCCACCGCAGACGAACTTGTCTGGAGCGGACTCGCGAGTCCGATTCGCCGCTTGCTGCGCTGCCGCCCGTTCCAGCTCATATACGCGGTGCAGCCGGCAATTCGTCGGCTCATCGATCCGGGTGCATACGAGCTGGGTCAGGAACGCTGGCCGCGTGATCTGACGACGCGCGTCGGCGAGCTTGCGGGCTGCGACTCACTGACGGTCACGCAGGTTCTTCATGCCATGAAGCGCATGCACCCCGACGTTCAACCGATCGCCGCCAGCGTGCTGACCGCGACCCGGCTGCCGTGGGAATTGCCTGAGGGACTGGTCCCGAGGCTCGACCACGCCGACCTGCGACGACTCCTGTGGCGTGATCGCAACCTGACTCGGGTTTCGGCACCGTGCGCGAATTTCGCCGGGGCGAAACTATGGGATGTGCAATTCGATCTCGGCGATTTGCTCGGCGCGAACTTCGGCGGTGCGGCGCTCGAGAAATGCTCACTCGTCGATGCGGTCGCGAGCAATATCGATTTCACGGCGGCGCGGCTGTCACACTGCGACTTCGGCCGGGCGGAGTTGATCGGATCCAACTTCGCGTCGAGCACCATTGAGCGCTGCCAGTTCGTCGGCTCGAGCATGCGGCGCGCGGCATTCGATTCCGCCGTCGTGGCCCGATCCGATTTCAGCGATGCGATTTTCGACCGCCCGCAGTTGCGCGACGTGCGGTTCACCGATTGCCGTTTTGTCGGGTCGTGGTTTGAACATGCGCGGCTGCGTGATTGCCGCTTTCGGCACTGCGTGTTCGATGCCGCGGTGTTCGTCGGGTGCGATTTGCAGGAGCTGGAGATTCTCGAAGCGTCGTTTGTGTCGGCCGAGCTGTCCGAATGCGACCTGTCCGGCACGCACATGCCGGGTGCGAATTTTCACGAGGCCGAATTTCGCGATGTCGGCGTGATGAACGCGAGCTGGCCGGGGGCCGACCTGTCGTATTCCGACCTCACCGGCCTGATGTTTCATGCCGGCACCTCGCGCAGTGGGCTGGTCGGCAGCCCGCTCGCGTCGGAGGGGACGCGCACGGGGTTCTACACCGACGAGAGTTTGGAGCAGCGCTTCCGCGAGCCGGAGCAGATTCGCCGGGCCGACCTGCGTGGCTGCGACCTGCGCGGGGCGAAGATCGAGGGGGTCGACTTCTACCTGGTCGATCTGCGCGGCGCGAAATTGAGCGACGATCAGATTCCCTGGCTGCGCCAATGCCGAGCGATCCTGACGCCGGCTTGATGCGGCGGAATGCAGAATGATGAATGCAGAATGCAGAACCCGGATCGAGACGGACGACAACCGGTAGCGCCGCGCGCCGCGGAAGTTTGGGATGCGACGGCCCGAAGCGACGCGCAGGGGTCGGCGTCATGTTTGTGGGTGCTTTTCACGCCGCTGCCAGCGGCTTTGCGGCCCAGACGCCGTCCCAGTCGCCGTTGAGCCACGCCGTGCGAAGCGAGAGCACCGCCTGCGATCCGCGCTTCGACCACCGCATCCCGCAACGCTTCATCCGCAACGCCACCACATGCTTGCACGCCGCTTCCACCCGGCCCGAACCGATGTCCAGACCCGCCGCTCGGAAGCGATCGTACGCCAGCCGATCGTCCTGGTTCTCCA
>JBJXFK010000054.1:0-4567 GCA_046155505.1 Phycisphaerae bacterium
TGGAGAACCAGGACGATCGGCTGGCGTACGATCGCTTCCGAGCGGCGGGTCTGGACATCGGTTCGGGCCGGGTGGAAGCGGCGTGCAAGCATGTGGTGGCGTTGCGGATGAAGCGTTGCGGGATGCGTTGGTCGAAGCGCGGATCGCAGGCGGTGCTCTCGCTTCGCACGGCGTGGCTCAACGGCGACTGGGACCGCGTCTGGGCCGCAAAGCCGCTGGCAGCGGCGTGAAAAGCACCCACAAACATGACGCCGACCCCGGTGCGATCAGCCGCCATCAGTCAATTTTCACCGTGCGCGGATCAAAGACCGGCTTCGGAAATCGCAACTTCAGCGATTCGAGCAGTTCGACCAACACTTGCGCGATCACCAGATCGCGATACCAGCGTTTTTCGGCCGGCACGACATACCACGGCGCGCGCTTGGTCGAGCACCGCGCAAGCGCGATCTCGAACGCCGCCTGATAGTCGCTCCAGCGCTTGCGCTCCACGAGGTCGTTGGGATCGAACTTCCAGTGCTTCGCCGGATCGTCGAGACGCTTCTGCAAACGCTCTTTCTGATAATCCCTGCTGATGTGCAGCATGAACTTGACGACTTGCGCGCCCTCGGCCGCGAGCGATGCCTCGAACGCGTTGATTGCGTCGTAGCGCGCGTCGATGACCTTCGGCGGCGCGAGCTTCTTCACCCGCGCGACCAGCACGTCCTCGTAATGCGATCGATTGAGTACCGAAATCTCGCCCCGCGCCGGCGTGTGTTGATGCACCCGCCACAAAAAGTCATGCCGCGACTCTTCCTCACTCGGTCGCTTGAACGCAGTCACATCGATGCCGCTCGGACAGACGCCGCTGAACACCGACCGAATCGTCGAGTCCTTGCCGCTGGTGTCCATGCCCTGAAACACGACGAGCAATCCAAATCGTCCGTCGGCGTAGAGCAACTCGGTCAGTTCCACCAACCGTTCATGCAGTTTCTCAAACGCCGCCGCACCATCGGCCTTTGAGAGTCCGCCGTCGTCGCTCGTCGCAAACTTTCGAAGCGCGAGCTTCTTGCCGACCGGCACGTTGTATTTGGCGGTGTCCAAGATTCAAACCCCTACGCGCGACGAAGAGAGCAGATGCAGGCGGCTGTGCCAAAAGAACCACGGGGGGCCGCGGTGCTCCATCGAAGAAAGCAGCCGAGGGCGGCAGCTCCACATTTTCTGTTCCCTGTTCCCAGTTCCCTTCCGCCTCACTGCCACTCAATCGTCCCCGGCGGCTTGCTCGTCAGATCATATGTCACGCGATTGACGCCCTTCACCTCATTCATGATCCGGCTGCTCGCGCGGCTCAGCACGTCCCAATCCATCCGCACCCAATCCGCCGTCATAAAGTCCGTCGTCTCGACAATGCGAATCACAATCACGTTCGAGCCTTCGTAGCTCCGCTCATCGCCCATCACGCCCACGCTCGCGGTCGGGATCAGCACCGCGAACGCCTGCCCGACTTTGCGATACCAGCCCGCCGCCGTCAGCTCTTCGAGCAAGATCTCATCCGCCCCGCGCAAAATCGCCAGCCGCTTTGGCGTGATGTCGCCCGTGATCCGCACCGCCAGCCCCGGCCCCGGAAACGGATGCCGCCACAGCAAATCCTCGGGTAAGCCGAGCGATTCGCCCAGCAGCCGCACTTCATCTTTGAAGAGCATCCGCAGCGGCTCGACCAGTTCGAAACCGAGTTGCTCGGGCAAACCGCCGACGTTGTGATGACTCTTGATCATCGCCGTGTTGCCGCCGGGGCCGTGGCCGCTCTCGATTACATCGGGATAGATCGTGCCTTGTGCGAGATAGTGCGCGTCCTGAATGCGCGACGCCTCGTCGCGAAACACCTCGATGAAAACCCGCCCGATGATCTTGCGTTTCTGCTGCGGGTCGATCACGCCGGCCAGCTCGCTCAAGAACCGCACGGCCGCGTCGACGACGTGCAGGTCCATCTGAAAATGATCGCGAAACGTGGCCTTCACCCGCTCGACCTCGCCCTCGCGCAACAAGCCGTTGTCCACGAAAATGCACACCAGCCGATCGCCGATCGCGCGATGCACCAGCGCCGCGACGACGCTGCTATCGACGCCGCCCGACAGGCCGCAAATCACGCGGTGCGATTCGTTCACTTGCTTGCGGATATCGCTCACCAGCAGATGCGCCGCCGTGCTCATCCGCCATTCGCCGCGACAGCCGCAGATGTCATAGAGGAAGTTGCGAACGATCTGTCCGCCGAGCGGCGTGTGCGTCACCTCGGGGTGAAACTGCACGCCGAACACCGACCGCGTCTTGTGTCGCACGGCGGCAATCGGGCACGTATCGGTCGCCGCGATCGTTTCAAAATCGTCGCTGATGGAACGCACGAGGTCGCCGTGGCTCATCCAAACCGAAGTGGACGCGGGGATGTGCGCCAGAATACCGCCCTGCTCGCGCACGTGCATTTTCACCCGGCCATACTCGCGGGCCTTGGACGAATCGACGCTTCCGCCTAAAATGTGGCAAGCGAGTTGCATTCCATAGCAAATTCCAAGCATCGGCACGCCCAGTTCAAAAACCGCCGGATCACACTTCGGGGCACCCTCCGCATACACGCTCGCCGGCCCGCCGGACAGGATCACGCCGCGCAAGTTCATCGCGCGAAGCTTGTCGATCGAGACCGTCGGCGAAAGCACTTCGCAATACACATGATTCTCGCGCACACGCCGCGCGATGAGTTGCGAGTACTGGCCGCCGAAATCGAGAATGGCGATGGATTCGCTGGGTTTCATGGGGCAGATTTACCGCGCGAGGCTCGGCGGGTCAACGGCGGCAGTGCTCAGTGCCTAGTGCTTAGTTCTCAGTGCTCAGTGCTCAGTGCGAACGGCATCAAGTCCATCGCGCCCGCGATCCGAACGCGACGCGCCAGCGAGTGCCCCGAGCGCCAGCGGGCGCCCCGTCCATCTCGGTACAGTTTGCAGCTTATGGTACGATGATCTCATGCTCACCATCGCTAACTTCATCAACGGCGAATTCGTCGGCCCCGTCGCCGGTCGCATGATCGACGACATCGACCCATCCACCGGCGCCGTCTTCGCGTGTGTGCCCGATAGCGACGCCGACGACGTCAATCACGCCGTCGCCGCCGCGAAGGCCGCATTCCCAAAGTGGTCGCAGACACCCGCCGCCGAGCGGTCAAAGATCATGCTCCGCATTGCCGACCTGATCGAGCGAAATCTCGAATCGCTCGCGCGGGCCGAGTGCATGGACAACGGCAAGCCGCTGCAACGCTGCCGCACGATGGATATTCCGCGGGCGCACAAGTCGTTCCACTTCTTCGGCACCGCCATCCTGCACGAACGCAGCGATGCACACGTGATGGACCACGACGCGCTGAATTACACGCTCCGCCGCCCGCGTGGCGTCTGCGGGTTGATCTCGCCCTGGAATCTGCCGCTCTATCTGCTGACGTGGAAGGTCGCCCCCGCGCTTGCCGTAGGCAACACTGCCGTCGCCAAGCCGAGCGAGGTCACACCGCTCACTGCTCACCTGTTCGCCGAACTCTGCCGCGAAGCTGGCTTGCCGCCGGGCGTGCTGAATATCGTTCACGGCACGGGTCAGCGTGCGGGCGCGGCCATCGTCGCGCACCCCGACGTGAAGACCGTCTCCTTCACCGGCAGCACCCGCGCCGGCCGCGAAATCGCGACTGCGTGCGCCTCAGGCTTCAAGAAGCTCTCGCTCGAACTCGGCGGCAAAAACGCCAACGTTGTCTTCGCCGATTGCGACATCGAGCAAGCCGTCGAGCAAAGCGTCTCCGCGGCCTTCGCGAACCAGGGCCAAATCTGCCTGTGCGGCTCGCGGCTTCTTGTCGAGCGCACCATCGCACAGGACTTCGTCGAACGCTTCGTCGCCCGCGCTCGCAAACTCCGCATCGGCGACCCGCTCGAACCGGGCACCGACCAAGGCGCGCTCGTTTCAAAAATGCAACTCGACAAAGTGCGTTCCTATGTGGATATCGCCCGCGACGAAGGCGGCCGCATCATTCTCGGCGGCGAATCGCCCGAGTCGATCAACGAGCGCTGTGCGGGCGGGTACTTTTTTCAACCCACCGTCGCCGTCGGCCTCGGCCCAAATTGCCGCGTGAATCAGGAAGAGGTTTTCGGGCCTTTCGTCTCGATTATCCCGTTCGATAACGAAGCCCATGCCATCGAAATCGCCAATGCGACCGACTATGGCCTCTCCGCGTCACTCTGGACCAGCGACGTGAAGCGGGCACACCGCGTGGCCGACAGTCTTGAAGCGGGCACCGTCTGGGTCAATTGCTGGATGATCCGCGACCTGCGCGTGCCCTTCGGCGGCGTAAAACAGAGCGGTATCGGACGCGAAGGCGGCGACGAAGCGATGCGATTTTTCACCGAGCCGAAGAATGTGTGTGTCAAATTGTGAGCGGGGAGTGCCTAGTGCTCCGTCCGGCTTGAATTGACGAGTGGATGCGGTCATCCTTGTCGCCGTGGCGGATTCCCCGCCGCGGGCAGGGAGGCCCAGCATGGTCAAAAAGTACTTTGTTACGCTCACCGCC
>JBJXFK010000069.1:0-10955 GCA_046155505.1 Phycisphaerae bacterium
GAGTTCGGCCCGATCTCGGCCGCGGGCAGATCGCCGTAGACGGCACGGAACGATTTCACGTCGGCCTTGAGGGTGGATTGATGCGACCCGCTATACCGCGGCAGTTGATCCTCGGCGTAGGCATGGCAAATCTGGGTGACGGTTGGACCGCCTTCGCGGAGCGGATCGGAACGTGGGCCGTCCCAAAGCCGGCGGGCGTTGTTTTCCCACTTGGCCAGGAGGCGGGCGTACAGGGGTCGCGAATCCTCGCTGCCGTAATCGCCGAGCCAAAAATCTTTGGTCCGACCGGTGACGGCGTCCCGCAAAGTCGTGTACGCGACTTCACGGCCACGAATGGTTCGGCGGCGATAGGACGGCGGTTTGCCTTGTCTGGGCACGTTTCAACCTCCGGAAGCCGTGTGCGCGCTCCGCGCCAACGACCGGGTTTTACCGTGCTCTCGATCGAAAGGAAAGGCCGAAAACCGCTACGTTTGTAGCTGTTTTCGGCCAATCGGGGCGACAGGATTCGAACCTGCGACCTTTTGCACCCCATGCAAACGCGCTAGCCAGGCTGCGCCACGCCCCGAAGAACTTGCGAGCGAAGCAGCCTATGCCGTCGCGAGTCGCCGGTCAAGATGGGCTGCGCCGTCGCGCACGCCCTATTCCGATCGACGCGGACGCTCCAGCAGCAAATAGAGCACATTGTCTGCAAAGTGCGGGTCTTTCGTCATCCCCAGATGATCGCTGAACACAAACGTCACGCCCGTCCACTCGATGCCCGCCGCCCGCCGCGAGCCGTCCGCTGTGCGGGCCGCGTCGTTGAACAACGCACTGCGACGAAGCACCGTTCCATCGCCGGGACCGCTGGCGGCGACGCGCAGCGTGCCGCTGCGTTGATCCGCCTCGACTACGGCCGGCGTCTCCATCGCGTCGCCCGCAACCAGGTGCAGTTCGAGCGACTCCGGACGGCGCGTCGGGCGAACCAGTGCCGCATGAAACTTCGCCGCACGATCGAGACACGCGCTCAGATGTTCCAGTGCGATCGCCCGCCGCTCGCTCGCCTCGCCGACACCCGGCAGCAGCGCTCGCAGCGTGCGATCCTGCCGCGGACCTGCCGGACCCCAACCATAGCGCTCCCATGTCGCCGCATCGAACACATCGAGCGCCTCGCCAGTCGCAGCGTCGCGCACCGCGCCGGAATCGCCGCGCGGCATGAGTTGATAGACCGACGGCATCGTCGCAATCACCGACGACTCAACATGCGGCAGCGTCGGCCCAAGGTCGATCCCCTGTGCCAGATTCAGCACCGATTTCACCGACCCGCCGCTCGGCGTGCCCACCAGCACCACGCGCTCAACATACGCCACCCCGCTCCAGGGCACGTCCGCCGGCGGAGCATCGAGCACATCGGCGTCCCCGTACATCAGGTAGTAGCGCGCGATCAGCCCGCCCATCGAGTGTGCCACAATGTCGAACTTCACATGGCGATCGATGCCAAAACGCCGCTTGAATTCGGCCTGCACATACGCGCGACGCTGCAAAATGAACTCATGCAGCCGGGCCGCGTTCTCGACATTGTCGCGTCGCCAGTCATAATCGAATTGAAAACACGTGAAGTGCGAATCGCCATAGTCCACTGCGCCGGCCCGCGCGAGCTGCTCATCGCGATAGCCGCCGACGCCCAGCGTCGCCAGAATGTTCGCATACGCCCGCAGCTCCAGCGGCAGTCCGAACAATCTCAGCTTCACGCGATCCAGCACGCCGTCCGAGACGACATCGTCGCGCAGCTCACGCAGCGCAGCGCCACGCCGCATCGGCAACGCGAGCAGCGCCGCGCCGGCGTCGCTGCCCAGGTCGGCATGCTCTCCGCCGAAGGCGCCCCACACCACGCGGCGACTGTCAGACTGCACGAGCCGCGAGCCGACGATGCCGGGAATGACGATCACCGGGTTGCGCAGCGCATCGGATCGCTGGGCGAGCGCGTCGTAGATGCCGCCGAGATGGGGCACGCGGAGCGGTGCCTCGCAGCCGATCAAGACCGACGCGAATATCGCGATCAGGCCAAGCCGATTCGCGATCGCGCGGGCGCGGACGGTACCGAAAGATCGCTGAATCGTCGTTGGCATGCGCAGCTCCAGATATTGCGAAGAAGCCCACGCCGCACTGGGCAAGGCGCAGTCGAATGTGGGATGCCCCGCGCGTGCGGGTGGTTACGGATCATCATAGCGACCTGCCGTGGACGACAAGCGAACTCGAACGTGTGACCGGCGGTTTCACCGAGCCTTGCGAAGCCGCTCGATTGCCTCGCGCGCCACATCACAGACACGCATCATCGGGCCATGATTATCGATCGGCCACGCATCGCTCGTATCCGAAAGGCAGCGCTCGATGTGCTCGACTGCTCGCGAATCGCCGTACGCCACCAGCGCCTCGATCGCGTACGGACGCATGTCTGCCTTGTCGAGCTCGCTGAGCAGAATCGGAAACGCCCGCGCGTCCCTCGTCCGCGCCAGCATGTGAACCAGCGTGTTTCGCAGCGAGTATTCGTTTGTTCGTGCGTACATCTCAAGCAGCCGATCGGCGCTCAGATTCAGATTCAGGTTGAGCAGTGCCATCGCGACGATGTCCGCCTCCGACCGCTCAATCAGTCCCAGTTTCACAGCCAAGACTTCCGCCTTGTCGGCTGCCAGCTCGAGCCCGCGCACCGCGTTCAGAAGCACCCACGGATTCGTCTCGCCCCGACACAGTTCGCGAAGCAGATCCGCGGCGACGGCCCGGATCGAGGAATCTCGCCCGAGCGCCGCTCTCAATTCGTCGAGTGCGACCTGACGAGTGGCTACCTGCGTCGATCGAAGATCGCGTCGAAAGCGCTCAATGTCCGGCGTGTTTGCCTGCATTGTGCCCATCTTATCGCGCATCGGCATCCGCCATGTGACGACCGATCTTCCAGCGACACGTCGCCCAAAATCAACTATGCACTCGCAATTCACGAGTCTGTCGTCCAGTCGCGCCCCTTGCGCGAACCGCCCCGGCGTCGCTAGAATCGTCGCAATGGCGCACCCGGCTTCACTCACGCGCATCGGCATGGTTCGCAGGAGCCTCTTCCGCCAACCGCTGCGCGCTACGCTCACCGTCCTCGGCGTCGCGCTCGGCGTCGTCGCCATCGTTACGCTCGGCTCGCTCGTCAAAGGCGTAACTGAATCGATCGACTCGGGCATCAAGCTTGGCGGGGCCGACCTCATCGTCTTTCAAGCCGGTGTGGCCGCCGACATTCTCAGCACCCTCGACGAAGCCGGGACGCGGGCCAAGCTCAAGGCCATGCCCGAAGTCGCCGACGTCGCCGCCGGCATGTCGCACGTCATGCCCGTCGCCGACCAACGCTTCACCGTCGTCTTCGGCGTCGAGCCCGAGGGCTTTACGTTTAGCCGCGAATATGCGAAGGGCGAGCCGATTCGCAACCTCGCCGACGTGAGCCTCGGCCGCGTCGCCGCCCGCACGCTCGGCAAAGGCATCGGCGACACGGTCGAAATCGGCGGAAAGACCTTCGATGTCGTCAGCATTTTCGAGACCGGCGTCATCATCTATGACGCAGCAGTGACGCTGCATCTGCATACGCTGCAAGAAATGCTCGGTCGCAAGGGACAGGCAACCGCGTTCTTCCTCGGTCTGCACGCCGGCGTCGACGTGCGGGAATTCATCGATAGGCTTGAAGCGGCTCATCCGGAAGTCGTCGGCATCGCCAGCGCCGCCGAGTATCACAAAGTGGACATGGGCATCGAGGTGTCGCAGAGCATCGTCTGGATCATCACACTCGCGGCGGTCATCATCGGCAGCGTGATCGTGCTGAATACCATGTGGATGACCGTGCTCGAACGCACGCGTGAAATCGGCGTGCTGCGCGCTGTCGGCTGGTCGCGCGGTGACGTGCTGCGGCTGGTCATGATCGAATCGCTCGTCATCGGCGTGCTGGCCCTGCTCATCGGTTCGATCCTCGGCGTGTTGCTCGCCCACGCAATCGCGATCGCACCGGTCGCGACGCAATTCGTTCGCCCGAGTTTCGGTGTGGCGCAATTTGCAATCGCCGCGTGCGCGTCGATCGTACTCAGCGTGCTGGGCGGAGCGATCCCGGCGTGGCGCGCGGGGCGCATCTCGCCGGCGGAGGCGCTGCGCTATGAATGAGCACGCCGCGAGCATGGCAATCGACGCGCACGGCCTCAGCAAGCGCTATGAGCAAGGCCGCGTGACCGCCCTCGACGAGGTCGATTTGCACGTAGGCAGCGGCGAGTGGATCGCCATTTGCGGGCCATCGGGCTGCGGCAAGACCACACTATTGAACATGATCTCGGCTATCGACACGCCTGACGCCGGCGAACTGCGCGTGTGCGAACGCGACCTGCGCACCTTTCGCGACGGCGACGCCGACGCGTTTCGCCGCGATACGATCGGTATCGTGTTCCAGCTTCACAACCTGCTTCCGCGACTCACGGCGTATGAAAACGTGCTGATTCCGCGGCTTGGCGGCGCGGGCGGTTGTTCGCAGGCGGCGTGCGGTCGGGCACGAATGCTGCTCGAACGCGTCGGCCTCGGCCATCGGCTCGACGCACTGCCCACGACGCTCTCTGGCGGCGAGCGGCAGCGCGTAGCGATCTGCCGCGCGTTGATCAACCAGCCAAAATTGCTGTTGGCCGACGAGCCGACCGGGGCGCTCGATTCGCACAGCGGCGAGCAACTGCTCGAATTACTCGCCGAATTGCAGCGCGAGTCCGGCATGACGCTGATCGTGGTGACGCACGACTCGCGCGTCGCCTCACGAGCCGGGCGAATCGTGCAGATGCTCGACGGGCGGATCGTCTAGCGATGCCGCCGGACCGCGAATCGGTGGGTGCCCCGAGTCGGCCTTTCTTCCTCGCGAGCGGGTATGGCGCACATTCCGGCGAGAGCAACACCGCGCCCGGCTGACGTTGTTGGTAGAATCAAGGCATGGGTTCCGCGTTCAACGTTGCCAGATTCGACGACTCCATTCGCCGGCAAATCGCCGACAACGCGGCCCGATCCCCAAATGAGCGATTTGCCGAGCTTTGCCGCCTGCTCGACTCCGCGCGACTGCTCGCACCGCAAGATGCGGCTTCTCGAGAGCGGCGCGAGCGTATCATGTCCGCGCGAAAACGCGAACGGGAGCTGATGCGTGAGCACTTCCGACTGTTCATTGCCGCCGGCGGGAACGGAACTGACGCGAGCGCTAGATGCGCTCGTGAGCACCTTTGAACACATGCAGGTGCGCTACGCACTCATCGGCGGCCTTGCGGTGATTCAACATGGCCGCGTGCGCACGACGATCGACATCGACGCGTTGATCAATCGACTCGACCACAAATGATCGATCACGATGTGCATATGTCGTGAGTCGACTGCCCGCGTCGGCGAGCAACGCAAGCTGACGGATGAGATCGAGCGCCCGGTCACGCTGGCGCAATGCCCGGCTGCTCGCCCGCCGCGCGCCGGTCGTCGGGCAACTCGCGCAGCATCTTTAGCTCCGACGACTTCTTCACCGGCGACGTCGTCTCATCGACATAAAACTCCGGCACCACGTCCTTGATTCGCTGCCGCATCTGCTCGCGGTTCAGCCCGTCGGATTCGCCCAGCAGCTTGTCAATCGCACGCACCAGCGCATCCCACGGCTCGGCGCGTTTCTGCCAGACGCCGATCTTTGGATGGGTCGTGCGCGACACGTCCTCGCCCTCGATCGACAACTCCTCGTAAAGCTTCTCGCCCGGGCGCATGCCGCTGAACTGAATCTCGATGTCCTCGCCAGGGCGAAAGCCGCTGAGCGTGATCAGATCGCGAGCGAGATCGACGATCTTCACCGGATCGCCCATGTCGAGCACGAAAATCTCGCCGCCGTGACCCATCGACGCCGACTGCAACACGAGCTGCGCGGCTTCGGGAATCGTCATGAAAAAACGCACCATGTCAGGGTGAGTCACCATGACCGGCCCACCGCGGGCGATTTGGTCCTTGAAAATCGGCACGACCGAGCCGCTGCTGCCCAGCACGTTTCCGAATCGAACCGTGATGTACTCGGTATTCACACGCTCATTCAATGCCTGGATGTACATCTCGGCGATGCGCTTGCTCGCACCCATGATGCTCGTCGGATTGACCGCTTTGTCGGTCGAGATCATCACGAATTTTTCGCACGCGAACTTCGCCGCACAATCGGCGATTACCTGCGTCCCGCGCACGTTGTTCTTGATCGCCTCGCCGGGGTTCAGCTCCATCATCGGTACGTGCTTGTGCGCCGCGGCATGAAACACCGCGGTCGGACGCTCGGTCGCAAAGATATGCGCGATACGACCTTCATCGGCGATGTCGGCGATATAAGGCACCACCGTGATCTCGCGATGCGAGCTGCGAAGCTCGCGGTCGATCTCGAACAGATTTTGCTCGGCCTGCTCCAGCAGCAGCATTCGCGCCGGCTTGAAAAACGCAATCTGCCGGCACATCTCCGAGCCGATGGAGCCGCCCGCGCCGGTGATGACCACCACGCGATTCTCAATGAACCGCCCGATTTGATCGGTCTCCAGTTTGACCGGAGCACGACCCAGCAAGTCGTTGATGTCCACATCGCGAATCTGCGAGACCTTTAATCGCCCGGCGATCAGATCCGAAATCGCGGGCAGCGTCTTGAATCGCAGATTTGTGCCCTGGCACAGATCGACCACGCGGCGAATCTGCGCCCGCGACGCCGAAGGCATGGCGATCAGCAACTCGTCGATCGAGTGCTCTTCGCAAATCTCTTTGATCCTGGTGATCGGACCGATCACGTCGATCCCGTGAATCTGTGTGCCCTGTTTCACCGGATTGTCATCGAGGAAGCCGACGATGCGATATTGCAGCAGCGGCTGTCTCAGGATTTCGCGAACGACATTCTCGCCCGCGTTGCCCGCGCCGAGAATCAGCAGCTTGGGGGCCGACCCCTCGTTCATCGGCTGCACTTCTTCGTGATACAGCCGAAACGCAAGCCGCGCGCCGCAGACCATCGCGATCGTGCCGGCAAAGTCGTTCAGAAACACGGAATCCGGGAAGTCGTTTCCGTCGAACAGGTCGAAATCGCCAATAATTAGATGAAGATTGGCGATTCCGATGTAGAGCACAAAGACGATCGCAAAACTGATCCAGGATGCGATACCGACGCGCAGCACGTCACGCATGCTCACATAGCGCCACGACCCGCGGTGCAACCCCATCGCGACAAAAACGCTCAGTTTCACCGCAAGTACCAGCGGCAGGAGTGGCAGAAAGAACGTCGGAAACCACATTTCAATTCGCGAGAAATTGTACGCCAAGCCGAACGCGAAAAACCACGTCAGCGCGAACAGCACTAGGTGCGCCGCCGTATTCAGCAGCAGACGATGGCTGCGCGACCACTCGAGCAGAAACCCCGTTTGGCCGCTGGTTTCGTGCGCCGTCGCTTCGGCGTCGTTGCTTGGGCTGCCCATGTTCATGATTCGCGCGCTGCTTTCGATTCCTCGTGACTCGCGCCGGCGGCGCAAAACCACGGCCCCCCCGGGCCGCCTCGTTCGCTACTCGGTCAACACCGCGTTACCCATCGCAAAGTAGAACTTCATGACGTTTGGATCCGGGTCTTGTTTCATTCGCAATTGGTCAATTTTGTTGAGCGCCTCGCGCACACGCGGCTTGTCCTGCAGCGCCCACGAGGCGTACGCCTGCACCACATAGCCGCGCAGCGTCGCCGAGCCGCTGTCGCCGAATCGCAGGTGTCGTCGCACCTGGGCTTCGAACACGGCCGGATCGCCGTAGTACTGCTGAATGTTCGGCGGCTGTCGAAACACGTCGGGGTATCGATCGACCAGTGTGAAAATGTTAAACAGCATCGACTCTGCTTCGCCGCGCTCCATCGACGCGTGAATCAGCAGCAGCGAAGGTAGATAGCTCTTTCGATCAAGATTACGCAGATTGGTAAGCAGCCCCACCGCGCGCGCCAGTTGCGACGCGCGATCCTGTCGCGTCGGCGTCGTGCCGAGTTGATACGCAAGCTGGGCCCGCTCGGCCATCACGTCCAGTGTCCGCTCCTGCTCCGCTTCCATGAACGTCGAAAACGACGTGTCCTGATCGATTTGCCCAGGCAACCCGTCGCCAACCGCGGGCGGCGGCGTCGCCACCGTCGCATTCGCCGGCGGCACCAGATTGAAATACGCCGCGTAGCGATCGGTCGACGGTGGCGGTACGAAATACGCCATTTGCGGAATGATGTCCGTGCGATAAGGCCCGAAACCGCCGAACGGATTCTGAAAATCCATCGACTGCCCATACTCGGTCACGTACATCAACTCGTTTGCATTCGCCCGCCCCGTATCGCCGAGAAACGTCGGCCGCGGCGTCCGCGAGCGCGGCAAGCGGGTCGCCGTGCCGAACATCGGGTTGGCAAAGTTTTGTCGACCCACCCCGCCGGAAATCGTGCGATCGCGAAAGCTCGGGATGCCGCCCAGACTTTGCGGGACCGTGCCGATGTCCCGAGCGCCAATGTCGTTGACATCGCGACTGGAAAACAGACCGCCCAATAACCCCACGCGGCTCGACGGCCCCTCCGACGGTCGGCTGATCGAGGAACTGCGAAGTTGGGCATGCACGGACGAGACAACCGCCAGTACGGCAGCGATCGCCGCGACGGCGCGCACCTGTCTTGCCATCACAAATTGTGACTTCATCCCGGCGTACTCCCATCTTCCAGCGGGCCGACATTGTATCATCGGTATGGCGCGACTCCAGCGCCTAACCGGAATCTAACATTTTCGCTGGCAAGCACCTGCGCGCGTCGCACAGGTGCAAAACCCCGTCGGCGAAGGGGCTTAGCGGCAATACGAGTACGCCGCCGCGGACGTGCGGGTCGCGCCTGCGCCAAAATCCTCACACGCTCTTGGATTGGCCGCTTTTCAGCCGAATAACGGCAATTGCACGCTTCCCGGGGGTGCTGTCGGCCGCAGCGGCTGTTCCACAAGCTGCCCGCGAATCGGCTCCTGCGGAAAGCCAAGTCGCGTTGCCGTCGTTTCGAATAGCCGCCTGATAACCGCCCAGTAGTCGCCCTTCCCGGACATGCGATGTCCGAATCTTGGGTCGTTCAATCGCCCGCTGCGCCCGTCTCGCACCAACTGCTCGACCCGTTTTGCATGCAAAGGCATTCGCTCGCGCAGCCGTTCGAGAAACACATCCGCGACATGCCCCGGCAGCCGCAACGGAACGTACGCCGCCGCCGTCGCCCCACACTCGGCTGCCCGCGTCAGCAATTGCGGGATGTCGCGATCGTTGAGTCCCGAAACAGCGGCGCGACCATAGCCCCGACCTCGATACCCGCGTCGGCGAACTGCCGCATGGCCAAAAATCGCCGACTCGTGGGCGGAGCGTGCGGCTCGATCAGCCGCGCAACCGCATCGTCGGCGAACGGCACACTGAAGTAGACCCGCACGCGGGCGACTCGGCCAAGTTCGCGCAGCAGTTCCAGATCGCGCACGATCAGATACGATTTGGTCACGATGCCCACCGGCTGCCGATGACGCAGGCACACTTGGAGGCATTGTCGCGTGAGTTGATAGTTGACCTCGATCGGCTGGTAACAATCGGTCACGCCGGAGAACGCGATCGACTCGCCGCCGAGCGGGCGTTTGGCGAGTCGCTCGTCGAGCAGTTGCGGCGCGTTGGTCTTGACGCAGATTTTGGTGTCAAAGTCGCTGCCCGCACCAAAGCCGAGATACTCGTGCGTAGGCCGGGCATAGCAATAGGCACACGCATGCTGACAGCCGCGATAGGGATTGAGGCTGTATCGAAACGGGATGTCCGGGCTATCGTTCTCATTGAGAATTTGCCGGGCGTGCTCATCGAACAGTACCAGCCGCGCCGCCGGCGGCCCGCCCAGCCACTCGACGCTCGCCGACGCGAACGGGTTGGGCGGATTCTCGACCGGTCGCATGGGCAGCCTCCGGCGAGAGTATGTTCGGTTTTTGTTCGATATGCAAGCGAATCCGCCAGCGCGGAGTGAAAATGACGAACGCAACATCCGACGCGACAACCACCGTCGCCGCCCTCAAGCAACTGGTCGCCGCATTTGTCGCCGAGCGCGATTGGCAGCGTTATCACGATCCCAAAAATCTGTCGATGGCGATCGCGATCGAGGCGGCGGAATTGATGGAGCACTTTCAGTGGCTGCGAAGCGACGAACTTCCGCAAAGCCTGAGCGACCCGGCGCTGCGCGGCGAAGTGCAGGACGAGCTCGCGGACATTGCGTGCTTTATCCTGGCACTCAGCAATCGCCTCGACATCGACCTCGCGGCGGCGATCGAACAGAAGATGGTCAAGAACCGCAGCAAGTACCCGCCCGAGCAGTTTCGCGGGAATTATTACAAGCCGAAGTGATCGGCGTTTCGAGCGGCCACCAGAGTGACGTTAGCCGAAGAACGCCCGCTCCACCGACCAATACAGCCCGATGAGCGCGATCAGCGTCGACGCAGGTATGACCACAAATTTGCGATAGTCAGGCCTTCCTCGCATCCAGCCGACCAACACGAACGCAATCAATATCACCGCGAGCTGCCCCAGCTCGACGCCGACGTTGAAGCTGAGCAGCGCTGCGACGTATTCGCCCTCCGGCAACCCCAACTCCGAAAGCACGCCCGCAAAACCCATGCCATGCAGCAAGCCGAACGCGAACACCAGCGCCGGTCGCCAGACGTGCAGCTCGCGCGTAAACAAATTCTCGATCGCAACATACGCGATCGACAGCGCGATTAACGGCTCGACAATGCTGCTCGGCAGTCGCAACACGCCATACGTCGAGAGTGCGAGCGTCACCGTGTGCGCGATGGTGAACGCGCTGACTTGCAGCAGCAGCGGGCGCATGCGATTGCTCAGCAAAAACAGGCCGACCACGAACAGGATGTGATCAAGCCCCTTCGGCAAAATGT
>JBJXFK010000072.1:0-3657 GCA_046155505.1 Phycisphaerae bacterium
GCGGCCGTGGTCGGGAAAAACCCGCCGGCCTGCGACACGACGCTCCACAACTGAGAATTGGGGGCCATCGGTGTCGGTCCGGGGCCGTTGCCCGCGTTCGCGCCGTACTGCCCGGCGTTGTAATGAGTTACGTCACACCAATTGGCCGTTCCGTTGAAGACGGAAAGGCTGTAACCATCGGCTGGGCCGAAGCTTCCGAGATGGGCGGACGCGGTCGAGGCGACGATCGTTGCGGCAGCGGACACGAACAGCAGACTCTTCATCGAATTCCTGTACATGGCTGACTCCTCTTGTGCTGGGTTGTTTGAGCTACATCCTCCACACAAGCTTCCGTGTACAGACGGGGCAATCTCCAACCAGCGGCGCATTTTTCTTGAAATGACCGCAGCAACCCCGAGGCGTGCCGACCGCAGCCGCGATCGTTATCAACCGGCGTCAGCGAGACACGCTGACGGCGACCGCGGCGAAAACCAGACCGAAAGCGACGAAGTCGTTCCAACGGATGTGCTCGCGAAGCACGAGCAGCGCGAACAACGTGAATACGGTCAGCGTGATTGCCTCTTGAATGACTTTGAGCTGCGCCGCGCGGAATGGCCCGCCGAAATTGGCGTGCCCGAGCCGATTGGCGGGCACCTGCAGGCAGTATTCCGGCAGCGCGATCAACCACGAAATCGCGATCGCCGTCATCAGCGACCAGCCGCGATGCTTCAGGTGCCAGTACCACGCGAACGTCATGAAGATGTTGGACGCGATCAGCTGCAGGACGAACGACGTGGTGCGCATGCGCGATGGGCTCCCTCGAATGGCAAATACCGGTTGCAAGCAGTTGCAACCCGTGGGGTCGAGCGGGGATGCCGCCCGCCCGAACCGCGGAGCCGCGAAACGCCGACAACTTCGCCCTGCACACCCAATTTGTTGCGATGGCGCCTCGACGCCGGCAGCTACGACGGGCTTTACTTCTTGCGCACGTACTTGGCCGCGCCGATTTTCATCCACTTGCCGTCTTTGTCCTGCGCTTCCGAGGTGAGCACGAAATTGTCGGCGTCCTTGAACTCGAAGCTGTCGCGAAACTTCGCGGTCTTGCTCGGGTTCGTCATGTCCGGCCCGTCGGCATTCAGGGCGAGCACCTTGCCGGCGGCGTCGACTTCGCCTTCGTAGACCCACATGTGGTTCATCATCGAATCGACCCAGGTACCGACGTATTTTTTCTTTTCCGGGTTGTAGCCGATGGTCAGCACCGCGGACATCGGGCCCATCGTCCAATCGGCTTTCACGTCGGTCACGGACCAGAAATCGCCGATCATGCGGCCGCTCGCCGAGCCCTTTGCCTTCATCGGCGGCTGGTCGGGGCCTGCCATCATCTCCCACTCGCTGGTCCATTCGCCGACGAATTGCTTCAGAAAGGCGTGTTCCTTGGCCGGTCCGGCGGGTTTGGGCATGTCTTGGAACGCCCAGAGGGCCGAGGCGGCCAGTACGACTGTGCAGACAATGGATGTGATGCGCGTTTTCATGATGGAAGTGCCCACAAAAGAAGTATTGAACCAACGAATCTGTCAACAGGCAACGCTTTGCGGTCTCGCCGCACGTCATGTTTCACTCTCGCGACGTCGGCCTCTACGCCGGCTGCTTGCTGCGCGTCGCCCTTTTCGACTTCGCCAGCGCCACCGCCGCCGCGATCACGCCCGGCTCGGTCGGCAGTACTTCATTCGCCGCCGGACCGATCGGGATGTAGGTGTCCATGCCGGTCAGGCGCGTCGCCTTCACGCCTTCGCAGCGTTCGTGAATCACGGCGAGAATCGCCTCGGCCACGCCGCCGCTGTAACGGCCTTCGTCGACGACCAGCACGCGAGCGGTCGCCTTGGCCTGCTCGGCGATGAACTCCTCGTTCAGCGGGCTGAGCCAGC
Source organism: Phycisphaerae bacterium (assembly GCA_046155505.1). Classification (GTDB taxonomy): domain Bacteria; phylum Planctomycetota; class Phycisphaerae; order UBA1845; family Fen-1342; genus JBJXFK01. The sequence continues at coordinate 1,905 of JBJXFK010000072.1, forward strand.
GCAGGTCAACCACCCGCGCCGCAACGCCGTGTTCGTCACGCAGCGTCTTGGCCGCGCGCAGCGACATGTGCAGGCCGTTGCCGTACGTGAGTATGCTCAGGTCTGAAGCATCAGCGTCATACACCTGCCCCTCGCCCAGCGCGATCGTCTCGCTCGGCGGCGGATAGTTGAACAGCCACTTGCCGTCGTTGGCCTGATAGAGATCCTTCTGCATGTACAGCGCGATCGGTTCGAGGAAGCAAACCACGCGGCCATGCACTTTGGCCATCGCCACGCACGTGCGCAGCATCTTCGCCGCGTCGTCGCCACGCGCCGGCACCGCGACGATCAGCGACGGAATGTCGCGCAGCGCGGCGATGCTGTTGTCATTGTGGAAGTGCCCGCCAAAACCCTTCTGATAGCCCAGTCCCTGCACGCGCACGACCATGGGGTTCGGAAACTGCCCGTTCGAGAAGAAATTCGTCGAGCACGCCTCGCCGCGCAACTGATCGATCGCGTTATGCAGATACGCGAGATACTGAATCTCCGGCATCGGCAACATGCCCAGATGCCCGCTGCCGATCGCCATGCCCAGGATGCTGGTCTCGTCGAGCAGCGTGTTGAACACGCGGGCCGGGCCGAAGCGCGTCGCCAGCCCCGCAGTGACGTAATACACGCCGCCGCGCGCCGCCACGTCTTCGCCAAAGACGGCAATCTCGCCGTATTTCGCCATCAAGTCGCGCAGCGCCCAGTTGATGAGCTGCGCCATGTGTCGCGGCGGCTGATGTTCCGGCAAGCGCGGCTTGCCATCGGCACTCTTCGAAAATCCCGGCGTCGTCGGCAACTCAAATGCCCAGAGACGAGCATCCGTGTCCGCCACGCGCGTCGCTTCCTTGCGCACCAGTTCGGCGTCATACGGCGCGAGCGGCTTGATCACCTCTGCCGCCGTCTTGAGCTTCGGCGGCGTGCCGAGCGTCTCCGATTCGCGGCGGATGCGCGAGCGAATGCCCTCGTACATGTCAAGAATCTCGTCGCCGCTCATGTAGCCGGCTTCGAGCATGATCCGCGCCGTCGCCAGCACCGGATCCTGCGCCTCGGCGGCTTCGATCTGTTGCAGCGAGTGATATTCGGTTTCCGGGTCGGTGCCTGCATGGCCGAGCAGCCGCACCGTCTGCAAATGCAGAAACGCCGGCTTGCGCGCGGTGCGCACGTAATGAACCGCCTCACTCGCCGCACGATACGCGTCGACCAGATCGAGGCCGTTGCCACGCACATACGTCAAGCCGGGGCGGTTCGAGTAATTCGACTCGATCCAACCGGTCGCCGTATGCACCGAGATGCCGATCCCGTTGTCCTCGCACACATAGAGCACCGGCACATTCACCTTCTGAAACACCGCGTACGACGCAAGATTGAACGAGCCTTGCGCGACGTTGTGATTGGTCGTCGCATCGCCAAAGGTGCAAACCATGATCGCATCGGGCGGAATCTCCCCGAACGCACCAAGCCGCAGCGGCAGCTTCAGCCGCTTGGCTCGTTCGAGCGCGATCGCGGCCCCCGTCGCCTTGGGCAAATGGCTGGCGATCGTGCTCGTCTGCGGCAACACGCACAGCGGCACGCTGCCCCAGACCTTGTGCCGGCCATTGGCGATCGGGTCGAGGCTGCTGGCCATAAAGCTCAGCAGCGTCTCGCGGATGAAGTCCGGCCCCTCTTTTTGCCGCCAGCGCTCGGCGAGAAACGCGCCGCTGCGATAGTGGACGAACGCCGGATCGCT
>JBJXFK010000076.1:0-4943 GCA_046155505.1 Phycisphaerae bacterium
GCGAAGACGATTGATTCCTTGATCAGCAGCCGAAAAATCGGCCAGTCGAACACATCTAGCCACCGGTTGCCGACGACCTGATGCGACAGCGGCCACCAGATCAGAATGCCGCCGCTCATCGCGTCCATCACGGTATGCGACGCGACGGCAAAGAGAATCGTCGCGATCGCGATCGGATTTCGCTCGCGAATCAGCCACAGGAACCCGCCCGCGAGAGCAAGCCACACGCCCAGCATCGGCACGCTCGCCAGACACGAGTGCGGCAATCTCGCGCCGGCGACTTTTGCCGCCCATTCGGCGAAATCGGGGAGGTAGCTCGCCATGACCAGCGCGCCGAACCAGCCCGCCCGCAAACGACGCGACGTCGGCTGCGACGCGGTCGCCGCGGCGAGGCCAAGACCGAGCATGCCATGACCGACCTGCGGCAAATCGCTCTCCAGCCAGACGAAAGTGTCGCGCGATCCGGCACCAACGCCGGCACGCGACCGCACCGCGACAACAAACATTATCGGTCGAAGTTGCAACGAACGCGAACCTGCGGGCCTCTTGGCACTACGTGCGGGCCGAAAAAACGTTCGCCGGCACCTCATGTGTCCCCAAGTTTGACCCAGCCGCGCGGGTTTCGCACGCTTGCACGATCGATCACCGCCGTCGGCGTCGCTCTCGTGCGCGCACGACGAGATGTCGCGCTCGCTTTGAAGCGACCGCGACCGTTGGTCGATGCATACGTTGCGTATGCGTGCCCATCGCCGGCGCAGGTCCGGTGCACGGCACGACGCGGGTATTCTTTCCGGAGGTCGACATGACCGCTACGAATCGAATCGCACTGCTGATCGCGCTCGGCTCGGCCGCTTGCGTCGGCACCGCCGTCGCTCAGGAATTCAAGCTCGTTCCGCTCGCCGGGTCGGCTTCCGCCGGCAGCCGCGTCTACGGCGTGAACAGCGCCGGACAGGGGGTCGGCTGGTCGACGATCAGCGGCGATACCAAACACGCCACCGAATGGAACAGCTCGCTGGTGCGCGACTTGCACGGCACGCTGCACTTCGGCCTGGGCCAGGTTTTCGATATCGACTATTCCGAGGCGTTTGCCATCAGCGATGATGACCAGATCGTCGGCACCGCCCGTTTTGACGTGAAGTGCGGCGAGGAAGAAGTCATTCACTCGCACGCGTTTATCTTCCGCCCCGCCGTGCTCAGCGACCTCGGCACGCCGTATCCGGGCGATGCGCTGGTCAAGCTCGGTGCGCTGGCGGCCGAATGCACGGGATTCGACAGCGCCGCGGTCGGCATCAGCAACCGCAGCCACGTCGTCGGCTGGGCAGAGCTGACGGGTGGCGATATTCATGCTTTCATCGTGACGCCGGTCAACGGCTCGTGGTATCGCGATACGGTTGCGCCGGTCGGCGTCAACGATCTGATGGTCGATCTTGGCACGCTCGACAGCCGCAGCACCGTCAGCAGCGCCACCGCGGTCAACGACAACGGTCAGGTCACGGGCTACTCGTACACGACCACGTTTACCTACAACGGCGACTCGGCCTATCACGCGTTCATCGTCACGCCGCAGGCCGGATCGTGGTTCGTCGACGCCAACGCCGACGGGATCAACGATCTCATGCAGTCGATCGGCACGCTCGGCGGGCCGAACAGTTGGGGCCGCGCGATCAACAACAGCGGCGCGATCGTGGGCGAAGCCGACACAGCCAGCTATGACACGCACGCGTTCATCTACCAGAACGGCCAGATCGCCGATCTCGGCACGCTTGGCGGTCGCAACAGCAGCGCCTCGGGCATCAACAACAACGGCGACGTGGTCGGTTGGGCCGAGGACGAGACCGGCGCGCGACGCGCGTTTCTCTACAAAGACGGTCGATTCCGCGATCTCAACGGCATGTTGCTCGCGACCGACACCGGCCGCGTGACTCTCACCGAGGCGCGCGACATCAACGACGCCGGCGACATCGTCGGCTGGGGCACGACCACCAACGGCACCGAGCAGATCGACATGGCGTTCCGCCTGCGCCTGCCGACGGACGACGAAGTGGCCGAGGCCGACGCACTGCTCGCGCTGCAAGCCGGCCTGGTCGACGGAACCACCACCGACGCGGACGGAAACTCGACCGACGGCGGCGCCAACGGCGGCGGCAGCAACACCGGCACGTTCATCGGCGGCACGCCCACCACGCTTGACGGCACGACCGACGACGGCAGCGACGCCGATGCCGATGGCGGAACCGACGTCGTCAACAACGCCGCCGGCGCATCCTGCGGCGTCGGTTTCGCATCGCTCATGCCGATCATGATGCTGGCAATGCTCGGCATGCGACGGCGCTAAGTGAACTCGCCTGAGCTTGCAGGAATCTGAATTCGAAACGCGACCGGCGTGCGCTTCCCAGCGCAAGCCGGTCGCTGCGTTTTGCGCAATCTGCTCTCTTGTTTTCTTCTTCGCTCTCTGTGCCCTCCGTGCCCTCTGTGGCTTTCCCTCTTCGCATTCTCATCGCACTCCTCGCGCTGTGGAGTCTCGTCCCCATTTCGGTTATCCCTATCGCTCTCGCAGGGGTATCTGGCATGGCTGGCGCTTCCGGAAAGACGTATGCCGCGGCGGGCGTGAATCTGGCCGCGGCCGACGAGATGGTCGATCGCATCGCCCCGATCGTACGGCGAACCTATGGCCCGCGCGTGATGCCGTCGCATGGGGCGTTCGCCGGGCTGTTCAGGCTCGACTACGACGAAAAACTCTTCAAACGCAACTACAAAGAGCCGGTGCTGGTCTCCTGTACCGACGGCGTCGGCAGCAAAGTGCTGATCGCGGCGGCGATGAAGCGGTTTGATAGCGTGGGCATCGATCTCGTCGCCATGAGCGTCAACGACATGCTCACGGTCGGGGCAGAGCCGCTGTTTTTTCTCGACTACATCGCGGTCAGCAAGCTCGACCCCGCCGATTGCGCGTCGCTGGTCGAGGGGATCGCCGCCGGCTGCGAGCAGTCGGGTTGCGCGCTGCTCGGCGGCGAGACGGCGGAGATGCCCGATCTCTATGCCAAAGGGCACTTTGATTTGGCCGGGTTTGCGGTCGGCGTCGTCGAGCGCAAACGCATGATGGAGCCGAAATTCGTGCAGCCGGGTGATGACGTAATCGGCCTCGCGTCGAGCGGCTTGCACTCGAACGGCTATGCCCTCGCGCGGCGCGTGCTGTTGAGCGACGAGGGGCACAAGCTGGATTCGCAGGTTCGCTCGCTCGGCGAAACCCTCGGCGAGGCGATGCTGCGACCGACAAAGATTTATGTGAAATCTGTGCTGGCACTGCTGGCCAAGTACCGCGGCCGATCGCGCGTCACCGGCATGGCGCACATCACCGGCAGTGGCCTACCCGGCAACCTGCCGCGCATGTTGCCGGACAATTGCGACATCACCATTCGTCGCGGCTCGTGGACGATTCCGCCGATCTTCGGCCTGATCGAGCACACCGGCGTCGATGAGCAGGAGATGTACAACGTATTCAACATGGGCATCGGCTATGCACTGGCGGTGCGGCCCAGCTCGACGGCGACGACGATGAAGCTGCTGGAGAAAGCGGGCGAGCAGGCGTTCGTGATCGGCAAAGTGAAACGCGGCAAGGGGCGGGTTGAGATTCGCTGAAGAAGATTGAACCACAGAGGCACAGAGCAGCACAGAGAAAGACCACGTTGGTGTTGATCGCGGTGGAGGGATTTGATGGGTCGTCATGCGAGTGTGTTCGGTCGGCTGCAAAGCTCATGGCTTCTGGCGAGCGTCGTCGTTTGCGTCAGTGGGTTGGCGCTGCTCGGCGGCTGCGCGACCGAGTCGCGCGGCTTTGCGGCGCTGCGCGATGTGGAATATCAAACGGACGACTGGACGTTTCAGGAATCCGCGGGCACGAAGATCACGACCAAACACTACGAGATCTACACTACGCTGCGCGAGCCGTATCTGGTGAACGCACTGCCGTCGGCGATGGAGTCGGCGTACCTGTTCTATCGCGCCCTGGTGCCCGCCGCCGCCGAGCCGACCGAGAAGATGCCGGTTTATCTGTTCGCCACGCGCGGTCACTTTGCACACTACACGCGGCAGTCGTTCGGCCTGCGAGCGCAACTGCTGCTCAAGGTTCGCGGCGGCGGATACAGCGAAAAGGGCAAGAGCGTCATCGAGTATGTCGCGCACCAGATCGCATTCCCGGTCGTCGCGCACGAGGGCATGCACCAGTACATCTACCATTGCGTGAACAAGCGCATCCCCGCGTGGCTGAACGAGGGTCTGTCGGTGCTTTGCGAAGGGCAGCGCTGGGACAATCGGGGACTGGTCGAGTTCGATCCCTATTACAACCCGCTGCGGCGAAACGCGCTGGCCGAAGTGCTGCTGCGAAACAAGCAGTTCTCGCTCGCCGACCTGCTGAAATCGAACGCCGGTCACGTCGTCGGCGGCAGTTCGACCGAGGTCGATGCGTTTTATGGTCAGGTCTGGGCGCTCATGCTCTTCCTGCGCGACGGCGAGGAAGGCAAATATCGCGACGGCCTAACGCGCATGCTGATCGCGCTGGGTGCTGAGGACATCGAGTCGTTTGCGCAAGCCGCGCACGCGACCTCAAAACGCGAACAGTACGAATTTGGACAGGCACTCTTCGCCGCGTTCATCTCAGACGATCTGGATGGCGTTGGTCGCGAATTTGAACGGTTCATGAAAGAAAAGATCATCGCCAAGCCGGATTGAAGAGCTGCTCACGCAGAGGCGCGGGGGCGCAGAGAATTGCGAGGCGCAGGGCGCGACGGAAGATCGCGGAACGCGTGCCGGTATTGATTTCTAGGCACTAGACACTAGTGCTCCGTCATTCCTGAACAGACGGATAGAGCTGTTTCAGCTTAATCCGTGCATCGGTCGTCGTGAATCGCCAATCGATCCGCGACTTTCGCGCGTTACGGCCCTTCTCCCAC
>JBJXFK010000308.1:0-2656 GCA_046155505.1 Phycisphaerae bacterium
GCTGCGGGTCAGCGATGGCACGAACACCAGCGTCGATACGGTCACGGTGCATATCAACGCCGACAACGACGCGCCGTCGGCGAATGCCGGCATCGACCAGACGGTCGTCGAAAACGCGGTCGTGCAACTGAGTGGCGGCGGCAGCGATGTCGAGGGTCAGAACCTCAGCTATCAGTGGGTCCAGACCGCCGGCCCGAGCGTGACTTTGTCGAATGCGACTTCGGCCAACCCGACGTTCACGGCCCCGGAACGGTTGAGCAACACCGACGTGGCCTTCGAACTGCGCGTCAGCGACGGCACGAATACCAGCGTCGATACGGTCACGGTGCATATCAACGCTGACAACGACGCGCCGAGTGCCAACGCGGGCGCGGATGTCGATGCACGATCCGGCGCGGCGGTTACGCTACGAGCTGTGACGAGCGACATCGATTCGGCGACGCAGCAGATTGAGTGGTTTCAGGTCGCGGGCCCGACGGTGACGTTGAGCGATGCGCACGCCGCGACGCCGATGTTCACCGCGCCGGCTTTGGCGGAAGCGAGCGAATTGAGGTTTGAGCTGCGTGTGAGCGACGGAACGACGACTTCGATCGACACGGTGACGGTGCGTGTCGCGGCCGAGCCGATCGCGCCGCCGGTCGATGCGCCTGTGTCGCCGAGCGAGCCGGCAGAGCAGCTGGTCGCGGCAGCGCCAATCGTTGAGCCGCCGATGCCATCCGTCGAGCCGACGGTCGCCGTGACGAATCCGCCTGCGGAGCAAGCTGATGCAGTACCGAGCAATGCACCCGCGGTTGTCGAAACTGTCGCGTCGTCGCCGGCGCAGCAGCCGAGCAATGCGGCCTCGGACTGGGACGGCAGCGAGGATTTGCAGGTTCTCGATGCCAACGACGGCTACGAGGCCGACTTGGATGGCGACGTGGTCGTCGCCGCGGAGCACATCGAAGCGGTCGAGCCGGCGCTGGTGTCGATGGACGAGCTATTCGCGCCGACCAGCGAGATTCAGCTCACGATTGAGCGCGCACCGGCGGGCGAGATCGAGTTGAACCCCAACGGCGCGCGATTCGACCAGGTTTTCCGTCACACCGACGGCGCGACGGGCAACGCGAATGAGTCGCAGTCGAACTTCGTGGCGACGCGCGCATTGAACGACGCGGATGGCGCGGCACAACCGCGGCCGCGCTGGGCCGAGCAGTCTCCGCAATCGTTCGAAGCCAGCGGCGCAGGCGTCGACACGGGGCTAGACGAGGAGTACGTTGCGGTCGGCGCGGAAGAGGCAGCGCCCGCAGCGGAGAGGTCGGCGGGCATGTTCGCACAGCTTTGGGGCTTGGTGCGCGGCCTGGCGGGAACGCGCGGCGATGACGCCGACTCGCGCAATCGACGCCGCTGAATGACGAGACCACTTTCTGCGAGCCGCGTGCGCGTCATTCTCGGACGCGGCGCGGCTCGCGCATTTTCGGCAACTTTTCGCCGGCCCATACACAAAATGAGTAAGCACTTAGGATGATTGCCTTAGCACACGTCCCGCAAACGATCACCGATGAACAAGATGTCAGCGCGGTTATGCGCCGCGCAAGTTGCCGCTCGTTACTCGCAAGATCGGATCGCATACATGACTTCGCGTCGCCCTCATCCATCCATGCCGCTGCTCGTGCTGCTCGGTTGCGCCGTCGTGGTGGCGCTGCCGGCGCGCTCGGGCCAGCCGGCCGCAACCAAGCTCGATTCTCCAAGCGGTACGGTGCGACTGACTGGTTTCGCCGCCCCGGCTCGTAAGGCGACGCTCGCCGCGACGCAGGATGGGCGTATCGCCGAGCGGCTTGTGCGCGAAGGCGCGCGAGTGAGCGCGGGGCAGACGCTCTTGCGACTCGACGATCGCGTGCAGCGTGCCCGTACCGAGGTCGCGCGCATCGCCGCCGAGTCGCTGGCCGAGATCGCGCTGGCCGCCGTGCGGGCGGAATTTGCACAGGCCGAAGTCGATCACGTTCGCCAACTGGGCAAGACCGACCTGGCGTCGGCCCGCGAGTTGCGCGTGGCCGACTCGAATGCGGCGACGACAACTCTGGAGATCGCGCAGGTCGAATCGCAGCAACGCGAGTCGGAACGGAACTTACGCTTGCAGGAATTGATTCTCGAAGAGCACGAAATTCGCGCACCGTTCGACGGGTTCATCGCGCAAACGCTAAAAGAAACCGGTGAAGTGGTTGAGGCCCGCGAGGGTGTGCTCGTGCTGGTGCAACTCGACCCGCTGGAAGTGACGCTCGACTGCCCGGTGACGGCGTGGAGCGATAGTCGCGAGGGCGAGGTGGTGCGCGTGGCTCCGAGCGACGGCTCTTCGCCGCCGCGCGAGGGCGTGATCACGTTCGCCAATCACGTGGCCGATGCGGCGAGTCAGACATTCAAGCTGAAGGTGCGTGTGGCGAACCCGAATCAGGACTGGATCGCGGGTCTTCGCGTGCAGGTGGATTTGCCGCCGGCGCGGCTTCCGCCCGCAACGGAGCCGACGATTTCGAACGCCGCAACTGGGAGTGAGGTGCTGCCGTGAGCGAACCGATCGCGCCGCGCGGCGCAAACGATGAACAAGCGTTCGATCTGCTGAAAGAGCTGGAGCAGAACACGCCCGAAGAAATTCGCCGGCAGCGTACGCATTTTCGCGTGACGG
>JBJXFK010000083.1:0-5327 GCA_046155505.1 Phycisphaerae bacterium
ATTGGGTGACGTCGCTGGAGTTTCTGCGCACGCGGCGGGATCGCTATCCGTTTCATGAGTTGATCACGCACCGATTCGCGATCGGTCAGGCGAACGAGGCGTTGCAGGCGGTGGCGAATTGGCAGACGGGTAAGGCGGTGATCGTGCCGAACGGTTGAGATCCACCGGCATGAAAAGAAAAGCTCACGCAGAGGCGCGGAGGCGCAGAGGGAACGAAGATTTGGATTGAATCGCGTCACCGAGGGACAATTGCTAGAATAATGGTGTGGAGGTGAGCGATGTCAGCGCACGACACTTCAAACGGCAATTCGTCCGGTGCTCCGATGTCGCGCGTCGAGCGAATTGTGCGCCGTGGCGAGGAAATCTATGAGGCGAAGCTGCGCGCGATTCTTGAGCCGGCGCATGTCGGCGAATTCCTTGTGCTCGATATCGACACGGGTGAGTACGAAGTCGATGCGGATGAAGTCGCAGCGTTGCTTCGGGCCAAGTCAAAGCGCGAAACCGGAAATCGGTACCTCGGTCGGATCGGATTCCGAGCGGCGCATCGAATCGGTGGGCGTTCGTTCAAAATATTGAAATAGCGCGCCGTTTGCCGGCATTTCTTGCTCCGCGCCTCCGCGCCTCTGCGTGAGCATCGCATTCCCCCGCCACTCGCCGAATCTCGATACAATCCAGCAATTCTGAATCCGAATTTCCCCCGCGAGAGGCACCGCCGCCGCATGAAGTCGAAAGTCGCCATCCTGAAGACCACGCCGGCCAGCGTGCTGAGCGATTATCACGAATTGCTCAACCTCGCCGACTATCAACAAACCGTCGCCAAGGACGCCGACACCGCCCTGAAGGTCAACATCAGTTGGCATTTCTTCTTCCCCGGCAGCAGCACGACGCCGTGGCAGCTTGAGGGCGTCATTCGCGCCATGAAGGCCGACGGCTATGACCCAAATCTCATCCACGCCTGCCACAATCGCACGGTGGTGATCGACGCCCATCTCGGCGAGCGCGAGAACAAACAAGTCAACGTCGTCGAGGCGCACGGCCTGCGAAACATCCATCTGTACGAGGGCGAAGAGTGGATGCCGGTGCGCGAGGCCGTCGGCGATCTCGCCAAGAAATTCACCTGCCTGAACGAGGTCTATCCCAAGGGCTTCATGATTCCGCGGCGCTTCATCGGCGAGAACATCATCCACTTGCCGACGGTGAAGACTCACATTTTCACGACGACTACGGGCGCGATGAAGAATGCGTTCGGCGGCCTGCTCAACGAGCATCGCCACTGGACGCATCCGGTGATTCACGAGACGCTCGTCGATCTGTTGATGATCCAGAAAAAAATCCACCGCGGCGTCTTCGCGGTCATGGACGGCACCTTCGCCGGCGATGGGCCGGGGCCGCGGTGCATGATTCCGCATACCAAGAATGTGCTGCTCGCCAGTAGTGATCAGGTGGCGATCGACGCCGTCGCGGCCAAACTGATGGGCCTCGACCCGATGAGCATCAAGTTCATCAAGATGGCGCACGACATGGGCCTCGGCTGCGGCGATCCGGCGCAGATCGAAATCGTCGGCGATCAGGAAGCCGCCCGCGAGAATTGGCACTTCCAGGGGCCATTCAAGAAGATGACATTCGCGAGCCGGATGCAGCACATGATTTATTGGGGCAAGCTGAAGGCTCCGATCGAGTGGTCGCTGAAAACATGGCTCGCGCCGTGGGCGTACATCGCAAGCGTGATTTACCACGATAGTTTTTGGTACCCGATGCGGGCGAAAAAGATGATGCATCCGGTGCTGCGCAGCGACTGGGGCCGGCTGTTCCGCAATTGGGAGACCGTGCAGCCCGACGCGCAGGGCCGCGGCTATCCAGATGTGGGCGGCGACATCGCCGAGATCAAACGCGTCGGCTTCGCGGCGTTTCGCGAATCGCTGGGCATTCTCAAGACGTGCGTGATTCAGAATCCGGATGTGGGAACGCACAAACGCAAGAAGGGCGTCGACCCGGCGTGACGCCGAAGTGCAAAGTGGCGAGCTCAAAGTTCAAAGTGAAGCGGCCATGTGGCACGGGTTTCCCAAGCCGTCATGTGGAACGGGTTTCCCAACCCGTTCCGCGAGCGCAGCGAGCGATTGTGCTATGGGCTTCCAGCCCGTTCTGATGTACCTCGGGCTTCCAGCCCGAGTCGAATCGCGCCAGCGATCCACGCCCGAAACGCACGCGAGGTTCGAATATGCCGATGGTTTTCAGTCGCTGGGTGAACTACTGCTTCACTGCCGGCTACAAAGAGTTTCACGGCGAGTTTTCCGACGATCGCTACGAAGTGCAGGTTGAGTATCTCAACATCGATCCGGCTGAGCTTGCCGCGCTCATTTCACATTTGTTCGAGTCGCCAGCGTTGATTCAGGAACGATTTTCGCGCGATCAGATCGCAGACGGAATCTGGTTTCTGTTCGGCGTGGCTTCCGAGTACTTCTACAAGGTGCGAGAGAAATCCGTACCGGCTGCGCAACAAGTCTGTTGCTATCGCGCGCTTAAGATTCTGTATCGCGAGTTGTTCGACAAAATCTGTCGCGATGCAAACGAGCCTGGCTTGTCGATGCAGGCCATCAACGCCGACAAGCTCGAAAGCGCGATCTACATGATCTGGGACATGAACTATGTCGAGGGTGCCGCGATGTCGGACGGTTGGCCGCACCTGGTCGAGCCATGCTTTGAAGTCCTGCAAGCCGCGCTCGATTGCCGATCTGCCGCGTGCAAGATCAGCGCGCTTCACGGCCTTGGTCATCTGGCGAGGTATCACCCGGACCGCGTGAGGAAAATGGCGGGAAAGGCGGCGTCGAACAGCAACTTGCCCAAGTGGATTCGTGAGTACGCCGCCGCGGCGCGTGAGGGGTGTGTGCAGTGAACTCGCCCGCCGATCGCAACGTTTCTGCGTGGACCCCCGACGCTTCACGTGGCGTGAGTAAGGGGGGGTGTCCTGCCGATTCGTCGCTGGGTACCGCGATCATGCACTGAGGTGATCGTCGGGCGGCGCCCCTTGCAGGAGCGTGTGGCACTCGGCCAGCAGGTGCGTTTGCCGATGGCTGTTCAAGTATGGTTCGCAGCGCTGCTGGAATTGTCGCGCTCGCGGCCAGTCGCCGAGTCTTGCATAGATTTCCGCAAGAAGTGCTTCATACATTCGAATTACTCCGATCGCGACGGGGTTCGCACGGCTGATTTTCTCGATTTCCGGCAGCGCCCCTGCAATCTTGTTTTGTGCAGCGCGTGGATTGCCTTCGCAGAGTTTAACTGCGCCTTCCAGCAACTCCGTGCCAACGCGGTTCATGTGATTGAGCGGCAGCGATCGCGCCTGGATGAGCGCCGCGCGCGCCTCGATCGGCATGCGCTTGTGAAGTATGTATGTTTCGGCCACCCCCATCCAGCCGTTTGGTAAGTCAGGGGCGATCGCGCACGCACCTTGAAAGCACCGAAGCGCGGCGTCATGGTCCGGTATGCTGCTATGAACACGGGCGAGGGCCACCAGCACGTCACGCTCTGGGATGCCTTCTCGATCTCTGAATTTCGCAACTTCACGCAACGCATCGGAAACGTTTTGCTGTTCGATCATCACCCGGGCGCGCCAAACGGCCATTTCAAGTTCGCCGCGTGCTCCAATTTTGCGAAGTGTCCGCTCGAGCTTAGGTAGGAGCGCTGCAACTTCGTCCCATTTGGCTTCAATCGCTAGCGACTGCACCTGACGATGCACATTGCTACCTCGTAACAGAAATGCGACCAAGAGCACCGGAAGCACCAAGAAAGTGATCGAAGTGATTTCGAGAAATCCCCAGGATGCACCGACCACACGTCGATAGATGAAGATGACTGCGAGTGCGCCAAGAATAAGCGCAGATTGACGATATTGATTGGCGACAAGTAGAAAAAACGTACTGTTCGCGTTCGCCGTCCGGAGACGTGCATCCATCGCCGGCGGAAAGTGCTTTTGCAAGTCACGTCCCGCATCGCTCACTTCGCGCGGATAGCTATCGTCGTCGAGCAAAGTCGGCTCGACGAAGCCGCGGGCCTCGATGAGTTTCAGTGCCATCGCAGCTGACGCAGCGACGACCCGGTCGGTAACTTCGCGACCGTCGCGCGTGCGAGCCGTGAAAAGATAGACGCGTGTGGACACGAAACGTCTCCTTGCGAAGCCTTGATAGACTACGGGTTGGGTGTTTTCATGCAAGGGACCGCTCGGGCGTCGGAAATGCCGTTCGTTGGTTTCGCGAACTGCCCGGTTACGAAGGCTACGTTCAGCTCTGTCAGCAGTAGTACAGCGACACATGCTGCTGAGTTTCGTCCGAAACGCGCGGCGTCGACCGGAATCGCGCGACGACCTCGATTCAACCGACGATCACCCGCCGCCGACGCCGGGGATGTGCAACTCAAACGCGCGATCGACGGTCGTGTAGTACGCCTCGCCCAGTCGGCCGACCGTGCGGATTTTCAGTGGGTCGATTGCGTCGCCGGCGGGTTTGAGGATCGCGTCGTCGATGTGGGCGGCGATGATTTCGCCGAGAACCATTTGGCCGCTGCCGGGTGTGTCGCCGAGCGAGATGACCTGTCGCAGCTTGCACTCGATGTTGACCGCAGCTTCTTTTACCAGCGGGGCTTTGACGAAACGGGCGGCGGTTGGGGTCAGGCCGCTGAAGTCGAATTCGCTTTCGCCGTAAGGTAGATCGGCACCGCACCTCACCATTTGCGGGGCGATCTTTTCGGTCACCGTGGCGATGACGAACTCGCCGGTGGCCTGGGCGTTGATCAGGCTGTGCTTTTGCTCGCGGCCGCGCGATAGGGCGGCGGAAAAGAACACGATCGGCGGATTGGCCGAGACCATGTTGAAGAAGCTGTATGGCGCGAGGTTGTGCCGACCGTCGGGCGAGATGGTCGAGACGAGCGCGATCGGGCGCGGGTTGACGAAGCCGAGGAAGAGTTTGTAGGCCTTGCGCCAGTCGAAGGTGGGCGAGGTAGTGTCGATCAGCACGAGGCGATGTCCTTTCCGAACGAAATTGTGGAGCACTGCGGCCAGACGCGGTTTTTCTTGCCCGCAATGCATGCCGACGCGAACGGCCGTCGGCATGGCACCCGCGTTTTCTTTCGTAACGCGTAGGGTGGGCACCGCCCACCATTTGTTGCGTTCGCGAATACCCGTCAAATGGTGGGCGATGCCCACCCTACGGCCACTGCCGCGCCGCGACAAAGAGACGAAGGTAGCCACCGGCTGATAGCCGGTGCCACACCCATTTGTTGCGTTCGCGAATACCCGTCAAATGGTGGGCGATGCCCACCGTACGGCCACTGCCGCG
>JBJXFK010000084.1:0-22403 GCA_046155505.1 Phycisphaerae bacterium
GAGCTGTGTGCCAAGGCCGGACGCGACCGTCTCAGCGAAGTGTTTCTAACCTTGATCGGGGCACATGACTCGGCTCTCGCGAATCAACACGATCTGGCGTAAGGAGCTGATCGACACGCTCCGCGATCGCCGCACCGTCCTCGCGATGGTGCTGGTGCCGATGGTGCTGTACCCCGCGCTGATGCTCGGCTCGATGCAGGCGATCGAGGTGCAGGTCAGTTCGCTGCAAGTGGAAGAGTACGATGTCGCCGTCGCCGACGAAGCCACGCAGCTCTGGCTGCGACGCATCATCGACGGCGATCTCGCGCGCCGCGATGCGAGCAATCGGCAGACGGCCGAGGAATTGGTCGCGAACCCGCCAGTCGCTTCGCAACCGACCGACGAAAGCATCGAACCGGCGGGCCCGCAAAAACCATCGATGCAAAACGCCAAGGCCGGCGTGTACAACTTGCCGCCGCCGCTGCGCGTTTTTGTGCATAGCGACCCGATCGAAGCCGTGCGGCGCGGGCGCGTGCACACGGCTGTTCTGGTAAAGGGCCCGCCGCCCGGCCCTGACAGCGACAGCTCGACGCCCGTCGCCATCGCTTTTGACGAAGCTCAGATTCGCAGCGTCGTCGCCAGCGAGGGCGTTCGCGGCGTGCTCGATCGCGCCAACGAATTCATGCTGAGCCGGCGACTCGGCGCGATGCAGCTTGATCCGAGTTTCATTGAGCCGCTGCACATTCGCAGCACCAACGTCGCCACCGCCGAGCGCATGGCCGGCAGCGTGCTCGGCCAGATCGTCCCGCTGATTCTGATCATGATGACCATCACCGGCGCGATCTATCCGGCGATCGACCTGACCGCCGGCGAACGCGAACGCGGCACGCTCGAAACGCTGATGGCCGCGCCCGTGCCGACCGTCGATCTCATCACCGGCAAGTTCGTGGTCGTGACGATGATCGGCATGCTCAGCGCGATTCTCAATCTGCTCAGCATCGGCGGCACGATCTACCTCGGCGGCGTCGGCTCGATCCTGACCCAGGGTAATTCGCTGATTTTTCCGATTTTCGCGCTGCCGTGGGTGCTGGCGATGCTCTTGCCGCTGGCGGTCATGTTCAGCGCCGTGCTGCTCGCGGTTTGCAGCTTTGCCCGCAGCTTCAAAGAGGCACAAAACTACATCGTGCCCGTCATGATGGCTGCGATGATCCCCGGCGTGGTCGGCATCCTGCCGGGCACGCGCATGGAAGGCCCGATCACGATCATGCCGGTGGCCAACATTGTCGTGCTTACGCGCGATTTGTTTCTCGGCGAATTTGATCTCGGCAACATCCTCTGGGTGATGATGTCCACCAGCCTCTACGCAGTCGCGGCCGTCGCCGTCGCGGCCAAGCTCTTTGGGCAAGAGGCCGTGCAGTTCGCCGACAGCGGTTCCGTGCGAACGATCTTCCAGCGCCGCTACTTCAAGCCGAAGCTCGTGCCGTCGGCCGCGACCGCGCTGTTGGCGCTGACGATCGTCTACATCCTGAACTTCTACATTCAAAATTCCGTCGGGCAGGCGTTCATGGCCCCCGGCGAGTCGCCCGGCGAAACCTATCTCGGCGCGATCATGCTCACGCTCGTCATGTTGCTGGGCGTTGCGCCGTATGCGATGTCTAAGTACCTGCGCTTAAACGCTTCCACAACGTTCATGCTCGAAATGCCCGCCCCGCAAGCCTGGATCGTCGCGGTGTTGCTTGGCGGCTCGACCTGGATCCTCGCCCGCTCCTGGGCAGCCTTCCAGTCAGAGTGGTTCCCGATGGACCCGGCGATGAAGGCTGCGATGGAGGCGCAGCTCGGCGATTTGCTCAGCTCGAGCGCGCTGCCGCTGCTGCTCATGGCGTTCGCGATCACGCCCGCGTTGGTCGAAGAACTGTTTTTCCGCGGCTTCGTGCTCAGCGGCCTCGCGTCAAATGTCGGCCGGATCACCGCCGTAATCGTCGTCGCGCTCGCGTTTGGCCTGTTCCACTACAGCGCCCACCGCATGTTCATTACCACCGCGCTTGGATTGGTGCTCTGCCTGCTGGCGATTCAATATCGATCAATTTGGCCCGGCATGCTGGCCCACATGATGCACAACGGGCTGAGCATCCTCGCCGAACGCACGGACGCGCTGAAGCCACATCTGGAGCACTTCGGCTTCACGGCCGACATCGCCGCGCCGCAAACGTGGCTCGTCTGCGCGATCACGGCGACGGTCGCAGCGCTCGCAATCTGCGTCGCCATGCCGGGCGGTGCCATCCGAACGCGAAACGCCAGCGAGTGACCGCGAGCGCAGCGAGTTGCACGCATTCAACTCGCTACTCGCTACTCTGAACTCGCTTCCGCCCCTACGTCCACCCCAGCGCCCGCAAATCATCCAGCGGCTCGTCGACGCTGCAACTGCCGAACGAGATGACTCGCGTCCGCCGCGCGATGCGAATCTCGTCGATCATCGCCTCGGCCTCGTTCCACGCCACCGACGCATCGCCGAACTGAAACTCGCGCGCGTCCTGCTCGTCGATGATCCCTTGGATGTCGTGCAGTTCCAGCGCGACCGCATGCGCCAGCACGCCCGCCACAAACAGGTTGATGAACCCATGCATCATCGCCCGCACGCCCGGATCAAACCGGCGGATCGGATGATGCAATCCCGCCGTGAATTTCAGCGGCACCTCGTAATCGCGGCAGGTTTTGATCACGAACGCGATCTGCTCGCTACTTGGAAACGCCGACGCTTCGAGTCCGCCCGTGCGCAGCTTGACGCCCACCGCCGTCCGATCGCCCAGCGCCGCACGCCGCAAATTGACCTGCTGAACTCCGGCGGCGATCGACGTAATCCCTGCACGCCAATCGCCCAGCAGCGGACACTCCAGAAAAACCGGGAAAGCCAGCGCGTGCTGCCCGGCAGCCAATTTGCCGCCGCCGATGCGCTGGCAGACCTGCGACACGAATGCGTCGGACGCGCCGGCGTCGCATGTGCGCACCAGATCGGTCGGCAGCTTGGTTTCCATCGCGTCAACGACCACGCGTTCGCCGCCGCTGCAGTTGAAAGCGCCGATCGCCGCTAGGTCGGCGTCAAGATTTTCGAGAAACTGCGCCGCCGTGTCGCCGCCGCGACCCAGCGCACTGAATCGCGCCGGCGGACTCTCGGTGAACAGCTCGTTCTGATACGGGACCAGCGCGGGCAATTTTGAGGCGGGAATGACAAACCGCCCCAGCACGCGGGCGCTGGGCTCCTTGCGATAGCGTGCGAAATTGCGAATCGCGGGGTCAAGCTCTAGCTGCGCCGGCGGGAACAGGCCGGCGTAGTCAATCACTTCGCTCAGCAGCGCGACAAGACTGGGCCGCATTCCGCTCTCCCTGCAAGATGTCCCGAACCGAACTGGCATCCGTCATTGCGCACCGTAAACGACAAAACGCGGTCCGCCAAGCGGAAACTTCGAATCGCCGCCCTCAGCGAACCCGACGCAAACAACAAGCGGCGCGCGAGCCGGGTTGAGCTCGTTCGCCGCACGCGTCAATGCGCTAAAAACAGACCGCAGCCCGACTATTCGTCCTTGAACCCCATCGCCGCATGTCCCGCGTCGCGAGCCTTTTGAAACTCGTCGAACTTTTTGGCCGCGATGTCGTTTTTGCCGTCGAGTAGCGCCTCTTCCAGATCCAGCAGCAGCCGTGCCGCGGCCAGCAACCCGCGACGATAGTCGCTCGACATTTTTGTCCGTGCCGCGTCGTCGGCGGCCTTGCTCAGCACCTCAGCCGGCACCGGCATGCCCTTCGCGCCGACGCACGCCCGTTGCAGATCCGAAACGAGCTTCAAGTTCTCGTCGTTCTTCGCCGCGTCGCCGATCGAGTCCTTCAGTGCGCGGGCCGCACGGTTCATGCCCTTCATCGCACCTTCGACGCTCGGCCCTTCGGCGCGACGGCCTTCGCGACCGCCCTCTCGACCCTCGCCTTCCTGACGCGCCTGCCGCGGACGCTCGCCGCCCTCGGGCTTGTCTTGTGCCAGCGCGCTGCCGCCGCTCGGGATGAGCGTCGCGCCGAGCACGGTTGCCGTGATAAATCCAACCGTCGTTCGAATCTGTCCGCTCAAGCCTCGCATACTGGTACTCGCTTCTGCTTTGATACGCCTTCCGCATCGCCCAGGCGTCGATCAGCGACCGACAATTCGCAAGGCGAAGCGTGAATCGTACAACGGGCGCGAAAATACGTTTTGATCCCGCGCGCTCGCGCGGTAGGCTAAATGCTCCGACCCAGTTCACATTGCCCGGAGGGGATAGGAATGTCGTATCGACGCGCAATACTCGTCGCCACCGTTGTCACCGGACCATACGCGCTCGCCGATTTCCGCAGCACGGTCAGTATCGACGGCGGTCGGCTCGCTGATCCAGTTGCCACGGTTTGGACGACGCCGCAGACGCTTCATCCGGCGATGTTCGGCCACGCGCCGACCGTCGTCGATCGCAGCCTCAACACGTTCGTCTCCGTCAACGGGGAACCCGATGCTGACTTGCCGACCGACGTCGTATTCGCCCCCGACGGCGTGACCGCGCTGATCGTACATTACGCAACAGACAACGTGACGTTTCTCGACACCGCCACGCGCACCGTCGCCGACACCGTCACCGTTGGCGGGTTTCCGGTGTTTGTCGCCGTGTCGCCCGATGGCCAGAAGGCGGTGACGGCGAACGTACTCGGCAACTCGGTCACCGTGATCGACATGGTCACGCGCACCGCGCTTGGCGAGGTGCTCGTCACCGGCACGCAGCCCTATCGCGTCGCCATCACATCCGACAGCCGCTACGCCGTCGTCGGCATCATCAACGACGCGATCGATTCGGCCATGTGCGTCGTCGATTTGCAGACGCTCACCGAGGTGCGCTGGTGGTTCACGCCGTCGCAGGGTGCGATCGGCTTCCACGGCGACACCGAATCGGGCATCAGCGGGCCGCTGTTCACCAAGTTTGCCCTCGCGCCGGATGACAGTCTCGTCGTGCTGCCCAACCGCAACGTGTCGGACGTTCGCCTCTACGACTGGACCAGCGGCGCGCAAGTTGCCGTCGTTCCCACCGCCGGCCAACCGACCGCCGTCGACATCAGCAGCGACAGCTCAACCGCGATCATCAGCCACGAAGGCACGCATCGCCGGATTAGCAAGATCGATTTGCCGTCGCGCACGCGCACCGGCGATTTCGCGGT
Organism: Phycisphaerae bacterium; assembly: GCA_046155505.1. Classification (GTDB taxonomy): domain Bacteria; phylum Planctomycetota; class Phycisphaerae; order UBA1845; family Fen-1342; genus JBJXFK01. Next base: position 5,197 of record JBJXFK010000084.1, read on the forward strand.
GGCTGCCGACCTGTGGAACCAGGTCATTCGCATCACGCCCGATCGCTCGCACGCGATCGCGGGGCTGATCAACAGCGTGATTTTCGTGAACCTGAACACGGGCGCGACCGCGACCGAGATCGCCACTGGCACACCGGGCGATATCGAAATCTCACACGATGGGCAATTCGCTTTTGTCTCGAACTTCAACGCTCGCGTCATCAACATTGCGACGCGCACGCTGGTTTCAACCATGCCGTTTGCCGCGTGCGTCGAGGCGGCGGTCAGTCCGACGACGCTGCGGGCCGTCGCGCTCAATAACCGCTTTCGCGAAGACGTAAATGTGTTCGGGATCAACGGTGCGTCGTCGTCCGTGCAGGGCCTCGCACTCAGCGGCGGCCTGCCCGAGGCCGACGCGCCGCGCGTCGTCGCAATCACGCCCGATGGCCAAACGGTGATCGTGAATAACAACGTGTCGCGCAATGTGGCGTTCGTCGATCTGAACACGCAGACCGTGATGGGCTATGTCGACACCGGCGATCGCCCGCAGGGCAGCGCCGTCACTCCCGACGGCCAGTACGCGCTCATCGCTAACACCGACACGAACACCGTTTCGGTGATCGAAATGGCGACGCGCACGCGGGTTGCAAACTTGCCGATTTCGACGCGGCCGGTACACATCCGCATCTCACCGGATAGCCAAACGGCGTATGTGCTGAGCGTCGCCGGCACCGACATGATCCATTTCATCCGCATCGCCGGCGCGGCGAGCAATGTGCTGGGCACGGCGCTGAGCGGCCAGACCGGATCGGCGTTCGGATTCGCGTTCACCGAAGTCAGCGGCATCGAGCTGAGCGCCGATGGTTCGCTGCTCGCCGTGTGCGCAAGCTTTGACGACAACCTGCGGCTGATCGACACCGCGACGCGCAATATCGTGGCCAACGTGCCCACCGGCGATTTTCCGATTCGCGTCGCGTTCTCGGCGGACGGCACGCGGGCGTATGTGGCCAACGCGTTCAGCAACGACATGACCGTGGTCAATGTGAATGGCGGTGCGTCGAGCGCGATCGCGACCGTCGCGCTCAATGGTCGCCCGTTGACGATCAACCCGGATTCGGACAGCGCGTTCGTGTATGTCGGCGTGAACAGTGCCAATTTCGGCCAGAACACTGGTGGCGTCCGCGTCTTTGATGCATTGACGAACAACGTCGTCCATAGTGTGAATTTCGACAGCGACAACGGCCCGCGCGATGCGGCCCTGGTCGAAATCGACGACATCTTGTACGTCGCGTCTGGTGATGGCGAATGGATCACGATTGACGCTGCGGGCGCGAGCAGTGCGATCATCGATCGCGTGTCGATGACCAGCACGCCGTCAGACATGGTGTACTCGGTGCCGCTGCGGCGAGCGATCGCGGCGCTGCCGATTCCGGATGGCATTGATATCTTCGCCGAGATTCTCGAATGCCCCGGCGACGTGGACGGCAACGGCGTGGTCGATCTGGTCGATCTGGCGTTTCTGCTGACCCATTTCGGCACGGCATCGGGTGCGACGAATGCGCAGGGCGACGTCGATGGTGATCGCGATGTCGATCTGAACGACCTGGCCCGGCTGCTGATCAATTTTGGGAATTCGTGCCGTTGAAGCGGCGAGCGATGGCGCGCGGCAATACGTGCGCGGTGGGCCGGGCGAAGGTCTTGATAACCAAGATGCTCACGCGCCCCCCTCTCGTTGGCCACCTTGGGCCGGATTGATTGGTTTGCGGGTTTTATCGGGTGATGTCGCGTGGGTTGGAATCTTGGGAGGTGGCTGGAATCGGGCTGGTGCGCGGCGTGGCTCACGCGAGGAGCGTAGAGCGCGGTTGGGCGATTTTCGCGGCGCGGATGCGCGGTGAACGGGGATTCGCGGCGGTGAGCGGATTTGTGCAGGTGTGGCGCAGGCTAACCGCAGGTGCGATCAAGTCGAAACACGCAGGGAACAACTTGAATCAACACGCGGCTGCGCGACTCGCTTGCGACAAGCCGCGCCGCCGACGTGAATTCGAGAGTGTGCGCGAAAGCGAGCGCACGCTGGCGGACTATCGCCTCAAACGCGCGAGTTGCGTTCGAAAGATCGCGAGCTGTGCTTCGTTCAACAACTTCGTCACCTGCTCCAGCGTCCGCGTCGAGAGTTCTAATCGCGCGCTCGCATCCCGCGCCGCCTTTCGCCAGGTCGGCATGACCGACTTTTCGACCCTTCGCAGCTCATCGCGCTGCGTGCGGCTGAGGTCAACACGCCGCGCGGCGCGCAGCACGATCGGTGCATCGGGCTTGGCGTCAGCCGCAATCGCGGGGGGCGTGCGCGACGCGATGATGCCTTCGAGCTTCGTCAGTTGCTCCCCCTGCAAGATCGTCTTCACATCGGCAATCAACGCGTCGTTGACTTTCGCCGGGTTCATCTCCGCCGCGTTGATTTTCTGTCGCAACTCCATCACCTTCAGAAAATCGCCCGCCTCGCGCGCCGTCTTCACCTCGGCCAGCAGCGGCTCGATCGTCGCTCGACTGTTGTTCCAACCAGCGCCCATGTGCTGCTCGACAAACTGGTAAAACTTGCCGCGCTGCTCGCCGCTCAGCCCGAGTTCCTGCGGCACCGAGCGCATCACGCGACCGTTGAATTCCCACTCGCGCTCGTGCGACTCGACCCGCGCGATGGTTTTGTGCATCCGCTCGCGCTGCTCGTCGCGCAGCATCGGGTCGATCTGGGCGATCGCCTCGTCCAGCAGAATCGACGGGTCGCCGAGCAGTTCGAGTTCCTCGGTAATCGCGGCGGCTTTCTCGTTGTCGCCATCGGCACGCGCGGTGCGGCTCTCCGCCAGCTTGGCGTTGAACTGATCCCCCTGCGCGCGCGCCGCTGCCACCGACGCTGCCCGAATCTGCTCAAATTTGTCATACTGCGCGCGGTCCAGGCCCAGCTCGTCGCCGACCAGTTCGAGCGTCTCCTCCACCCAGTCGGCTTTCGCCTTGCCGACATCCACGTTGCCCCGCTGCTGATCCTGAGCAATGCCGCTCGCGACGAGCGCGAGCACCACGCCGACGACCGAGACGATCTGATTGAGATGCATGGGAATGCGTACCTCCAAATCCTGGCTCGCTGATGTCGGATAACTTCAGTACGCCGGTGCAACCTGCAACCCACGAACGCGTCGCGAATTTTCCTCAACCCGCCGCTGCCGCCGCATCAAAATTCTTTCTCTCATCTGTGCAAATCCGTGCAATCCGTGGCAATACCTCTTCATTCTTCCCCTTCGCGGTCCGCGCCAATCGCCCACGCAACCCGCGGAATCGGTCCCGAACACGCCGCTCCGTTACACTCCCCGCACTATGGGCCTTATCCGTCTCGACCAGGTACGTAAGCAACTCGGCGACCGCATCGTCCTCGACGATCTGTCGATCGAATTCAACACCGAGCAACGCGTCGGCCTTGTCGGGCCAAACGGGGCCGGCAAGACCACGCTTTTCCGTCTGATCCTCGGCCACATGAAGCCCGAAAGCGGCGGCGTCAGCATCTCAAAGGGGCTGGAACTCGGCTACCTCGCGCAAGAGCCGGACATCGGCCTCAATCGCACGCTTCACGACGAGGTGATGAGCGCGTTCGCCGACCTGCTGGCCGTCGAAGAGCAGATGCATGCCCTCAGCGAGCAGATGGGCCACACGCCGCCCGGCCCGCAGATGGATGATTTGCTCAGCCAGTACGACAAGTTGCAGTCGCGCTTCGAGCACGAGGGCGGGTACACATATGAGCAAAAGCTCGACATGATTCTCGACGGCCTCGGATTCACCAAAAACGACCGCACGCTGCCGATGTCAGCCCTTAGCGGCGGGCAAAAGTGCCGGGCGGCGCTGGCACGGCTGCTGCTGCGCGAACCCGAAATGCTGCTACTCGACGAGCCGACCAACCACCTCGACATCGATGCGTGTCAATGGCTCGAAGACTTTCTGGTCAAGCATCGCGGCGGCGCGATCATCATCTCGCACGATCGCTATCTGCTCGACCGCGTGGCGACGTCGATCGTCGAGGTCAACAACGGCAAGGCCCAGCACTACCCCGGCAACTACTCGAATTACGTGCAGGTCAAAGACCTCCGCCGCCTGACGCAGGAGCGGCAATTCGAGAAAGACCGCGACTTCATCGAGAAGGAAAAGCAGTTCATCGCCAAGCACATGGGTTCGCAGCGCACCGCCGAGGCCCGCGGCCGCCGCACGCGACTTGAACGCCGCCTCGGCGCGGGCGAATTCGTCACCGACCGACCGGGCGAGCAGGCGCGTGTGAAAATCGACTTCGGCACCGCCGGCCAAATGATCAAAGAAGGCCTCGACGTGCTCGACATTCGCCGGCTCAGCAAATCCTACGGCGACAAGCCGCTGTTCAAGGATTTGTCGCTGCTGGTGCGGGCCGAGCAGAGCCTGGGCATCACGGGGCCGAACGGCACCGGCAAATCGACCCTGATCAAATGCTGCCTGGGGATGATCAAGCCCGACGAGGGCGAGTATCGCTTCTCGAACAAGGCGAGCGTCGGCTATTTCGCGCAGGAATCGACCGACCTCACGCACACCAACACCATCGTGCAGGAGATTCAGAGCATTCGCGGCGAGTGGCTCGAATCGCATTGCCGAGCATACGCAGCGCGCTTTCTGTTTCGCGGCGATGACCCGTTCAAACGCGTCGGCAGCCTGAGCGGCGGCGAGCAGAGCCGCGTGCGGTTTATGAAGATGATTTTGCGGCAGCCGAATGTACTGATCCTCGACGAGCCGACAAACCATCTGGACATCCCGTCGCGCGAGGTGCTGGAAGAGGCGCTCATGGAGTATCCGGGCACGATTATCGCCATCAGCCATGATCGCTATTTTCTGGATCGCATCTGCGATCGGCTGCTGGTGATGCGCGACGCCGGGGCGCGGCAATTCGACTGCAATTATTCGCGCTACATGGAGATCATGGAGGAGGAACGCATCGCCGCCGAGCGAGCCGCGGCCCGCGCGGCGGAAGCGGCGAAGGCCAAAGCGGCGCGCAAGCCTGCCGCGCCGACGTCTGCGCCATCAAAGGCGTCGAAGACCAAGTCGCGATTCTGGAAGCTGTCGGTCGATGAGCTGGAGGCGAAGATCATGGAGAGCGAGACACGCATCACGCAAATCCAGGAAAAATTCGCCGCGCCGGATGTGTATCAAAACCGTACGAAACTGGACGAATTGAACAAGCAGCTTGAGCAGGTAAAGACCGATCTGGCGGAGTTGAATGCGGAATGGGAATCGCGCGCGGCGTAGGCGCGTGGCATGGCTGCGTCCGTTGGCAGCCATGATTTTCTTGCGTGACAACGCGTCACTGGGCGCTCAAAGACATGCTCGCAAACGGCCGCGAGCATGCCACGCGCGGCGTGCAAACCCGAACCCCGAGCGCGAGCGAGCGGGGTATCAAACGTAAACGAAGAAAGCAGCCGAGGGCGGCTGCTCCACATGAAACAGCGAGGCGTCGCTCTCCTCCACAAAAAACCATGGAGGGCCGCGGTGCTCCATCAAGAGACCGCGGCCCCCCGCGTTTCCAACTCAGCCGATGCTCACCCGCACGTCGTGCCGAAGTTCGACAACAACTCCGACAGATCGCTCAAATCCACATCACCATCGCCATCCGTATCGCCCTCGGCGATAGTCATGCCGCTCGTCTGCCCGAAATTCGCCAAGAGCGTCGACAGATCGGTCAGATCGATGTCGCCGTCGCCATCTACGTCGCCGGGGCACGGGAAAATCTCCAGCCGGATGCGCGTCGGATCGATCGGCACGCGCAACCCCGTGACGACCACCACGCCGTCTTCCTCAGATTCCGTCGCACCGCTCTGCACCACCACACTCGTGGCGACATCGGTCGCGGTCCAGTGCATGCCGCGCCCCTTGCCCGGCAGGAAATTCGCCACCTTGCGCGGCGCGATGTCCATCGTGATTTCTGCGAACGGACTGTTGTCGATCGTTACTGCGGACAGGCCGGTCAGAAAGAGGGTGCACTCCCAACGATTCGCCGCATCTACGATCGACGTGCGATCCCAGTCGAGATAACCGCCCCAAGTGCCGAACGCATCGCCTTCATTCGGCTCGCCCGGACCAGGGTCCGGCTGCCGACCGGCGAGATTCGGATCGACATCGGCGTTGAACAAACCCGGATACGACTGATTCGCGCGATACTCGTCCACCAGGTACTGCCCCGCCGCCCGATACGTACGCACCGGCGCGACCCACTGGCCAATGTCCGGCCACGGACCGGTATGACCGTCCGCCGCGTCGTTGGCCTCGGTGTGCCACTGTTCGACGCCGTGCTCGCGCTCATCCCAGAAGACCATGTAGCCCATGCGCGAGTCGTTTAACGTGTCGACTACAGCCCGCTGCTCAGGCGTCCAAGACGCCGAATCGGTCTCGTCGCGCTTGCCATAGAAGAACCGCGTCAACGCGAAATCGCGCTCCTCGGAAATCCGCGTTGTCATCGTGAACACATCGGTCGTGCCGAGCGCGCCGACATCCGACAACTCAAGGTTCGTCGCGAGATTCTGCTCCCAATCGCCGCGCAGGAAGTTTTCCTGTCCCGCGGCGGCGTCTGCCAAGTTACTCGCCGGCGTGTACGAAATTGCCGCGCAGAATCGCTCGGGCCGCTGGCGTGTCAAATGCGATGTGCCGCGCCCGCCGCCGCTGTGCCCGACCATCGCGACGCGGAGCGGATCGACCTCGATCGGCGACCGATTGCTCAGCAGCCAATCGAGAATGTAATGCACCCGCCGCTGCGTGAAATTCACGACCACCGCATCATTCGGCGGATTCACGCGCGGCGTCGAATCAAACGGGTCGCATTGCGTCGTGTAGCCAAACCACGATGTGTTGCTGCGCCCGAGCACGCCTTCGATATTCGCGTAGTAGCTGTCGTCAGGCGTGACGACGATGCCGTCCTCGAGATCGAGCGACATATTCGAGCGAGCCGCGATGCCGGGCCGAAAGAGCTGATACTCGCCGCCGCCGCCGTGAATCGCGAACAGGCACGATGCCGGCCCGCCGGGCAGCGCGTTATTCGGCCGAGTGATCGTGAACACATGCGGCACGCCGTTCTTGTCGGCGTCGGCCAGCACCGGAATGTCCGGGCGCTGGTTGTCGTAATCGTCGCGACCGTCGGCCCAGATCACATACGCGGTGTACGGATGGTTGCCCGGCGTGAAACCGCTGAACTGCGGCTGCGGGCGAATGTACTCGCCCGCCGGGTTGTAGTTGAACGCTGTCGCGTCGCTGTTGCCCGCAACGACATTCACCGACCCGGTATCGACGACGGCAAAAAACAGGTTGCCCGAGACTCGCGGCGTGAACGCGAACGCGCCTTCGTCGATTGCAAGTCGATAGAAACCGCCACCCGCCGGCAGCGGCACCTGCAACCGCGCGGCGGGCTGAAGCGCCTGGAGCCGCGCGCCAGTGTATTCGGGGTAAAACAACCTGCCGACGCGTGTCATGTTGGCGACGTTGGCCTGCACGCCCGGCGACGCGTAAATCTCAACCGTATCGGTCGGCGCCGCCGGCGGGGCTGGGAATTGCCAGACGACGAACACCTGCCCGTCGGCGTACCAGGCGCGCACATTGAACGGCTGCGCGGCGGCCGTCGCCGAAGCGTGGCCGAGTGCTGATGCTGCGAGTGCATAGCGAAGCATGAATCCACCCCTTGTTGCATGATGCGTGCATTGAATTGACCGGGACATCCAGAAACGCCAGATGTCGCACACACCATCTCGAACAACAGCCGAGCGGACGATTCTCCGCCGTGCGCGCACGAAACTCCATGAAGATTTCGTGAATTCGAATGATCAGCGCGTGAGTTTCCGAAGCGTGCGGGGTGCGACGTTCGGCGCCATGCCGTCGACCGTTGCGCCGGCATGTCGTTGGATGGGCTACGCGCACCATTCGCCGGCTCACGCAATGCGTTGGCGCGATCCCCCGAACTACGACGGCGCGCCTTCGCTCGGCGAAAACCGCCGCTGCGGGCGGCGCGGGGCGGCCGCCGTGCCCTCGGGACGCCCAAAAATCATGCGGCCCGCCGAGGTTTGCAGCACGCTGGTGACGGTCAGCGTCATTTCTTCGTTCACGCGATCGCGGGCGTTTTCGACCACGACCATCGTGCCGTCTTCGAGATAGCCGACGCCCTGACCCTGCTCCTCGCCCGGCTTGATGATGCGCACGGTCATCGTTTCGCCCGGCATCACCACCGGCTTGAGCGCGTTGGCCAGGTCATTGATATTGATCACGGTCACGCCGCGAAGCTGCGCGATTTTGTTGAGGTTGTAGTCGTTGGTGACGATGCGGCCGTCCATCTTCTTGCCCAGCGCGACGAGCATCTGATCGACGTCGCCGGTGTCCTCGCCGGCGGGCAGGCGTGCGTCGCTGATCTTGATCTCGACCTTGTCGTTGGTTTGCAGCTTGTTCAGCATGTCGAGGCCGCGGCGACCGCGATTGCGTTTGAGCTTGTCGTTGCTGTCGGCGATGGTCTGCAATTCTTGCAGCACGAAGCGCGGGATGATGAGGGCCGAATCGATAATCGCTGTGTCGCAGATGTCGGCCACGCGACCGTCGATGATCACGCTCGTATCGAGGATCAGCGGGCGCGCGCCGCGCGTCTGCTTGGCGAACTCGACGTAGGGAATGACAAAGCGGATGTCGTCCTTGGTCTGCAGGATAAAGCTCATCGACAGATAACAACAGACCAGGCCCAGCAGCAGTTTGGTCGCCTTGAGCGTCGGGTTGTTGGGTTCGAAGTGCGTCGCCATGAAAGCCTCGGCGAGCAGATCGACAACGAGGCCGAGTCCCCACGCCGCGACCATGCCGACCACGAGGCCGAGAAACGCGCCCGACAGGGCGGCGAGCGACTTGCGGGGCAGCACGACATCGACCGAGATGAGCACGAGGCCGACGAAAATCGCCGACACCATGAACCAGAAGCGGAGTTGCGTTTCGGAACCCTCGTCCCCGACCGCGGAGAACGCGACGGCGGCGATCATGACGATAAAGATGGCTCTGAGTGCCCAGAGGAGCATGATAGATAATCTCCGGCGGCCAACGAACGTCGGCAGTTACGTCGAACGGCCCGATGATGAGTTGAACACTGCCGCTGACATTCTACCCGGGCTGATAACGAATTTCCGCCACATTGGTTGCGCATTCAGAAGTACGATCGTGAATGTCGGTCGAATCGCCCCGCCTTGCATGAGCCGGCAGGTGGTCGGCAGAGCCGCGCCGCGACCGAAAAATCGCCGAAACTTTTCATGGGGTGAGCCGGGTCACGAGCGACCCATCGATGTCTACGCGGTCGAATTGAGTGCATCGGAGACGGCATGTTGTTTCAGGGGGATATCGAGAGCCGCGCGGCTGACGGGAACCCGCCACTGCCGCCGGCGCCCATGAAACATGCCGATTTGCTGGCTGTTTTTCAGGCTGCCGCTCGCGGGTTGTATCGATATGTGGTCGTGCGGCTGGATCACGACCACGCCGCCGCCGACGACCTGATGCAGCAACTCTGGCTGGAAATTTCGCGCGACGCAGGCAGCGGTATTTCAGCAGCGGGCGACGCCGAAGCGTGGATGCGCGGCGTCGCCCGAAATCTGGTGCGCCGGTACTGGCGAACGCTGACTCGACCCGGGCGCGGACGCCCGATGGCCGACGCGGCGATCGCGGCCGAGCTGGCCGAAGTGCTCGACCGCGAGGAATTGCCGAGCGAGTTTTTGCAGCGCAGCGAAACGCGCGAGCAGATATTGCTCGCACTCACGCTGCTGCCCGCCGACGATCAGGATTTGCTGATTCGAACTCACTTTCGCGGCGAGCGTCAGGATGACATCGCCCGCGAATTGAACATAACGGTGCGCGCGGTGGAGGGGCGGCTGTATCGCGCCCGCCGCGCCATGCGTGATCTGCTCTCTCATCTGGATCCAAACGAAGCTTCGTAGTGGTGCCCTTGTCCGAGGTCTGCGACCGATGCCTAGGCGACGTTCGCTCGGGCGAAATTTTCTGGAGAACGACATGACGCGCGATGAACGCATGCTGGAACGCAACTTTGACCGCATCGGTCATCAGGTGCCGCTTCCCGCCGAGCCGAGCGACGAGCAAGTCGCTCGCTGGACAGGCGGCAGCTCCGGCGGTGCGACGCGCCGGAGGAATCGCACGATGCTACGAAAGCTGTTCGTGACGGGCGGATTTGGGATTGCGGCTGCGGCCGCGATCGTGTTCACCATGCTGGCCCAGTCGCCGAGCGTGGCCAGCGCGGCGCAAATTTTCGCCGAGGCCCGCAGCGCGATCGAGCGGCTGCGCCTGGCGCGGATCGAGTTTCGCGACGTGGTCTGGAAGCACTATCGGCTGAACCTGACGGCGCACGTGGCCATGAACGAGTCGGGCGAACTCGAGTCGGCGCGGATTCAGACGCGCAACGAAAACGTGCCGTTCGGCTATGACGAACCCGACTTTTCGATCCAGTGGGACATGGAAGGCAGCGACCACGAGCACACGTTTGTCAGCTCGCCGACCGGAGCGTGGAGCTATCTGAAACTCACGCGGCTCGCGGAGGATTTTGCGGAACGCAATCCCGATGCGAATCTGCTCGCGCCGCTGGTTGAGGCAGCGAAGGCGGGCGCATACGTCGATCGGCAACGGCGGCTCGGCGGCAAGGCGGTCTGGTTTACGGCGAATCTGAATGTCATCGGCCTGGCGGATCGCGAAAAGTTTTCGAAGCTCGTGCGCGCGGTGGAGCAAAAAGCGGCAGTGATCGAGGTCGAGCACCTCGACGGCGGGCGAATGGTGCTGCGTGCGTCGGACTATCAAGGCCGCACGGGCGAAGTGTTCCAACTGTTCACATGGCAGGGTCGGCAAGACGACTTGATCGACGAGATTTTTTCGAAGGCGATCTTTGAGGTGACGATCGGCAAGGACGGCATCGAGAAAATCCGCATCACGAACGTCGCCCACGGCGGCGAGATCGAGGCGAGCTTTGACGAGCGCATAAACGATTTCGACGCAACTCGGCTCATGCAGGTGGAAGAGATGAAACGCGTGCCGGGCGAGGTGATCTCGGCGGAGTTGCTGCGAAAGCTGAAGCCGGGCGGGCGCAAAGAGTAAGTCGCGAACGCACGTTGGACGGTTGTTGGTTTGGATGGCGCGGCGGGCGGCTTTCGGGTCGCCCGCCGCGTGTTTTCTCGCTTGCTTGCAGGGCAATGTGGAGCAGCCGCCCTCGGCTGCTTTCTTCAAGGCATGCCGACGCCAACGGCCGTCGGCATGACACCCGAGTTTGTGGCGCTGCCGCCATCGGTCACAGAGCTCCGAACGCTACGCGACGCGATTTCCGCTAACGCAGCACTTCCGCCAGCACCGCAGCCTGCGCCCACAGCCGATTCTCCGCCTGATCGACAACCACACAGCGCCGGTCGTCGAGGGCCGCATCGGCGATCACAACGTTGCGCCGCACCGGCAGACAATGCATCAGAATCGTCCGATCGGTGGCGAGGTGCGCCGGCGTCACCATCCAGTCGGCGTGTTGTGCGAAGCTCGCGTTCTGCTCGCCGGGCTTGCCGTACAACTGCGCCGCGCCCCAGCTCTTCACGTACACGACTTCCGCATCGCGACACGCCGCGCGTTGATCGTGGGTCAGTTCGACGCTGCCGCCGGTCTGCGCGGCGAGCCGCCTCGTCTCGTCAAGCACGCGCGGGCTCAGGTCATAACCCGGCGGATGCGCAATCGTCAGTTGCATTCCCGCCGCCGCCGACATTAGCACCGCCGAATTCGGCACGGCCATCGGCACGGCCTTCGCCTGCGGCGCCCACGTGAGCGTGAACCGACGCCTCGCGGTCGTCCCGCATCGCTCACGCACGGTCAACCAGTCGGCCAGCGCCTGGCACGGATGCTCGGTCGCCGATTCCATATTGATCAGCGGCACCGTCGCTTGCGCGGCGAATGCCCGCATGAGCGCGTCCTGCTCGTCTTCCGCCGCGCTCTTGAGCTGCGCGAACGTACGTACCGCGAGCGCATCGCAATAGCGCGACAGCACCGGGGCTGCTTCGCGAATGTGCTCGGCCGCTCCCTCGTTCATCACCACACCGTCGCGATGTTCAAGCTGCCATGTATCGCCGCCGACATTCAGGCAAATCGCGTGCCCGCCGAAGCGGAGCATCGCGGCCTCGAACGAGGTTCGGGTGCGCAGCGACGGGTTGAAGAACACCATGCCGAGAATGCGGTCGGAAATGTGCGCGCGGGCACGTTCGAGGGCCGGCCCGTCGTGTGCTTTCAAGCGCGCCGCGAAGTCGATGATCGCCGCGAGCCGCTCGGGGTCGTGGTCGAAAAATGAGATGAACAGCGAGCGTGGGTCGGCGTTTGGGTTCATTGCTGACGGAAGTTTACACCGTCGCGGCGTGCGTGTGCGACAGCTCGCTCCGCTCGCCAGCACTCGCTCGCGCGTCGCGTTCGGATCGCTGGCGCGAGGCGGTCAACGTTAGCATCCGAACCCCGAACGCGAGCGAGCAGAGTAAACCGCCGCCGCAGACGCATGCTGACGCGAACGGCCGTCGGCGTGGCACCCAACGCCGACACCACACCTTATCGCCGCTTTTTCGAATACCAACCAAACGGCGGGCGATGCCCACCCTACGCGCTGCAAATGCGAGTTGCCGCGCCGCCGCTCGTGCTGTCTCATGCCCCAATGGAGCACCTCGAAGGCCGCATCTCTGTTCTCGCCGCGCTACAGGCGCATCACCGCCGCTTCCAGGCCATTCTCATCCGCCACGGCATGCACGCCGAAAAATTGCAGGACGTGTTGCAAGCCGCCGAGGCGCGTGGCGTGCCCATCCGCTACGCCGACAACGCCGAACTCGACGCACTCGCCCACGGCACAACCCACGGCGGCGTGATCGCGATTTGCTCGGCAAAGCCGCGTACGACGACCGCCGAGTTGCTCGATCTCCTCGACACGCTCGACCGCCAGCGCGAGCCGCCGCTGCTTGTGCTGCTCGAAGGCGTCGATGACGCACGCAATCTCGGCTTTACGCTGCGCAGCGCCGACGCGCTCGGCGTTCATGCTGTACTGATCAAGAAACATCTGTGGGATTTCGATACGGTCGAGGTCGCGCGGCCGGCGTCGGGTGCATACGAGCGGTTGCCGCTCGTGCAGATCGACGACATCGAGCCGCTCGTCGCGATTCGCAAGCGCGGCGTGCTACTGTACGGCTGCATCGCCGCCGCCAAGCGGACAATGTACGAGCGAAATCTCGCGCAGGGCGTGCTCCTCGCCATCGGCGGCGAAAAACGCGGGCTGAGCGGTGCGGTGCGGTCGATCTGCGACGGGTTTTTGACGATTCCCAGTAAGCCGGGAGCGTCGTCGCTCTCGCTCTCGCACGCGGCGAGCATTGTCATGGCTGAAGCGATGCGGCAGCGGCTGGAGCAATCGCAAACCGCTCCGAGAATGCGAGGGACCGGTGCCGCTGAGCCGAACGCCGAGCGCGAGCGAGCGGGGTAGCGTGCTCGCGCGAAGAAAGCAGCCGAGGGCGGCAGCTCCACAAAACCGCGGAGGGCCGCGGTGCTCCTAAGAAACCGCGGTGCTCCATGCCTGCGGCTCGTCTCCAGCGCGATTGAGAATCCGCCCCGTTGCGGGTCTAATGCGTTCAGGCGACCCGAACGAGCCGCTCGGCCGATCGTCGCCCCTGTCTCGCGCGAGTCACGTTGTGAAGATTCTCGTTGCCTGCAAGCTGCCCGAGTTCGCGATCGAAGAGCTGCAAGCGCTCGGCAGCGATGTCATCGTCGCACCGACCATCACCACCGAACAACTCGTCACGGCCATTCGCGACGTGAACATCCTGGTCGTTCGCCGCAATCGCGTGACTGCCGAAGTCTTGCACGCCCAGCGGCAACTGCAAATGATCCTCCGCGCCGGCACCGACGTGACCAACATCGCGATCGAAGAGGCGTCCGCGCAGGGCGTGTTCGTCGTCCGCTGTCCGAACAGAGATTCCGTCGCCGTCGCCGAGATGGCCTTCACCCTGCTGCTCGCGCTGGACCGCCGCCTGCCCGACGCAATCGCCGCGGCCCGCAGCGGCAACGCGACCCAGCGCGATGAAGTCGCCGATGCGCACGGTCTCGCCGGGGCGACGCTCGGCCTCGTCGGTTACGGCCCCACGCAACGCGAAATCGCCGCGCGAGCGCGGGCGTTCGGCATGAAGATTCTCAGTTGGTCGCCGTCGCTCAGCGGCGAGCAGGCGACCGACGACGAGTCGGTGCAATTCGTGAATTGGCCGCGTGAGCTGGCCGCGCGCAGCGACGCGGTGATCGTCTATGCCCCGCCGCACGAAGGCGAAGAGTTGCGCGCCGATGCCGAGTTGCTCGGTGCGATGCGCGAGCGGGCCGCGTTCGTCCACATCGGCGTGCCGGCCGCGATCTCGGAGAGCGCGATTGCCGACGCGATCGACCGCCGTCACATTCGCGTGGCGCTCGATTTGTTCTCGCCGCGCGAGACCGAGCGCGTGCGCTGCCCGCTGGCCGAGCGGCCCGATGTGCTCGCGACGTTCCGGCTTGCTGACCGCAGCCGCCACGCGAAGCACTCGATCGCCACCGAAGTTGTATCCGTCGTGCGGCAGTTTCTGGTCAGTGGCACCGTTGCGAACTGCGTCAATTTACTCGAACGCAGTCCCGCGACCTGGCAGCTTGTCCTGCGGCTGCGCGACGCGGTGGGCGTGATGGCCAGCATCATGGACGCGGTTCGGGCCGATGGCGTCAACGCCGAAGAAATCACGAGTCGCGTTTTTGTCGGTGCCAGGGCGGCGTGGTGTACGATCGCGCTCGATGAGCGTCCGAGTGCCGAGGCCTTGCAGACTATTCGCGCGATTGAGGGCGTGCTACACTTGGAACTTCGGGCGGTAGTCTGACGCGAACGGGTCACGCGGGCAGCCGCAACCGATTCGCACCTCGCGTGTATCAAGCTGTGGGACCGGATGCGACTGACCACTCTTCCATCTCATTTCGCGCGACTCGCGCTGATGATCGTTGCGCTGGCATGGCCTGTGGGCATGTGCGCTGGGCAGGATTCCACGAAGCCCAATCCGTTTGAGCATGTGCGGGCTGAGATGGTCGCCGACCGCAATGTGCATACGCCGGCCCAGCCGCTGCGCGTGCGTTTTTCGCTCATCAACACTGGTGACGACATCGTCGACATTCCCGTCATTCGCGACGCCGCCGATCAATCAGTCACGCTGCCGCTGAATCTGGTTTTTGGCGAAGCGAGCGATCCTTCGCTGGTCGTTTCTTACGAAATCGACAAGCCGACCGTTCTCCGGCCGCCGTCGCCGATCGAGGGCACCGCGGGCACGTTGCGGCTCGCAGCTCGATCAAGTGTCGGCGTCGAAGTCGACCTGCGCGGCATCGGCAAGCTGATGCGATACTCCGGCACGCACAAGGTCGAGTGGAAGCCGCTCGGCGGCAAGATCTCGGCGGCGACGATTGAGCTGCGTACGGAGCCGCGCAAGGCTGCGATTCTGGTGACCGATCTGGGCAAGATCAATATTCAATTGGCATACGACACGGCCCCGCGCAATGTTGAAAACTTCCTGGAGTTGGTGCGACAGAAATTCTACGACGGGCTGACGTTTCATCGGCTCGTGTCCAACTACATCGTGCAAGGCGGCTCGCCGACCGCTGCCAGCAACGGTACGCGGCCCGACGGTCGCTTCTTCGGTGCCGAGTTTTCGAGCCAGCCGTTCGAGACCGGCACGGTCGCGATGGCCCTGCGCGGCAGCGACCCGAACTCGGCCAGTTGTCAGTTTTTCATCTCGCTCGCTCGACTCGAAGAGCTCGATCGCAAGTACACCATCGTCGGCACCGCCCGCGACGATGAGAGTCTGCGCACGTTGCAAGCCATCAACGAGCAGGCGACCAACGAGAAAGACCGCCCACTGCGCCCGCTGGTTATCCGTTACATATCGCTGATCGATAGTGACGTGATAGACGCCCCGCGTGTCGAGGCGGCCATCCAGCCCTGAGCGCGTAGGGTGGGCATCGCCCCATAAGCGTTAACTTAAGGATGGCCAGTTTGCGGTCGGTGCGGTAGCCTTCGATGCATGAACGCCATGGAAGGCACAACCAGAGCGGACGAATGGAAACTCCTGAAACGCCATTTCCCGGTCGGCTGGAAGGCCGCCGCTCGCTCGCTTGGCGCGATGCGACGCGCACGCGGCATGCGCGACCCCGGCACGCTCCTGCGCTGCCTGCTCGTCCATCTCGCCGAAGGCTGCTCGTTGATCGAAGCCGCCGCGCGAATTCGCAGTCATGGATGGGCCAGTATCTCCGCCGTCGCACTTTTCAAACGCTTGCGCTCATCCGAAGAGTGGCTGCGCTGGCTGGCCGAACAGTTGTGGCGGCAAGCTCGACCCGCACCGGCGGTGAAGGGCCGGCGGGTGCGCGCCGTCGATGCGACCACAGTCAACGAGCCGGGGCGAACCGGCAGTCTCTGGCGCGTGCATTTCTCGCTGAATCTGGCCGATCTGCGCTGCGATTACTTTCAAGTCACGACGCCTGCTCAGGGCGAGCGATTTCAAGGCGTGCCGGTAGAGCCCGGCGATTTACTGCTGGGCGATCGCGCTTATGGCCGGCCGCCGGGAGTGGCGCACGTCTGCAGCGCGGGCGGCGATGTGCTGGTGCGAATCAATCTGCGTATGCTGCCGCTGTTCGGTCAAGGCGGGCGGCGAGTGAACATTTTGTCGCGGCTGCGCGCGCTGCGGGTGGGCGAGGTTCGCGCTTGGCCGGCGTGGGTGCATACCGGGACCGGTCGTGTGGCGGGGCGACTGGTGGCGATCAAGCGCGGCGCGATCGCGGCGCGCAAGGCGCAAGAGCGATTGAAGCGTCGCTGCTCACGGCAGCAGCGCACGCTCTCGGCCGCGGCGACGGAGGCGGCGCAATACACGTTTGTTTGGACGTCGCTGCCGGAGTCGGAGCATTCGGCCGAGTCGGTGATGGAGTTGTATCGGCTGCGTTGGCAGATCGAGTTGACGTTCAAGCGGCTGAAGTCGCTGATGGGGTTTGGGCGTTTGCCCAAACAGAGCGATGCGAGCGCTCGCGCGTGGCTGCACGGGAAGTTGTTTTTGGCGTTGTTGACGGAGAAATTGATCGAGGAAGCGAGTCTTTTTTCCCCCTGGGGATACGACCTGGCGGACGCGGCGGAG